>CAJLNC010000120.1 GCA_905207905.1 uncultured Lachnospiraceae bacterium | reverse complement strand
ATTGGTTTCCATTACAAGAACAGAGTCATGCTGGCTTTTGGTTTCTTCAATCAGCATAGCCCGGAGGATTCCGGCAGTGTCATAGTTTCGTTTGCCGGCTCCAAGCCCGGTGCGGAGAATTTTAAATTCTCCAGGGAGCTGACTGTCTGTGCGGATCGCTGCTGCAATGGCGGCTCCGGTGGGAGTTACCAGTTCTCCCTGAATGGGAAGAATATGAAGGGGCAGTCCGTATGCAGAGAGGATGGCTGTGGTGGCAGGGACCGGAATGGGCAAAAGGCCGTGCTGGCATCGAACCTGACCGGTGCCTTCTGTAAGGCGGGGGATAATAACCCGCTCAATTCCAAGATTATCCAGACAAATGGCAGCTGCCGCAATATCCACAATGGAGTCCACTGCGCCTACCTCATGGAAATGCACATCCTCCAGAGATTTTCCATGCACCTGGCTTTCTGCTTCTGCCACAATCTGAAAAATTTTCAGAGCCAGTGTTAAGGCATGGGGAGTCAGACTGCCGACAGATAGAATATTTCGGATGTCTTGAAGATTACGGCCATGGTGAGGATGGTGGTGGTGTTCGTGCTTATGATCGTCATGATCCAGTCCTTCCCGGCTAAGATGTCCATGCTCCTGGTGCGTATGATTAGGTGTTTCCTGGTGCGGGGGCTGGTGCTCCTGGTGTGTATGATTAGATGTTTCCTGGTGTAGGGGCTGGTGCCCAGGGTGCATGTCATTCAGAGCATCCAAATTATGGTATTGATAATCAGGCGAATAGGAAATACCCGATTGCAAAGCAGGAGTATGGCAACAGATGGATTGCTTTTGCTTAATAGAAGTTTCTTTGGCCTGGTGAAGATATTCCATGTCATGATCATGGTTGTCAATCTCTAAGACTACATTAAAATTTTTGGACTTCAGACCGGACTTTACCACATCCGTAATCTCAATCCGATATCCCTCCAAAGGCAGGCTGGACAGAGCTGCCTGTAAAACAAAAGGATCAGCGCCAAGATCCAGCAGAGCGGCTACCACCATATCGCCGCTGATACCGCTGGAGCAGTCCAGATAAAGAGTATGTTTTGAATTTTGGTTTTCCATTTCATTTCATCCTTTTCCGTAAATTTTTAAAAGATGTTATGTAAAAATGGCAGTAACGCACAAGGAGTCAGCAGTCAGAAAAGCGAACATTTTACAGCTTAAGGCGTGTGATCCTTTGTATACGAATGCCATACAGATAAAATACATATAAAAGGTTCATAGAGAACCATGTTCATCTTATCACAGATATTCAGGGCTTGGCAAGGGAAGATACGCCGTAAAAAATGAATGATTTTTGGAAAGTATGGTTTTGGAAAATCGGTTTTTGGAAATCGGTTGTGAAAAATCGGTTGATATGCGATAATAGGAAAAACAAAAGCGGGGCATGAAAACGTGATAGTAATCAGAAAAAAAGCTAAAAGAGAAAGAATGCAGGAACAGGCCCGACGAAGAGAGAAAAACAGCAACGGGGCAAAAAGATAGAAACAAAAAGATAAAAACAAAAAGATAAAAACAAAAAGATAAAAACAAAAAGATAAAAACAAAAAGAAAGGGTTGATGAAAAATGGAATTGCATGAACTTTTGACCAGGGTGCAGCGAGGGGAAATGGATATAAAAGAAGCAGAGAGGCAGCTGCAGAATCTGCCCTATGAAGAGATGGGATTTGCAAAATTGGATCATCATCGGTCCTTGCGATCCGGTTTTGGAGAAGTCATCTACTGCGCGGGAAAAAGTACAGATCATTTGGTGAAAATTTATCAGCGTTTTGCAGAATGTGAAGGAAATGTGCTGGGAACCAGAGCTTCCAGGGAACAGTATCTGGCAGTGAAGGCAGTGCTTCCGCAGATAGAATATGATGAAATGGCAAGGACTTTACTGCTGCAGCGGGATAAGCCGCAGTTAGTGGGAAAAATAGCAGTGTGTACTGGAGGAACTTCTGATATCCCGGTAGCAGAGGAGGCTGCCAGGACGGCAGAGTATTTTGGAAGTCGGGTGGAGCGGGTTTATGACGTGGGAGTTGCGGGCATCCACAGACTGTTGGTCAATGCCGCGCAGATCCGTGAGGCCAACTGTGTTATTGCAGTGGCTGGCATGGAGGGAGCTTTGCCGGGTGTAGTAGCCGGTCTGGTGGACAAACCGGTATTGGCAGTGCCGACTTCTGTGGGATATGGAGCACATTTTCAGGGACTTTCTCCGCTGCTGACCATGCTGAATTCTTGTGCAGAAGGAATTGCGGTGGTAAATATTGACAATGGATTTGGGGCAGGCTACATGGCAACTCAGATCAATCGGCTGGCAGAACAGGGAAAGACAAGAACAACAGAATAAGACAGCCGAATAAAAAATTACTTGTCAACCGCTCTATCCTAAACTATAATATTTCCAGATTTTTAATATCTTGTGACAGTTAATCGATTGGAAGGCTTTCAGAGCCGGAAGAAACGCTGAGAGAAATAGTTCAGAGGAAAAACGGTTTGTGAGCGGATCCGCAGCAGGAGGAATATCATGGAAAAGGAAATGATTATAGTTCTTGATTTTGGAGGACAGTACAATCAGCTGATTGCCAGAAGAGTGAGGGAGTGCAGCGTCTATGCAGAAGTACATCCCTACACAATGAGTGTTGAGAAAATAAAAGAGTTAAATCCCAGAGGAATTATTTTTACAGGCGGTCCAAACAGTGTTTATGGAGAGGATTCCCCCAGGTGCTCCATGGAACTGTTTGAGCTGGGTATACCCATCCTGGGAATTTGCTATGGCTCTCAGCTTATGGCTTATATGCTGGGAGGCAAGGTGGAGACGGCTCCGGTGAGCGAGTATGGCCACACGGAGGTTTCAGTAGAAATCCAGGATCCCCTGTTTCAGGGAGTGCCAAGAGAAACCGTAGTGTGGATGAGTCATACTGACTATATTTCCCAGGTTCCGAAAGGATTTTCTATCACAGGCCATTCTAAGGTGTGTCCGGCAGCAGCTATGTCCTGTAGAGAGAAAAAATTTTATGCCACCCAGTTTCATCCGGAAGTACTTCATACGGTGGCTGGAAAACAGATACTGAAAAATTTTGTAATGAATATTTGCGGGTGCAGCGGTTCCTGGCAGATGTCTTCTTTTGTGGAGAACAGCATCTGTCAGCTGCGGGAGAAAATAGGAAATGGAAAAGTGCTTTGTGCTCTGTCTGGCGGGGTGGATTCTTCGGTAGCAGCGGTTCTTTTATCAAAGGCGATTGGAAAGCAGCTGACCTGTGTATTTGTGGATCATGGCCTTCTGCGCAAAAATGAGGGAGATGAGGTGGAGGCTGTATTTGGTCCCAATGGTCCCTATGAACTGAATTTTGTCCGGGTCAATGCACAGCAACGGTATTATGAAAAATTAAAGGGTGTGACGGAGCCGGAGGCAAAGCGGAAGATTATTGGAGAGGAGTTTATTCGTGTCTTTGAGGAAGAGGCGAAAAAAATTGGAACAGTAGATTATCTGGTACAGGGAACGATCTATCCGGATGTGATAGAATCTGGTTTGGGAAAATCAGCAGTGATCAAATCTCACCACAATGTAGGAGGACTTCCGGATTTTGTAGATTTCAAAG
>CAJLNC010000119.1 GCA_905207905.1 uncultured Lachnospiraceae bacterium | reverse complement strand
AGTTGACACTGGTGTTTCTACCGTTGACGCTGAGAACGTAGCAGATTTCAAATAAAAATTAAAAATACTGATAAGTGCTGCCGCAGCATAGGGATTATTCGTGAATCTTTATGCTGTGGCAGCATTTTTGTTTCATAGGAATTCTTTCCTTTTCAATATCTGGATCGTCCTTTGAGTATTGCATGAAAAATAGATATCGCTTAAAATAAAAACAGAACCTGTAAACAGATTTTGAAAGGGAGAGAAGTACCGGAAGATGAGAGGAAAGTGGGAGAAAAGAAAAAGAGCAGGGGCAGTAAAGGCAGTCCGTTTATTTTTGGTGACAGGTGTGGCGCTGGGGCTTTTCGGATGCAGAGAAAGGGGAGCGAAGCTGCAGCTGTCTTCCAGAGGACATTTGTTTGGAGCTACCTATATGTCCAGCAGCAATCCCTTTTTTGATGTGCTCCATGAATCCATCAAGGAAGTGATCGAGAGCAACGGAGATATTCTCATCAGGCGGGATCCGGCTCAAAATCAGGAAAAGCAGAATGAGCAGATCCAGGATATGATTGATGAGGGAATCGAGGCGCTGTTTTTGAATCCTGTAAACTGGGAAGAGGTGGAGCCTGCCCTGATTGCCTGCAAGGAAGCGGGCATCCCGGTATTTAATATTGATACGAAGGTAAAAAATACGGAATATGTGGTCTCTATTATAGAAACCAATAACTATGAAGCAGGAGTACAGTGCGCCAGCGATATGATGGAACGTGTACAAGAGGCACGAATTGTGATTCTGGATTATCCGGTACAGACTTCTGTCAGTGAGCGGGTGGAAGGTTTTCTGGATACTATTGCCGATAAGCCCCAATATCAGGTGGTATTTCAGGCTCCGGCGTCCGGGGAGCTGGAGGTCAGCGCAGAAGTGATGGCAGAGTTTTTAGAAAAAGAAATAGAGTTTGATGTGATCTTTGGAGGAAATGATCCGATGGCTTTAGGTGCCCTGTCTGCGCTGCAGCAAAATGATATGGAGGAGAAAATCCTTATCTATGGGGTTGACGGGTCACCGGATTCTAAGGCCATGATCAATATGGGATATGTGACAGGCTCCTGTGCGCAGAGTCCCAAATCCATCGGAAGAACGGCAGCAGAATTAGTATATCAATATTTAGAAGGGGAAAGTGTGGATAAGTACTTCAGTATTGAGCCGGAGATGGTGACAAAAGAGAATATTGAAGAGTTTACCATTAATGGATGGCAGTAGGAGATAGGAATGAAAAAGGAAAATTTGTTTTTGCGGACAACGCTATTGATCATCAATGTTGTGATGGTATCCTTTATTGTCACATTTATATATATGACAACTCAGCAGATCCGGCTGGAATATAATGCCAGAAGTTTTTTAAACAGCGTAAAGGCAATTCCTCAGGATCCGGCTGCCCTGCTTTGGAGCTGTCTTTTGCTGCTGATCATTTTGATCATTTCTTTTTTTCTGAGGGAAAAATTTTATCGGAAAAATCGAAGGCTTTGCATGATCAGCCTGCTGGTGGATGTGATTGCAGGATATTTGCTTATTTATATATTAGATTTTAATTATACCGGATTATTGCTGATGATCTCTGCCAATATTTTGTTTCATCTGAGAGCATTGGGAGGAAAAGGAAACAAAATAGGATTGCTTCTGGCTGTCACCGTGGTGGGGTATCTGCTTACGGGCTATGATCTTGTGAAGGTGTATCGAAACCTGTACAGTCTGTCGGATTATATCAGATACTATGATTTGCAGATACAGCAGGTGTCCTTTGCATTTTTTAATATTTTAAATTCTCTCAATACCATGCTGTTTGTTATTTATTGTATTTATACCATCAATCAGCAGCGGGAGACCATCCGTGAGGTGAATCATCTGTACAGCGAGCTGGAAGGAGCAAATTCGCAGCTTAAGAAATATGCTAAGATGGCGGAGAAGATGGCTCAAACCAAAGAGAGGAACCGCCTGGCCAGAGAGATCCACGATACCATCGGGCATTTGCTGACAGAGATCATTGTAGGACTGGATGCCTGCATGACGATCTTTGATATTTCTCCGGATCAGACGAAGCATCAGCTGAAGGTGATTTCGGATGTGGCGAGAAACGGAATCACAGATGTAAGGCGTTCTATGAATGAACTTCGGCCGGACGCATTGGAGCGGCTGAGTCTGAAGCCTGCCATTGAAAAGATGATTTCGGATATGATAGAATTGTCCAATGTAAAAGTACATTTTTCCTGTGAGAATATGACTCTGAAATTTGATGAGGATGAGGAAATGGCTATTTATCGTGTGATCCAGGAGAGTATGACCAATGCCATCCGCCATGGAGCGGCTACAGAGATCTGGATTACCATAGAGAAGAAGGATGGCTTGTTGAGCCTCAGAATCCAGGACAATGGAAAAGGATGTAAGGAGATTCACAGCGGCTTCGGGATCCGGCACATCAGGGAGCGGATCCAGATGCTTAAGGGAAGCGTGGAATTTGACGGGAGCAACGGATTTTTAGTAGATGCCAAGATACCAATACGGTGGGGGGAGACTTATGATTAAGATACTTATTGCAGATGATCAGGAGATGATCCG
The DNA here is from genome assembly GCA_905207905.1 of uncultured Lachnospiraceae bacterium. Next base: position 2,655 of record CAJLNC010000119.1, on the reverse strand, counting down.
GGAGAGCCTTCAGATCGTTCTTTCCAACAGGGCAGGTTTGGAAGTGATCGGTACAGCAGCCAATGGGCAGGAGGTGATCCAGAATGTGAGACAGGAGCGCCCGGATGTGATCTTAATGGATATTCGCATGCCAAAGATGGATGGAGTGCAGTGTACAAAGATCATTAAGGAAAATTATCCGGAGGTCAAGATCATTATACTGACTACCTTTGATGACGATGAGTTTGTGTTTAATGCTTTAAAATACGGCGCCAGCGGTTATCTTTTAAAAGGGGTTTCCATGGATGAGCTGGTAAGAGCTATTAATACGGTATACAGCGGAAAGGCAATGATCAATCCGGATATTGCCGCCAAGGTGCTTCGGTTGTTTTCAGAGATGGCACAGTCTAATTTTGCGATACAGGTCAGCAACAAGAATGTGGAGGAGCTGACAAAAACAGAATGGAAGATCATCGCCCAGGTGGAAAAAGGAGCGGCCAACAAAGAGATTGCAGATACCCTGAAGCTTTCAGAGGGAACGGTGAGGAACTATTTAAGCAGCATTCTGAATAAACTGGATTTAAGAGACCGGACACAGCTGGCGATCTGGGCAGTTCAGACCCAAAAAGGGAATCGGGATTTGGAAGAATAGAGGAGAAATCTATGAAGAAAAAAAGAGTGTGCCTGGGGATTCTGTTTCTTCTTGTCATTGCCGGCAGCGTGGTTTTATATAAGGTTTTCAGACCAAAAGAGATTGTCCTGGAATTTGGTATGTTTGCAGGAAGCAACTGGGATGTGGAGAATCCCAACAGCTATGTGATCATCGATCAGGCTATTCAGGAATTTGAACAGGAGCATCCGGGGGTCAAGATCCACTATTACAGCGGTGTATCCAGGGAAGATTACTCAGAATGGCTTTCCAGAAAGCTGTTAAACGGGGAGATGCCGGACATTTTTATGGTCTTGGATGAGGACTTTCACAAATTTTCTTCTATGGGGGTTATGAAAAATCTGGAGAATCTCATAGAAAAGGATCAGACCTTTGACAGAGGCGCCTTTTATGAGACAGCTCTTGCGGCGGGGCAGTATCAGGAGAAACAGTATGCTTTTCCCTACGAGACGGTTCCCATGCTGATGTTTGTGAACAAAACGCTGTTAGAGCAGGAAGGAATCCAGATGCCGGATGCCGACTGGAACTGGGAGGATCTGTACGAGATCTGCAGAAGAGTTACCAGGGATACGGATGGAGACGGAATGCTGGATCAGTTTGCAACCTACAACTACAGCTGGCTGGAAGCAGCTTACTCCAATGGAGTGAAACTCTTTGATATGGACGGGAAAACCTGTAACTTATCCGGCGCAGAAACCCAGGAAGCCATTTTGTTTGCAGAGAAGATCACAGCATTAAATGGAGGGCATAAGGTAACGCAGGAGGACTTTAACAGCGGAAAAGTGGCTTTTATGCCTCTCTCCTTTGCCAAGTACAGGACTTATAAAAATTATCCTTACAAGATTCGCAAATATAAGGATTTTCAATGGGACTGCACCACTTTTCCCTCACAGAAGCGGGGGGATAATAAATCAATCGTAGATTCGCTTCTGGTTGGAATCAGCAGCCGGACCAAACAGGAAGATCTGGCCTGGGAATTTCTGAAAAAGCTTACCTATGAAGAAAAAACACAGATGAAGATTCTGCAGTATTCCCAGGGAGCATCGGTACTGCGGAAGGTGATGAATTCTAAGGAGGCGGAAGAGATACTCCAGAAGGATATTGTCAAGGGAGGACAGATTATCAATGTGCAGGTCTTTAATGATATCCTGGAAAATGGGATAATCACTCCAAAGTTTGCCAATTATCAGCAGGTATTGTCTCTTGCGGACAGTGAGATAAGCAGTATGTTTGATGAAAATAAGAATATTGAGAGCAGTCTGAAAAAGCTGCAGAGATCCATAGAGGATTATCTGCAAAACTAGTGCAGCGAATAGAAAGGAACTGTCCTGTTCACTTGCCTGATGGTCCGATTGCCTTGTTATCGTCAATCGCCATAGATACACCACTGCGTCTCATTCCTCCGCCTTGTACGGGAAACAATCGTTCTTCGTGAATATAGCGGAACTTTTGCTTCCTTGTACTAGAGGTTCATAAATTTCGTGTAAAAAATCCATGTAACGTGATATACTATATAAAACTTCACAACAGAAGATTCTTTTAAAATAAGAAAAAGAATTTTGGAATAGGGGGTATGGCATATGAGATTAACATTTTTGGGAGCCACTCATGAGGTGACAGGGAGCTGCTATTATCTGGAGGCCTGCGGGAAAAAGCTGCTGATTGATTATGGAATGGAGCAGGGGCCCAACACGTATGAAAATGCGCCTCTTCCGGTGAAGGCGGGAGATATTGATATGGTTCTTCTGACTCATGCACACATGGATCACTCCGGACTTCTTCCGCTTCTGTATAAGCAGGGATTTCAGGGACAGATCATTGCCACTCCGGGTACAGCGGAGTTATGTAAGATCATGCTTATGGACAGCGCGAACATTCAGATGTTCGAGGCAGAATGGAAAAACCGGAAAGCCCGAAGAGCCGGACAGCCGGAAGTAGTTCCAATGTATAGTATGAATGATGCTCAGGGTGTTCTGAATTATTTTGTGCCATGTGATTATGACAAA
>CAJLNC010000118.1 GCA_905207905.1 uncultured Lachnospiraceae bacterium | reverse complement strand
CACGGCGGAACCATCCGCCTGCCCTTTCTGGGCGGAGTGATGACGCCTCAGTTCCAGTTTTTCCTTCCATGGTGTGCCGGCCGGTTTGACAGAGAAGGAAAAACCATGATCGTCAGCCGCGGACTGGGAACCCATTCCATTAATATCAGGTTTTGCAATAAGCCTCAGCTGGTTCACATCGGTCTGAGGAAAAAGCAGGGCTGACGGCTGGAAATCAGTCCATGCAGCCGGAGCAGAACGCGCTGCAGCCGGACGGGGTAACGGCGCAGCCGCCCATGGCCGTTTCCCTCAGCTCCTGGGGAAGCCGTCTGCCCACTGCGTACATGGCGTCCAGCATTTCATCGAAGGGAATCAGCTGGCGGACTCCGCTCAGGGCAATCTCAGCGGCGGTCAGGGCGTTGGCTGCGCCGGCGGCGTTTCTGCCCTGGCAGGGACATTCCACCAGGCCGCCGATGGGATCGCAGACAAGTCCCAGCATATTCATGAGAACGGTGGAGGCTGCGTCGAGACACTGGACAGGCGAACCGCCCATCAGCTCCACAGCCGCAGAGGCCGCCATGGCGGAAGCTACTCCCACTTCAGCCTGGCATCCGCCCACAGCGCCCGCCACTGTGGCGTTTCTCATAGCCAGATAGCCGATGGCTCCGGCGTTAAAGAGAGCGTCCAGAATCTGGCTGTCGGAGAAATGATATTCTTCCTGAAGAGCCAGAAGAAGCCCCGGCACAATGCCCGAGGATCCGGCGGTGGGGGCCGCCACAATCAGCCCCATAGAGGAGTTTACCTCCAGGACAGCCATGCTGTAGGCCATGGCTTTGGAAAGCACAGCTCCAGTTACACTCCGGTCTGTCTGGCTGTGTTCCTGTAATTTTTTTGCCTCACCGCCGATCAGCCCGCCCATGGATTTCCCGGGATTTTTGATAGGGGCGTGAGAAGAATTTTCCATAATTTCCAGAACAGTTTCCAGTTTTTTGTCAATTTCCTCCTCTGTGAGGGTACCCATCGTAAGCTCCCGCTGTTTCATAACTGCGGAGATGGGCATCTGGGTTTTCAAGCACAAATCCAGTAAATTCTGACCAGTATAAAAATCCATAAGGAACCTCCTACATTTCAATGAGCATCAGATCCGAAACATTGGGATTGATTCGGATGTACTGCAGAATATCACGGGGAATGGGTTCATCAGATTCAACCACCGTAAAAGCAGTCGTGCCCTTCTCTTCCCGAAAAAGCCGCATAAAAGCAATATTGATGTTATGAAGACTCAGGCACTGGGTAATATGAGCCACCACGCCCGGCTTGTCAATCTGCTGAACAATGAGGGTACTGTACTCTCCGGTAAATTCCACATCAATGTGATTGATGCGGACAATCCGCATCTTTCCTCCGCCAATGGATTCTCCCCGGACAAACAGGGTGTGGCCCTCCTTATCTTCAAAGAAGATATCCGCGGTGTTGGGGTGGTTGGTGACGGTTTTTTCATCCGGAATAAAATGGTACTCTACTCCCATGCGGTCTGCGATTTCAAAGGCATCCCGAATCCGTTCATCATCTGTATGGAAACCCAAAGTTCCCCCCAAAAGGGCTTTGTCGGTTCCGTGACCCCGGTAGGTTCTGGCGAAAGATCCGTACAGGGTAAAAGTAACCTTTTCAATAGGCCTTCCGTACATTTTTCTGGCGGATAGGGCAATGGCAACGGCTCCGGCTGTATGGGAACTGGATGGACCGATCATATTGGGGCCGATCACATCAAAAATACTAAGAAAATTCATGTGCTTCCTCCTGTTAGGTGAAATATCGCTTTTTCTATGATACCAGCTAATCTTGCATTCCGAGAAGCTTCTCCTGAAAGGAGCGTACGGGATATCTTTTGTGGCAGCTTCTTTTTAAAAGAGATGCTCTTTCGTATGTTTGCCTGCCAGATCCAGAAGCGTACAGACTTTTTCGCAGAACCCCTGGAAATCGTAGGACATATCGGATTCAAACCAGTCCAGAATCAAACCGGAGAGGAGACATTTGTAAAAGTGAGCCAGGGTCTTGCAGTCTTCCTGGGACAGCGCGTGTGTATCCTCTGTGCGTTCCAGATAGCAGTTTACAAAGTAGTAGCTGGCATCGTTGAGATAGCGGATAAAAACCTCCCGCTGAACGGAACGATAAAGATGCAGACAGGCCTTTTTTCGTTTCAGGCACTCCTCCACAATGGGAGTGATGCAGCTTAAAGGGGATCCTGGATCAAAATGTTTTTGCAGGATCTGATCCGTCAATTCTTTTGCAGAGTATTCTGTGAGAGCGGGAATATCTGCAAAATGATAATAAAAGGTGTTGCGGTTCACCTGGCACCGCTCCACAATATCGTGGACAGTGATCTTATTGAAGGGCTTTTCTTCCAGGATCTGCCAGAATGCTTCGCTGAGGGCTTCTTTTGTGCGGTTCATAGAATTTTCTCCCAAATCATAATGGGATTATTATACTCGCCCTCGGTTACTTTTTCAATCTATTTCCTTTTTCTGTGATTCTTTCCAGAGCTGATCGGCTGCAGGCTTCCAGTTTTTGGCATACGGATCGCACTTGGAGCAAAGATGCTCTACGCTTTCCGGAGACTGAAGATCTGTGGAGTGGGCATTTGTTCCAGCTATCATTTGCCGCAGCCGTTCCGGATTTTCCAACATGGGGCAGGGGCGGAGCATATTGTCATTAAAGGGTTGATTGTCATGGTAAGCCATCATCATGGGAGACTGGAGCGCCTCCAGGAGTGTTTTTTCCCGGATATTGGAATCCGAATAGTGAACAAACACGCAGGGATCAATATCTCCATTGGCATTAATGTGAAGATAACGGTGTCCTCCTGCGATACAGCCGCCGACATACTCCGCATCATTCTGGAAGTCCATGGCAAACAGAGGTTTGGTTGCACGGTAGTGCCGAATCCGGCGATAGACGCCGATTCTTTGCTCCGGGGTGGGCATCAGTTCCGGAACTGCATCGTTTCCTACTGGCATATAATGGAAATACCAGATAAAGTAAGCGCCTTTTTCAATCAGGGAATCATAAAATTCCTCAGAGGTAATGGATTCATAGTTGGCGCTGGTATAGCAGGAGGAGATTCCATACACCAGCTTTTTGCTGCGCAGCAGTTCCAGCGCTTTTGTCACTTTGCTGTATACGCCATCGCCTCTGCGCCCGTCCGTGGCCTCCTCAAAGCCTTCCAGAGAGATGGCGGGAACAAAGTTTCCTACCCGCAGCATCTCATCCGTGAAGGCATCATCAATGAGAGTGGCATTGGTGAAGCATAAAAAGACGCAGTCCGAATGTTTTTCACAGAGGCGAATCAGATCTTTTTTGCGCACAAGGGGTTCTCCACCGGTGTAAATGTAGAGATACACGCCCAATTTCTTGCCCTGGCAGATAATGTCGTCAATTTCATCAAAGGTAAGATTCAGTTTGTTGCCATATTCTGCTGCCCAGCATCCGGTGCAGTGGAGGTTGCAGGCAGAAGTGGGATCCAAAAGAATGGCCCAGGGGATGTTGCAGTTATATTTTTTGCGGAGTTCTTCTTCCTTAGGCCAGCCTACCAGTGCAGCGTTGATGAAGAAATTGACTGCCAGTGTTCTCAGCACGTGAGGATCCACATCTGTAAACAGACGGCGGACGTAGTTGTAATAAGGATGATTCGGATCGGTCACTGCCTCCCGGATGGCTTTTCTCTGAGCTTCTAATTCACCGCCGGAAAATTTGTCAGCCCAGTCTAAAAGTTTTACCATATTTTTATCAGGATCTTTATAGATAAAACGAAAAGTTTGTTCAATACCCAGTTTTTTCAAAGTTGTCATTGCATTCATAAGTAATTTCCTCCGTATTTTGAAAGCGCTGCATCAGTGGATAAAGGGAACTCTAGGATCCGGCATACACGGATGCGATGTTTGTTTGGTTCAGCATTTTTCCTCTGTATTTTTTCTGCATGGGGACAGACGGACGGTACACTGGACGATATACTGTCTCATCACACCTTCTGCCAGAAGGGCACAGCCGGCAGCAGTTTTTGATTTGAAAAGAAACAGGATCACACCTGCTGCGCCGGAGAGAAGGGAGACGGCCAGAATCATCGGCCAGGAAGGGAGTCCGAATTTACGGGCCTCCATGGTGGTCTGGATTCCCAGAAGGCTGTCAAGGAGAATCAACAGTCCCAACCCTTCCAGAAAATTTCCACGATAGCGGGTATTCATACAGAGAACAAAAATGCCCAGAATGATGAGAAACAGCCCGCAGGCAAAGTCATATTGGAAGGCAAGGCAGTACAAGTCTCTGGAAAAATATCCGATGATCTTGATGATGCCATAGACAATCAGAATAATGCCTCCTGCCAGAACCGCATTTTGGGTCATAATATCCGGGAGAATCAGACAGAGAAGTCCGGTGATATAAAAGACCACAGAAATAAGAATGTATCCGTTTCTGGCTATTTTCAGCTGCTTCGTAGTAATCACCTCCTCGTCATGATGAACTTTGTTTCTATACAGTATTCCATAAGGGAGAGCTTGAAAATAGACAGATGGGGGGAGAATATCCAAGAATCAGACAAAGGAGGAAGATTTGCCTAAAAAAGGACATGGGCATCTGTGTTGCCCGATCCACATGGATGCTGCGATCAAAAAAGTAAAAAAATCTTTGATAAAATATTGACAAACAGAGAAAGGTTTGCTATACTAACAGCGTTGAGAGGTTTTGATCGCTGACGGAATTAACGTGGGATACCACGGGGTGATCAAAATAATATGGAGTCGACCGTCTGGACAGCATTTGATATACAAATGTTGTCTTTATTTTTACCACGAAGGTTCCTTCCCGAAAAAACCGATCAGCCGCCGGAAACGGTGATACATAAGTAGAGTAGATATTGTACGTTAAGTGTCACATGCAGGGAAGAAATGCTGTGTGAACGAAGGACTTGGTCCGCGTTACGGTATCGCTTCCGCTACTGCGTATAAGAGGCAGAGTCTCTTTGCGCAGTTGTGAGACTGCGAGATTCTTAACGGTACATCTTATAGATGCTGTTGGAAATTCAGAGATTCTGCGAGGCAGAGTCTCTTTTTTGTTCCTATTGACCGATTGAGTAAAGAACAGAAGAGAGAGGAGCACCGCAGAGCAGAATTTGCGGAAATTCAAAAATCATAGTTCATTAAGTGCCAAGGCACATTTGAAAGGAGATTATTTATCATGGGATTCAAAACAGACATCGAAATCGCACAGGAAACTACAATGGCGCCGATCACTGAGATCGCTGCAAAGGCAG
>CAJLNC010000117.1 GCA_905207905.1 uncultured Lachnospiraceae bacterium | reverse complement strand
CCTCGATATCTGCCACATCAGCATCCGCCAGTGCTTCCACACTTGGATATTTTTCAAATAACGTCGGAACGATCATATTGACTCTCGCATCCGTACACTGCGCAGCCAGACGGACACTCACCAAAAGTTTCCATGCCTGGTCATAATCCAGGGTACATCCAGCATCCGGATACTCCTGCTTCAGCCGCGCAATTACCTCCAGAGCCAATGCTGATTTCTCTTCGTTTTTTTTATCCTTTGTATTTTTCGGCATTCTTTTCTTCCCGCTTTCTCTAGATCCTTATACTTTTTTCTATCCCTGTACCTTCCCGATTCTAAAACCTCCCGGCTTTGTTGTCTGCTTCCAACACATGTCCGTACTCTGAAATTATTATAGCCTGTGATCAAGAAAAACACAACCGAAAAACATTTCAGAAAAAATCCCTGATCAATGCTTTATAAATGCCTCAAATCCAGCCTCATGAAGGCGCTTTACCAACTCCTCCGCATTGGATTTTTGAGAAAATGCCCCGGCCTGCACAAAGTATATTTTCTCCGGATTCTCCCCTTGTTCCAGGGCTTCCTTCACCTCCCGCCGAAAACCATTCATGGAGAGCCCCATTCTGGACCATACATGGGTGGGATCCACATGTCCCGAAGATTCTCCTGCGATTCTTCCCTCGTCGTGGCTGGAAATCAAATACAGGCCGGAATCCAGCTTCTTCATAGGATCCCAGCCTCTTTCCCTGCAAATTTTTGTACACAGTTCTACTGTCCCCCGATACCCTCTCAGAATATCCTCTTTAAATTTCTTCTCGTCTAAAACCTCATACTTTGCCCCATCAGTATACCGCATAGCGTTGGTTTCGCAGATCTCAAAGGTGATCAGATGCCTGTTTCCATATCCCGCATCTGCCCAGCTTCGGTATGGCTCCGGCAAGGTATACAAAACCTTCCCTTCTTTCTCGCAGTCCACAATATAATGGACGCACTCGGAGACAGAGGGCTGATTCCAGTAATCCGCCACTGCTTTTGCATTTCCCTGCGGCGTGCCGATGCTGTGAACCTGGATACCTCTTTTTTCTCCAGGAATCGCCTGCTGATAGCAGCGATTCTTCGTCAAAAAATACGTTTCTATTTTTAATGCCATAATGTACTCCTTTTCTCTCTTTTTCTACAAATTATGCAGATGGAAAAAAAGAGTTCAGGACATACGATCAGAAAGTCCGAACGTATTTACAGATTTTTTTCAAAAAATTCTTTCATAGTTTCCAGCGCCAGTTCCTCATCCGGGCCTTCCAGGATCACTTCCACCACATCCCCGCATTTGACTCCAAGACTCATCAATGCCATCAGCCGATCCGCCCCAGCAGAGCATTCCCCCTTTGCCACCTGGATCCTGCTCTCAAACTTCTTTGCCTCTTTCACCAAAAGTCCAGCCGGACGGGCGTGAAGTCCTATTGCATCGGTTATCACATACTGAAACTTTTTCATAATTGTCCTCCTGCATCCTCCGTGTAAAAGAACCCTCACGCCTTATGCACGGATTCTCTTTTTTCGTAATATGGTATCCTTTGGTCCCTCTGGCTGCTTTCTTCCAGCCTATCCCATTTTCCCGGCGCTTCCCTGCTCCACTTTGACAAGTCCGGGCGCTTAGATACTATTCTTCTCCTAAACAGTATCTGTCTTTTTACAAAAATTATACTCTTTTCTCATACTTCTGATAAGCCCTGAATTTCTCTTTTCTACGCTTTTTTATTTGTTCCGGTGATTTATTCTGCATGAGATATCTGTCATGTAAAAGACCAAAATTGTTCTGAAAATGCAGATTCGTTTCCCGCTTTTCTTACTCTTCCGTTTCTCTTAACCTCCATTTATTTTCCCTTATCCAAAAAGGTATTGAAAAAAATCTAAAAAATGATTTCAGGATGATTATTGGAACAGAATTATTAAATTTTTATACGCTCTTCCCTTTCTCTTCAGCTTCCATTAAAATAAGAATCATCAGAAAGATTACCGAACTTACCGTGATGCATAAATAAATGGTATCAATCAGAGTCCCCGCATACATTTGCCAAATCTCCCCACAAGTGCGGCTGCTTGGCTCATTGTCCGCGGAAATAAAGGAGTATCTATGACTGCGAATCCCATGATCACCATGATCATTCCTGTTTATAATGCAGAAATGACCATTGCCCGCTGCCTGGACAGCGTTTTAAAACAGGATTATACCGATTTTGAGCTTCTGATCGTAGACGACGGAAGTACCGACAATTCCGGCGCGATCTGCGACAGCTATGAAAAAAAAGATCCCAGAGTCCGGGTCATCCACCAGGAAAATTCCGGCGTATCTGCCTCCAGAAATCTGGCTCTCAGCCTTGCCAGGGGAACCTATGTACAGTTTTTAGACAGTGATGACTGGATCACTCCCAATGCTATGCGCTTGCTGAGCAATGCCGCCCTGACCTGCCAGTGCGATATGGTCATCTGTGATTTTTATCGTGTTTCCGGAAAACGAGTCTCCCACAAGGGGAATATTGATGAGGAGGGACTGCTGACCACAGAAGAATTTGCCGCCTATATGCTGGAAAACCCTGCAGATTTCTATTATGGGGTGCTTTGGAATAAACTGTACCGAAGGGAAATTATTGCAATGCACCAGCTTAAAATGGATCCAGCCATCAGCTGGTGTGAAGATTTTATGTTTAACCTGGAATATATCCGCCATGCAAAGACATTCTATGTCTTGCCGGTACCGCTCTACTATTATGTCAATACAAAGGGCTCTCTGGCCAACCAGGGCATGAGCATTACTCAGACCATCAAAATGAAGCTTATAGTCTTTGAGTACTACAACAATTTTTATAAACATGTGCTGACAGAAAAAGACTATGAAAAAAATCAGCTTCGAGTCTATCGTTTTCTCATTGACGCTGCCAATGACGGAGTTGTTCTCCCTTCCATCCTGCCCGGTACCAAAAAGCTGGGGGAAGAGCGAAGTTTTGTATCAAAGGAGGCCATTGTGGGACCAGGCCCCCTGAAAGACTGTTACCGCAGCAGAAAGCTTCTGGATTACTGTCTGGAGCCCATCGCCCAGAAAAACAGTCTCACCTCCCAGGAAGTCTGGCTGCTTTTCTGTTTGTTCGACCCTCACCACGGCATTACCCGAAAAGAACTGGCTGATTTTGCAGGTATTTCTCTTTCCACCCTGTCCTCTCTCCTGCAGCGTCTGACCCACAAGAGTCTGATCAAAACAGAAACGAAGCGTTCTACCGGAGAGTTTGCCGTCACTTTTCTGGCAGCGGCAGATCCGATTCTCCGGGAATTCTCCGCCATCTCCCTCTCCTACCGGCAAACCGCACTGGAAGGGTTTTCCAGGGAGGAGGCAGAACAGTATGCTCAGTTGAATCAGAAAGTACAGGAGAATATTGAAAGGCTGTTTTGAAGCGCCAATAATTATCTTTATATAGCCTACAATCCTATAGCAACCATTCTCTTAATAATTCTGATTTAAGTAACCCGAAGAAATTCTCCATGATAGAATTATCCAGACAGTTCCCTTTTCTGGACATACTTTGCCGGATTCCTTTTTGCTACTGTTTGTGTTGATATTGCCAACCTTGACCGGAATGGAAAATAAGGTTTATATTATCTGGAATCTTCAAAAACGCCTTATCCAACATATCCAGTACTTGGTTCAGCACTGGATGTTCGCTTATGTTATAACGAATGATTCCACCATTAAACATATCAAGGATAGGAGAAAAATACAGTTTCGTTCCAAATAAAGAAAATTCTGTTATATCAGTCGTCCATTTTTGATTTGGTTTATCTGATTTAAAATTACGCTGGATAAGATTGGGAGCAATCTTTCCAATCTGTCCTTTTTTAATTCTGTCGAATACATCTTTTTTCCTGATGACATGAAAAATCCCCTTTCACTAGACTTATATTTTGTCTAACAAAAGGGGGGCACTTCACCGGAATTTGTCGTCAATAAATATCCTAAATCCGGGAAGGCAACTGAATTAAACCCAACTATGATCTCGCAGCGGTTTGGCCGCATCCGGAAACATATCGGGCTTGACCGGATGCGCTTCCACGACCTAAGACACTATTCTGCATCGATCCTGCACGCACTGGGGATACCAGATGCCTACATTATGTCGGCCGGCGGTTGGGGGAACGATACCGTCCTAAAATCCGTATATCGCCATGTAATGGAGGATGAGCAGCGAAGAGCTTCTCAGATTGCGATCAGTCATTTTGACAGATTGTATGACACGAAAAACAAAAACCCTTGAATAATCAAGGGCTTTTCAGTAGCGGAAGGGAGACTTGAACTCTCGACACCACGGGTATGAACCGTGTGCTCTAGCCAGCTGAGCTATTCCGCCATATATAATTTTGAAATCCATGGGGCCTATAGGGCTCGAACCTATGACCCTCTGCTTGTAAGGCAGATGCTCTCCCAGCTGAGCTAAGACCCCATGCCGTGCGGGTCTAACCTCAACCCGCTCTGACAGTATACTATTAACTTTTCTAAAAGTCAAGCGTTTTTTTAACTTTTCTTATTTTCCAACATTTATTTTGATATTCAAATATTTATCTGACTTTTTAACTCTTTCCTACTGGCGGACATACACCCCGTTCAGCGGAGAAGTGCTGGTATCAAAATCTTCTTCGCTGACCACGGTAACCTTAATATCCGTCTCTGCATATTCCAAAATAAGAGAATGATGATCGTCACCGTTGTATACTGCCTGGTTGCCATCCTTCTTGGCTGTTCCGGATAACCCGGCATTGGCAAAAGCAAAGGAAACATCCGAATCAGTGACTGAAACCGTAAGCGTTTCGCCCGTATCGCTTACATAAGTTCCGTCCCAAGGTTTATCCAAATCCAACGGAGCCTCCAGCTCCTCTATCCCGTCCTCATTCTGGGCATTGGAAGGATCGTCCTCATTCTGAGCGTCCGGAAAATCATCCTCATAATTCTCCTCATAAACCGGAGCTTCTGTCACTGGCTGCTGAGGTGCCTCTGTTCCCGCAGCATTGCCTCCTGTTGGAGTGCCGGAAGAAGAAGCTCCATTATTGGTCTGGCCGCCGTCTGCCGTTCCCGCTCCTCCCGTACCAATATCCGTCCCCGAACTGCTGCCGGCGCCTGCACTGTTCTCTGCCGGATTCTGCTGCGCAATCGTTCCACTTCCGGAAGTAGTAGAACCGCTGCCTGCCGCCGCATTGCTTCCATTATCTGCCCGAGTACAGGCAGTCAGAACTGCCGCCACGATTCCTATCACTAAAATTGTCAGCACTTTCTTCTTCATACCTTATCCTCCTGTTTGTCAACTACTATTTTTTATTTCCTTCTTAAGATGATAAAGGTGTTGCAAAATACTACCGGAGCTACCCTTTCGGGTGATTTTCCCCTGCTCTGC
>CAJLNC010000116.1 GCA_905207905.1 uncultured Lachnospiraceae bacterium | reverse complement strand
CATTCAACAAAGGAGGTTTCCCATGCAGGAAAATAAAATGGGCACAATGCCAGTTCCTAAGCTGCTTTTTACGATGTCGATCCCAATGGTCATCTCTATGTTGGTCCAGGCGCTCTACAATGTTGTGGACAGCGTCTTTGTAGCCAAGCTCAGCGAGGATGCACTAAACGCAGTCTCTCTCGCGTTTCCGGTTCAGAACCTGATGATCTCGGTGGCTGTTGGCACTGGAGTAGGAATCAACGCACTGCTCTCTAAAAGCTTGGGAGAGAAACGGCAGGAGAGGGCTAACGCTACGGCTATGAATGGTCTGTTCCTTGCGGTGATCAGCTTTTTGGCTTTTGTGCTCCTTGGATTGACCTGCTCCCGGGTGTTTTTTCTGATGCAGACTGATCAGCAGACGATCGTGGACTATGGCGCCGCCTATATGACCATTGTCAGCGTTCTGTCCGGCGGCATATTCTTACAGATTACCTTTGATCGGGTGCTCCAGGCCACTGGGCGTACGGTGTATACCCTGTTTACTCAGGCGGTTGGGGCGATCATCAATATCATTCTGGATCCCATTCTGATCTTTGCCTTTGGCATGGGAGTGGAAGGTGCAGCTTTGGCTACCATCATTTCCCAGGCATTGTCCTGTATCTGGGTGCTGGCATTTCTGTTTGGAAAAAAGACAAGATTGCGAATCCGCACCGGGAATATGAGATTAAGAAGAAACGTGATTCTTCCCTGCCTGGCATTGGGACTTTCCACCTTTATTATGCAGGCCAGTGAGAGTATTATTTCCATTTGCTTTAATTCATCTCTGTTGAAATACGGCGGAGATATTGCGGTAGGAGCTATGACCATTTTAACCAGTGTGATGCAGTTTGCCATGCTTCCCCTTCAGGGATTGGGCCAGGGAGCTCAGCCCATCATCAGTTACAACTACGGAGCCAAAAATGTGGAGCGTGTGAAGAGCGCCTATAAACTGCTGTTAAAATGCAGCATGACGTATGCCGGCCTTTTGTGGGCAGGAGTGATGCTGTTCCCCAGAAGTTTTGCCTCGCTGTTTACCTCTGAAGCGGAGCTTCTGGTCTTTGCCGGTTCGGCGCTTCGGGTTTATGCAGCCTGCCTGTTCCTCTTTGGTATCCAGATGGCTTGCCAGATGACCTTTACCTCTCTGGGCAACGCAAAGGCATCCATTGTGGTGGCAGTGGTGCGGAAGTTTGTGCTGTTGATTCCGCTGATTTTCCTTCTGCCACAGATCTTTCCTGAAGACAAGACCATGGCAGTGTACCTGGCAGAGCCGGTGGCGGATTTTATTGCAGTAGCCTTCACAGCAGTGCTGTTTGCATTCCAGTTTAAGAAGGCTCTGCGAGAGATCAGTGAGTAGAAATATTTTCAAAGGATACCTTTAAGGGAGTAGATGCCGCAGATCGTCAGTCCGTCCTGAAGCGCGCCGAGGGCGGTCTGCGAATCATAAGGCATATGCTCCCTGTCTGTGTAATATCTGCGATCGTATTGAACTGTATGAATCAAATAATCATAAAGAGCTTCTGCACACTCCCGCTTTGACATGGCGGGAGGGATATTTTTTTGGATGATTTCATCAGCCAGGAGATCTGCCTGTTCCAGCAGCGCCAGACACTCCTCCATGGTAGTTCCCATAGCAGGAGCATAGGTGAGTTCTGTTCCATCCAAACTTAAAGAACACAGGATATATCCTCCGCCCACCTGCCCAAGGGCATGGTGGATCGTATCCGGTTCCAGACTGGAGTCTGTAAGGCGGATCGGAAGCGTGGCATTGCCCAGATGCTCTTTTGCTTCTGCAATTAGCTGGGAGAGCGTATCAATGGGGATTCCCTTCCAGTCTGCAGGATAATTGCCGGTCTTGTAGGGCATATAGGAAATCTGGCAGGTCAGCATCCCGTCCTGGACTTGGACTGACAAATCATAGGCATATTTTAATTCGGGATTTTGCCGAAGCAGCTCATAGTAGAGGTTTTTCACATCTATTTCAGGAGTTTCACTCATAACAACAGCAGACACATCCATTTGGGCAGGTTGGTCTAAAGCGCGAATGGATTCTGACAGTTCCCTTTTTATGTCTTCGTAGTCCATGACCGGAAGGGGAGCTTTTTTTTCCGTATTATTTGAAGAAACATTTTCTGCGGAAAGAGTGGAGGGGATTTTGGTTTCTGAAAGTTCCTGTGCAAAGCTGGCATAAGGAGGAAACACTGTGAAGAGTGCAATGGATCCGGCCAGAAGGGCTGCAAGTGGTTGTCTCATGTTTTCTATTTTTCCTTTCTACGGAATATAGCATCCGTGTATATAGGGCAACACAAAAATTGACCAGCAAGTCTATTTCTGAAAAGTATAACATATATAGATCTGCCGATCAATATTATAGATCAATTTTCGCAATAGATCTGATCAGAACAAAAACCATGAGTGGAAAGATATAATTCACAAATTAGCACTCAACTAAAGAAAGTGCTAACAAAATGCTTGACAAGAAACTCTTTGTGTGTTATAGTCCGGATAGAACAAAGAAGATGTTTCAAGCAGCACAAAGGAGGTGGCTTGTTATGAATATCAGTAAATTTACACAGAAGTCGATCCAGGCGGTAAATGACCTGGAAAAGATTGCATATGAGTTTGGAAACCAGGAGGTAGAGCAGGAGCATCTGCTTTACAGCCTGCTGACCCAGGAGGACAGCCTGATCTTAAAACTGGTGGAAAAAATGGAGATCCAGAAGGAGCATTTTGTGAACCGCCTGGAACAGCAGCTCAATGGAAGAACGAAGGTGTCCGGAGGTCAGCCCTACATTGGCCAGTATTTGAATAAAGCTCTGGTAAGTGCAGAGGATGAGGCAAAATCCATGGGAGATGAGTATGTTTCTGTGGAGCATCTGTTTCTGTCATTGTTGGATCATCCCAGTCCTTCTATGAAGTCCTTTTTCCAGGAGTACGGAGTAACCAAGGAACGGTTTTTACAGGCGCTGTCTACTGTGCGGGGGAATCAGAGGGTGACCACAGACAATCCGGAGGCTACCTATGATACGCTGAATAAGTATGGTCAGGATCTGGTGGAAAAGGCCAGGAATCAGAAGCTGGATCCGGTGATCGGCAGAGACGCTGAGATTCGGAATGTGATTCGGATTTTGTCCAGAAAGACCAAGAATAATCCGGTACTCATCGGGGAACCAGGCGTAGGAAAGACTGCAGCCGTAGAAGGGCTGGCCCAGAGGATTGTTCGGGGAGATGTGCCGGAAGGTTTGAAAAATAAAAAGATTTTTGCCTTGGATATGGGAGCCCTGGTGGCAGGAGCCAAGTACCGGGGCGAATTCGAGGAGCGGCTGAAAGCAGTTCTGGAGGAGGTGCGCAAAAGCGAGGGGGAGATCATTCTCTTTATTGATGAGCTTCATCTGATCGTAGGCGCAGGGAAAACGGACGGAGCCATGGATGCAGGAAACATGTTAAAGCCAATGTTGGCAAGAGGAGAGCTTCACTGCATCGGAGCGACCACGCTGGATGAATATCGGAAGTATATTGAGAAGGACGCTGCGCTGGAGCGGCGTTTCCAGCCAGTGCTGGTAGATGAGCCTACGGTGGAGGACACCATTTCCATTCTCCGGGGATTGAAAGAGCGGTATGAGGTTTATCATGGCGTGAAGATCACGGACAGCGCTCTGGTGGCAGCGGCCACCTTGTCCCATCGGTATATTTCCGACCGTTTTCTGCCGGATAAGGCCATTGATCTGGTGGATGAGGCCTGTGCTCTGATCAAGACCGAGTTAGATTCCATGCCAACGGAGCTGGATGAGCTGCAGCGTCGGGTAATGCAGATGGAGATCGAGGAGGCTGCCCTGAAAAAGGAGACGGATCGGGCCAGCCAGGAGCGACTGGCGACTCTTCAGAAGGAGCTGGCAGAGCTTCGGGATGAATTTAACAATAAAAAGGCTCAGTGGGATAATGAGAAGCATTCCGTGGAGCGGCTTTCCGCTTTGCGTGAGCAGATCGAGGCCATGAATAAAGAGATCGAACTGGCAAAACAGAAGTATGACCTGAACCGGGCTGCGGAACTGCAGTACGGAGAGCTGCCCAAGCTTCAGCAGCAGTTGGCGATTGAGGAGGAGCAGGTTAAGAATAAGGATCTGTCTCTGGTGCATGAGAGTGTGACTGAGGAAGAGATCTCCAGAATCATTTCCCGGTGGACCGGCATTCCAGTGGCAAAGCTGACTCAGGGAGAGCGAAGTAAAATTCTGGCTTTGGCAGATCAGCTCCATAAGCGGGTGATCGGCCAGGACGATGGGGTGGAGAAGGTGACAGACGCTATTCTTCGTTCCAAGGCAGGTATCAAGGATCCAACCAAGCCCATCGGCTCCTTCCTGTTTTTAGGCCCCACCGGTGTAGGTAAGACAGAGCTGGCCAAGGCTCTGGCAGAGAATCTGTTTGACGATGAGCAGAATATGGTGCGGATTGATATGAGTGAGTACATGGAGAAGCATTCTGTCTCCAGGCTGATCGGAGCACCTCCAGGATATGTAGGTTATGAGGAGGGAGGACAGCTGACGGAGGCAGTGAGAAGAAAGCCCTACTCCGTAGTACTGTTCGATGAGATCGAGAAAGCTCATCCGGATGTATTCAACGTCCTCCTGCAGGTTCTGGACGATGGTCGAATCACAGATTCCCAGGGGCGTACTGTGGATTTTAAGAACACTATTTTGATCATGACTTCCAATATTGGCTCCTCATATCTTCTGGATGGCATTCAGGAGGACGGGCAGATCCGCCCGGAGAGTGAGCGCATGGTGATGAATGATCTGCGTGCTCATTTCCGCCCGGAATTTTTAAACCGTCTGGATGAGATCATTATGTTTAAGCCTCTCACGAAGGAAAATATCGGCTCCATCATTGAACTGATGGTGCAGGATCTTAACCGGCGTCTTTCTGATCAGGATATCCATCTGGAACTCACCCCTGAGGCCAGGGACTATATTATAGAAGGCGGCTATGATCCGGTATACGGTGCCCGTCCTCTGAAGCGTTTCCTTCAGAAAAATGTGGAGACTCTGGCAGCCCGACTGATTTTATCAGGGGATGTGCTGGAGGGAGATACCATACTGCTGGAAATGACAGATGGGAAACTTGTTGCTGTGGTAAAGCCTGAGGTGGAAGTGGTGGAGTAAATATTTTTTAAAGCGGTGCTGCAAAACAGTGGAAGATTCTGCTTTGTGGCGCTGCTTTTTGTGCGTTCATGCAATGAGCGGTTTTTCGTTTTATAGGAAATTCTTTCCTATAAAACAAAATGCTTGGCAGGATCGCCCTGTGGCGGGCAGGGAAGATGTTGCCAAAGTGACCCGCCGCAGGCGGAGAAGTCTGCGGTCAGACTTCTTTACAGTCAGATAGTTGAATTTATCAGAGATTATATTTATAATAACGTCAGCAT
>CAJLNC010000115.1 GCA_905207905.1 uncultured Lachnospiraceae bacterium | reverse complement strand
TGCCTGGGCGCTCTGGCATATTGCAAGGATCGAAGATCTGACCATGGGGATGCTGGTGGCGGAACAGGGACAGCTATTTGACCAGGAGTGGAAAGAGAGGATGAGGGCAAGGAACTGCTTCTTCGGAATGTGATCTTTAGTGAGGAGATCGAACTGGCAGGCCGCCAGGGGGTGTATCTGGAATACGGCAGCCTGGCCCAGGGGCAGGCTGCATTTCCCAAAAGGATTTATCTGTATGCCCCGGAATACGGAGCTATGATCCTTCTGTATATAGGAGAAGATGTCTCAAAAGAAGACGCTCTTAAGTTTGGGGAAGCTCTGGAACTGATCCCCACGGGCAGTTATACGCCCTGGGAAAAGGTATGGACCTGGGGAGATGAGATTGCTCAGGAGGAAGAGACAGAAATCGACTGGATTCAGGATGAGCAGACCGAGATCGGAAAAGAAGCGCTTCCGGTTTATCAGGTGGGAGAAAGTCTGTCTCCCATTCTTCCGGTAGAGCTGGAGGAAGGCGGAGAGATGACCGAAACCCGGGATATCTCCATGAAGGTGCTTCAGGTACAGACGGCAGACGATCTGAGCCTTCTGGGAGAAACTTCCAGCGTGGATGAACGGTGGAAGCAGGCACTGGATGAAAACGGGAAGCTGCTGCCTGGAGAACTGGTTTATGTAAAGACGGGAGACGGGGTAAATACGGCAAATCAGGTGGTGAAACGAAAAGAGACGCCGCTTAAACTGGTATATCTTACCCTGGAGTTTACCAACAATGGAGAAAAGACCTGGAAGAATATCCTGTTTAACGGATGTCTCACCCTGCTGGAAGAAAACGGGGACTCTTATCAGATCTATGATCAGGCGGAGGCAGAGCCGGGAGAGTGGGATTTCGTGTACAATGAGGGACTGGGGAATCTTTTAAGCGGGGAGATGCAGTATTTTGATCTTCATGGAGGCATCGGCACCAATGGAAGCAATTATATCTCCAGCCTTGGGTCAGGGGAAACGGTTACGGTGCACATGGCCTGGATTCTGAAGGAGGAAGATCTGGATAAGATGTATTTCAGCAATGGGGGACATGCGGAAATGATCACGGAAAAGATGCGGCGGGATGGCTGTGTGGATATCCGGCAGGGAAAAAATGCGGCAGCAGTTTCGCCATAGCAGAGAAAACGGATGTGAAATGCTGTTGACAAATTTGAAAAACAATAGCATAATAGCTTCATAAAACCTGCAGAGGCGTGGAGCTTTTCAAGAGAGATCTTTTTTTCGGCCACACAATTACAATTTGTGATTGTGTGGCTTTTATGATGCGGAAAAGAAGAGACGGGAAACGTGTGGGAACCTATTATGATATTCCTGCTTCCTCCTTTGTTCAGGTATCGTTTCAGCATATCATAAAACGGAGATGAAGGAGTGTATTTATGGATCAAACATTTATGAAGGAGCGGAAGATTCTTCCGCTGGTGCTGTCTATGTCCCTGCCTATGGTGCTATCCATGGCAGTGAATTCCCTTTACAATATTGTGGACAGCTATTTTGTGGCAAGAGTCAGTGAGAAAGCCATGACGGCCCTGGCCCTGGTGTATCCGGTGCAGAATCTGATCACAGCCATCGGAGTGGGATTTGCCATTGGAATGAATGCGATTATTGCCTTTTATCTGGGCGCAGAAGATGGAGACAATGCCAACCGTGCCACTACTCAGGGCATGATTTTGAGTTTTATTCATGGACTGATACTGACCGTAGTGTGCATTGTAGGAATGCCCTGGTTTTTAGGGATGTTTTCTAAGGATTCGGAGGTAATCGGCATGGCCCTGACCTATTCCAACAGAGCGTTCCTTTTTTCTGTGGTGATCACCATAGGAGTGGCTTTTGAGAAGCTGTTCCAGGCGGTGGGGCAGATGAAGGTGTCTATGTTCTGTATGCTGGCGGGCTGTCTGTCCAATATTGTGCTGGATCCATTGATGATCTTCGGGATCGGGCCTTTTCCGGCTATGGGGATTGCGGGAGCGGCCTACGCTACAGGGATTGGGCAGACGGTGTCTTTAGCAGCGTACCTGATCTGCTATCTGGTGCGGCCTACACAGGCCAAAATTTCCATGGCTTATGCAAAACCTAATAAAAATGTGATGAAGAAAGTGTATTCTGTAGGTATTCCTGCTGCCCTTAATATTGCCCTGCCTTCCATGCTGATCTCCGCTTTGAATGGAATTTTGGCAGGATTTTCGGAGAAATATGTTTTGGTACTGGGCGTTTATTATAAGCTTCAGACCTTTATCTACCTTACCGGCAATGGAATTATTCAGGGTATTCGTCCTCTGATGGGATACAATTACGGTGCAGGAGAGTATGGCCGGGTAAAGAAAATTTTTGGTACTGCCCTGAAACTATCGGTGCTGGTGATGGCAGCAGGCACCCTGATTTCCTGGCTGGTGCCGGAGCAGCTCATCGGTCTTTTTACGAACAGTCAGGAGACGATTCAGATTGGTGTGACGGCTCTTAAACTGATCAGTCTGGGCTTTGTGGTATCCGCTGTGTCTGTCACCTGCTCCGGAGCGCTGGAGGGGCTTGGTATGGGAAAAGAATCCCTCTGGATTGCCCTGATGCGGTATACAGTGGTAATTATCCCAGCAGCCTGGATCTTCAGCCGTTTTCTGGGAGCTAACGGTGTATGGCTGGCCTTTGGATTTGCGGAGGCAGTGACAGCGGTGGGAGCCTACTATATATATAAGAAGCGGGTGCATCTGAACGTATAGAAAAGAAGACTGTTTGTAGAGTTCTCTGCCCCCATCCTGTTTACCAGATGATGGGGGAGCGGGTATATTCGCTTTGGATGGTGACGCTTCGCTTTTGGCTTTCAGGAAGCTGGTAGAGATGAGAGGCATACACATCCCGTTCAAAGTGTTTTAGGGCAGCAGGAGAAAGATGGTGCTTTGCATCCGCTGGTTTTGTGATAACAGGCAGGGAGCCGTTCTTCTGGATTTGACGGAGCAGAGGGGCGGCTTCTTTTTTGAATCCCAGCAGCCGGACATAGGGGGCAAAGGCTTCTCCCCTTCCCTCAAGCAGTTCCTCTTGGGTAATGCCAAGAAGAATATGGAGAAGTCCTCTGCGAATCCGGGCTTCAGTAAGCTGCTTTGTGTGAAGCAGCAGGGCAAAGTCCCTGATGCCTTTGTACCGGGGCAGCAGTTTTCGGATGCGGGAGGAAAGCTCCGTTCCCACATCCAGGAAAGGAGTAAAATCTGTTTCTGAGAGAAGGCGGTAGTGGAGAAGCGCAGAAAAATCCTCCATGAACACCAGGTTTTTCGTGGAAAGATAGTTCTTCAAAACAGTCAGGCTGTCAGTGGGAATGTGGGCAGATAGGGATGGGACATCTGCCGGGAAGGCGCGTTTTTTTTCTGAGAAACTGTTTGTGCCTTTTTCCAAAATGCTTCGAAGGGCGCTGGCAGAGCAGAAACGATCCTCCACAGAGAGGGAGTGGTAGCCGGAACCTATGCGGCGGATGGGAAGGGGCTGTATGGGGCTGTCAAGGCGCAGCAACGCCTTCGTATATTCCAGCCCGAGAATATTGTTGGGTGAGGCGAGGAGGGAGAGAAGGTTCTGGGGAGCGCCGTTTTTCGCCAAGTGCTTCGAAGCGCAGGAACAAACCTCTTTTCGCTGTTTTTCGGAAAAATTATCGGGACAGGAGGCAAAGTGGGCTTTGAGCGCCAGCTCCCTGGCCTTTGGGAAAGTGGCCCCGGACTTCAGCCTGGCCCTTAGTTCCTGCTGATAGAGAGCCGGTTCTTTCCGGAAAAAATCAGCCAGTGTCTGAAAAGCGGAAAGATCCGGAGTTTCGCAGCCGAAACACAGGTGAGAGATGCAGCCTAAGCTGTTTAAAATAGAAACGGCGCCCTCCGCAAAGTATTCAGCGCTGGCGCAGGCAAAGCGCACCGGAAGCTCCAGTACCACATCCGCACCTCCGGCTAAGGCCATGGAGGTGCGGCAGTATTTGTCTGCTATGGTAGGTTCTCCCCGCTGGACAAAGTCCGGGCTCATAACAGCTACGACGAAATCTGCGCCGGATAATTCCCTGGCTTTTTTTATGTGATAGGCATGCCCTTTGTGAAAGGGATGGTATTCTGCAACGATTCCTACTGCGTTCATAGTTCCTCCTGGGTTTTTGTTGTTCCTGAATGTATATTCTGTGTATCGTCAGCATCCGTGTTGCCCTGGGTATACGGATGCTGTCATTATTCAAGGTTTTTTCCTATTTTAGCAGACCCTCCGGCAAGGTGCAACCAGAATGTATTTTTCCGGGTTCATGCCAATTTATGACTTGTAACCATGGAAAAAATGGTCTATAATTGAAATAACGCAAAAAATACGAAAGGAGTCAAGAATCATGGGATTTATTGACATTATCAAAGCAAAAGCAAAAGCTGATAAAAAGACAATCGTTTTGCCGGAGAGCGAGGACAGAAGAACCTATGAGGCTGCTGCCCAGATTTTAAAGGAAGGTCTGGCAGATATTATCATCGTAGGTACAGAAGAGGCAGTGAAGAAGGGCGGAGAGGGCCTGGATCTTGCCGGCGTGAAGGTGGTAGATCCTGCTACCTCTGACAGAACTGCAGCGTATATTGACAAGCTGGTAGAGTTAAGACAGAAAAAGGGCATGACTCCGGAGCAGGCAAAGGAGATCCTGCTGAATCAGTATCTGTACTACGGCGTTATGATGGTGAAGATGGGAGATGCAGACGGTATGGTATCCGGTGCCTGTCATTCTACCGCAGACACCTTAAGACCCTGCCTGCAGATCTTAAAGACCAAACCGGGAACCAAACTGGTATCTGCTTTCTTCCTGATGGAAGTGCCCAACTGCGAGTTCGGCGAGAACGGAACCTTTGTATTTGCTGACTGCGGTCTGAATCAGAATCCTACTTCCGAAGAGCTGGCAGCTATTGCAGCTTCCTCCGCAGAGTCCTTCAAGGCACTGGTAGGAGCAGAACCTAAGGTGGCGTTCCTTTCCCACTCCACCATGGGCAGTGCAAAGCATGCGGACATTGATAAGGTAACAGCAGCTGTGAAGATCGCAAAGGAAGAGAATCCGGATATGCTTATTGACGGTGAGATGCAGCTGGATGCAGCTATCGTTCCTTCTGTGGGCGCTTCCAAGGCTCCGGGCAGCAAGGTGGCCGGACATGCCAATGTATTGGTATTCCCGGATCTGGATGCAGGAAACATCGGATATAAGCTGGTTCAGAGACTGGCAAAGGCGGAAGCATACGGTCCGGTTACTCAGGGTATCGCCGCTCCGGTGAATGATCTGTCCAGAGGATGCTCTTCTGAGGATATCGTAGGAGTGGTTGCTATTACCGCTGTACAGTGCCAGGGCAAATAATCCAGGTACATAGCAGAAGCAAATCTCCCATAGCAAGCTGATGGGAGACCAAGCTGGCAGCGCGGCAAGCTGCGGGGGATTTGAACCTTGCGGCATTCGCCAAATAGCCGCACAAGCGCGGCTGTCTGGCTCATTGCCCGCGGAAACAGAAGTCTGGATGAAGGAAGTAAGAAATTATAAGGGAACTGATATTAGGAGGAAAATGAAATGAATGTATTAGTAATCAACTGCGGAAGCTCATCTCTG
>CAJLNC010000114.1 GCA_905207905.1 uncultured Lachnospiraceae bacterium | reverse complement strand
ATTTCCTCCTTTTCTATTTTTTATTATTTATCTTTTTATCACCATCGGTATCTCCTCCTCCCTGTCATTGCTTCTTCTATTTTTTCTAATTTCTCATTCTATTTAACCATATTTGTTATTAATATTATATATAATAATATTATCCTTGTCAATGTTATCTGTTATAATTACTATTTTTATTAATATTGTTTATAAAAACTACCAAAAATATCCCCCTTCTAACTCTTCCAACGATTTTAAAGGGGCTGCGGCATACAGAGATTTCTCTCCGTTTTACCGCAGCCCCTTGGGAAGCCTATCCTATTTTATTTTTGCCTTTAGCTGTTTTCTCCTCTACTCCAGAAAAGAGATGTATCGGAAACGTATTACCCTTGTAAACTACCGCTCAACCGCAGTACTTATCCAATGTCTTTCGCACTGCCCCCGGCCCTGCGATCATCTCCTGGAGATAAGCGCACACAGTATCAGCCAGTCCGGCTTCATAAAGATCCACTCCAAAAATATTCTTCATGCGAAGCACCGGAGCCACTGCATCCTCCACACGCTCCTGCTGTCCCAGCCTGATCTTCTCCGCATAGGGGCAGAGCGTTTCCAGAAGGGGATCGCCGCTCAGCTCCATCTTTTCCCCTGCATCGTTCACGCCCATCAGATACCTGAGCCATGCAGCAAACACCAGTGGGATCATCTTCAGATCCTGCACATCCAACGTCTCTGACTTTATGTATTCCTTGATGGTCTCACCGAAACGCACCGGGATCTTCTGAGAGGTATCGGTAGCGATTCTCTGGGGAGTATCCGGCATAAAAGGGTTGGGGATACGCACATTTACCACGGTATCCAAAAAGTCCTTAGGATCCAGAATCCCCGGATCTGTCACCACCGGAAGACCCTCCTGATAACCAATGCGCTCCACCAGCGTCCGAAGGCTTGGATCCTGCATTTCCTGGAAGATCTTCTCAAAGCCCAGCAGGCAGCCAAACACTGCCAGAGTGGTGTGCAGCGGATTCAGACAGGTGCACACCTTCATGCGCTCCACCTTCTCTACGGTAGCTCTGTCGGTGAAAATGATGCCTCCCTTTTCCAGAGCGGGACGCCCGTTGGGGAACTCATCTGCGATCACCAGGTACTGAGACTCCTCAGCATTCACATAGGGGGCAATGTAAGTACCCTTAGCGCTGATGATGGGCGCCAGTCCGTCAATGTCATCCTTCCTAAGCAGTTCTTCCACCGTCTTATCCGGGCGGGGGCAGATCTTATCGATCATAGTCCAGGGGAAAGACACTTTGCTCTCATCCTGCACATACTCCAGGAAAGCCTTCTTAACCAGGCCGGCTTCCGTCCAGGCTTTTGCATAGGCTGTCACTGTCTCTTTCAGAATGGTTCCGTTGTGGGAGCAGTTGTCCATACTCACCATGGCCACAGGCCTTGCTCCTGCCAAAAATCTGGCATACAGCAGGGAGGCAATCTTGCCCATATAGCTTACCGGAGCCATGGGACCCTTTGCAAAATCCTCCAAAACCTCCGCCTTCATGGCGCCGTCCCCATTCTTTAACGCATAGCCCTTCTCTGTGATGGTAAAGCTGGCCATCTGCAGAGAATCTTTCTCAAAGATCTCCTTCAGCCGCAGATGGTCTGCCTCATACCCTGCATCCAAAGTCAGGGATTCTGCCACGCTGCCCACTACCGTCTTTTCAATGGTTCCGTTTGCCTTCAGCGTCACCAGAATGGAGTAATTGTCTCTTGGGCGGTTTAACTTTTCCACCGCCTCATGGCCGCTGACCGCCACCAGCCCCCGATCCAGGACCCCCTTATTCAGGAGATCCTGCACCACATTGGCCTGAAAGGCCTTAAAAATATTACCTGCTCCAAAGTGTACCCAGCAAGGCAGCTCCTTTGTGGTTAAAATCATTTTCTCTCTGTCATATTCCGGTACCTGATATCCCTTTTCTGTCCAGGCAGCCCGATCCTTTAATCCCTGTTCATCCAGACGCATCTCTATCTCCTTCCGCCTTCTGATGGTATGTTATCGCTGTACTCTTGCGCCTGCTCCGCCCATGATGGCTTCCACTTCCTTGCGGCTTGCCATGGTGGTATCTCCGGGAGTGGTCATAGCCAGCGCCCCGTGAGCTGCACCGTAATTCACCGCCAGCTGTGCATCACCGGTGGTCATCAGGCCGTAGATCAATCCGGAAGCAAAGGAATCTCCTCCGCCTACCCGGTCCATGATCTCCAGTCCCTTGTAGTCTTTTGCCTTGTAAACTTCTCCGTCCGCCCAGCAGATGGCGCTCCAGTCATTGACCGTAGCAGTTTTTACCTCTCTTAAGGTAGTAGCCACTGCCTTAAAGTTAGGATATGCCTTGGCTGCCTCATTGATCATCTTCTTGTAGCCCTCCAGATTCAGCTCCTTCAGGTTCTCGTCATTGCCCTCGATCTCAAAGCCCAGGCAGGCGGTGAAATCTTCCTCATTGCCGATCATCACATCCACATACTGCGCGATCTCTTTATTTACTTCCTGTGCCTTCTCCTTGCCGCCGATGGCGCTCCACATGGAGGGACGGTAATTCAGGTCGTACGATACCACGGTTCCGTACTTTTTGGCAGTCTTGATGGCTGCAATCACTGTCTCGCAGGACTGCTCAGACAAAGCTGCATAGATGCCGCCGGTATGGAGCCAGCGAACGCCCAGTTCACCGAAAATGTAATCAAAATCAAAGTCTTCCGGTCTTGCCTTGGAAATAGCGGTGTTGGCTCTGTCAGAACAGCCCACTGCCCCGCGGATACCAAAGCCTCTCTCTGTGAAGTTGATGCCGTTTCTGCAGATCCGGCCGATACCGTCCGTCTTTACCCACTTGATCAGAGACGTATCCACGCCGCCCTGAAGGATAAAGTCCTCCATCAGCATCCCCACTTCATTGTCTGCAAAAGCGGTGATCACGCCGGTCTTCAGCCCAAAACATCTGCGCAGTCCTCTCACCACATTGTACTCTCCGCCGCCTTCCCATGCCCGGAAAGAACGGGCTGTACGGATCCGTCCCTCGCCGGGATCCAGACGCAGCATTACCTCTCCCAAAGATACGGCATCAAATTTGCACTCTTTTTCTGGCCTTAAATTCAAATTCATTTTCGTGTCCTCCATTCCTGTGTTTGCACAGTTTTAAAATCACATTGTAAGCGGTTCCAGAGTTTACTGTCTGAAATCGATGTAAGCATTTACAATAATTATACTTCTATCCCTCAGGAACGTCAAGTATATTTTTTCTTGTCGCCTTATATTTTTCCTGTTTTTTACAGTTTTATTCTTGTTTATCGGATTTTTCTAAAATACTCATTGATCTTTTCTCCTTTTCATTGTATAATTTTTTTAATTTACAGAGGTTGCAAATGTAACCGCTTACATTTTCAGTCAGAATATATCCGCAGAACCAGCCAGGGAACCCACCATCTTTTCATTTTCCCTGTGTCCCCGGACTTTCCGGCTGTCTACTGACTCAAACGGACTCATTAATTGAGAAAAGCGGCTGACCTGGATCCGAACCGGCTCCAGACAGCCGCAGCCAAGCGAAAGGCTCATTGAGATCTTATTATGAATATTTACGATATTTCCAAAAAAGCCGGCGTTTCCATCGCCACGGTATCCAGGGTGATGAACGGCAGCTCCAATGTAAGTGAAAAAACCCGCAAGCGCATCCTTGCCATTATGGCAGAGAACGACTACACGCCCAATGCTTTTGCCAGAGGGCTGGGGCTGAATACCATGAAGACCATAGGCTTTCTTTGTGCCGATTCCTCTGACCAGTTTTTCTTCCGGGCAGTGTATCATCTGGAACGGGCATTAAGAGCCAACCATTATGATTCCATTCTAAGCTGCACAGGCATGGAACTGGAAACCAGAGCAAAATATTTAAAAATGCTCCTGGCTAAAAGGGTGGATGCGGTAATCCTGGTAGGCTCCAGCTTTATTGAAGAAGATTATGAAAAAAATCAGTATATTTTTGATGCGGCAGCAGAGGTTCCGGTAATCATCTTAAATGGTTGCCTGGACGCTCCCAATGTTTACTGCGTTTTCTGTGACGACAAGGAGATTGTGGAGCAGGCAGCCTGCGCTTACCTGGATCTCGGAATCGAAGAGCTCCTCTTTCTCTACCGGGCTGACTCCTACAGCGGCGTGCGCAAGCGAAAGGGATTTCTTTCCGCTTATGAAAAACACGGTCTCTCTCCGGATCCCAGGCGGATTCTGGTTTTTAACGGCACCATTGAAGAAGTGAGAAACAAACTGCTCTCCCTGTCGCAGGAAGGTTTGTCCTTCCGCACTGTGATCTGCGGAGACGACGAGCTGGCAGTGGGAGCTTTAAAATATGCCAAAGCAAAAAATCTTTCGGTTCCCTCGGATTTCAATGTGCTGGGCTACAACAATTCCCAGCTGGGGATCTGCTGCGATCCGGAATTAAGCACCATTGACAACCGTCTGGAATTTTGCTGCAGCCACGCAGTAAACACTTTAATGAGCGTCCTGGACGGAGCCTCCCCTCCGGGGAAAACCATGTTCTCCGCCCGGATCCTGCAAAGAGGCACCACTAATGTTTTTTAACCACTCTTTTCATGATAACTATTTTATACAGGAGGAATTATTATGAAACCATTTATGGACAAAGATTTTCTGCTTTCCACAGAAACCGCAAAACATCTTTACCACAGCTATGCCAAAACGACTCCTATTCTGGACTATCACTGCCACATTAATCCCCAGGAGATCGCTCAGGACAAACAGTTCCAGAACATTACCCAGGTCTGGCTGGGCGGTGACCACTACAAGTGGCGTCAGATGCGCTCCAACGGCGTGGAGGAGTATTACATTACCGGAGATGCTCCTGACCGTGAAAAATTTCAGAAATGGGCAGAAACCCTGGAGAAGCTTATCGGCAACCCGCTTTACCACTGGTCTCACCTGGAGCTTCAGAGGTATTTCGGCTACACTGGCCACCTGTGCGGGGAAACTGCCCAGGAAGTATGGGATCTTTGCAATGAAAAGCTGGCGCAGCCGGATATGAGCGCCAGAGGCCTGATCAGGCGCTCCAATGTGACGCTGATCTGCACCACCGATGATCCTGTGGATACTCTGGAATGGCATGAAAAAATCAAGGAGGATCCCACCTTTGACGTGCAGGTGCTTCCTGCCTGGCGTCCGGACAAGGCTGTTGCCATTGAGAAGCCTGGTTTTGGAGATTATATCCGCCAGCTTTCCGCAGCAGCAAACCAGCCTGTCACCACCTTCCGGGAACTGACCCTTGCCCTGACTGACCGCATGGAGTACTTTCACGCCAGAGGCTGCAGCGTATCTGACCATGGTCTGGACTATGTGATGTATGCGCCTGCCTCTGAGGAAGAGGTCGAAGCCATTTTTGTAAAGCGTCTCTCCGGCGCTTCCCTCACAGATGAGGAGACTCTAAAATACAAGACTGCCCTTCTGCTGTTTTTAGGCAGACAGTACCACCGGCTGGGCTGGGTGATGCAGATCCACTACAGTGTCCGCAGGGACAACAATCAGCTGCTGTTTCGCAGGGTAGGAGCTGACACCGGTTTTGATTCCATCAGCAATTATGCGCCCGCCAACCAGCTGGCTGAGTTTTTAAATGCCCTGGCCATCACCGATGAGCTGCCCAAGACCATCCTCTACTCCTTGAATCCCAATGACAACGCGTCCATCGCGTCCATCATCGGCTGCTTCCAGGAGAAATTCCCGGGCAAGATTCAGCAGGGATCCGC
>CAJLNC010000113.1 GCA_905207905.1 uncultured Lachnospiraceae bacterium | reverse complement strand
ATTTCGTTTCCTGTCTGTGTTGCTTTCTCTCTGCGTACGTCCAGTACGCATCGTTCAGGCGTATTGCCCCCTCTACACTGATGCTTCCTTTGGCTGAAACAAAAACTCACAGAACCGCCTATGCCCGGTCAGAACGCTGTCCATAATTTTTCTTTCTGTTACTTTAAAATTATACCAGTATATTTTTAAAAAACAATATATTTTACTAAATTTTTACTAAAACTTCTACAGATCCACACATTTCCCCTGGTTCTGACAACTTTTCCTCAATTTTTCACTTGTATAATTGTGCTCCATGTATTAAAATGCTTTTGAAGGCGTAGTACCTAAAATACAAAGGAGGATAAACGATTATGGCATATGTAATTTCTGACGAGTGCGTAGCTTGCGGAAGCTGTGCAGAAGTATGTCCCGCAGAGGCTATCAGCGAAGGTGATGGCAAATACGAAATCAATCCGGATGCTTGCCTGGATTGCGGAACCTGCGAAGATCAGTGCCCCACTGGCGCTATCTCTGCCGGCGAATGATTCCATTCAGACAGTTAGTGTTATAAGCGATTGACACCAAAAAAAGGGTGACTCAACAAAAACCGAAGATTGCTTCGGCTCCTGTTGAGATCACCCTCTTTTTCTGTTTCCTGAAACCGGCAGTTTTCAAATGCCCGCTCAAAATTTCTATATGTACCGCTCCAGCCAACGTCTCCACCGTTTCCACAAACTTGCTTTCCGGTCAGGCTCTGCCGCCGCACTCTCCCTGGCCCCCTGACCGAACAGCTCTCTTTCCAGCTCCTCCCTGGCTTCTGCTGCCTGCCACTTTGCCTCCAGCTCCGTCAGCAAAAGATCACTCAGCTCCTTTACCAGCTTCTCGTTATTTTTCTCCAAAGCACGCTCTATAATACCGTCCAGAAGCTGCTCAAACACCTGCATGGAATCCTGGGGCTGTCTTACGGGAAGCACCGAATACTCCGGATGCTCCGGAAAGGGAATCTCCTGATCGGAAGCGGCAGCAATCCACGCGTTCGGATATCTGCCTCCCTCTCTTAAGATCTCCCTGGCGGCTTTCAGCTGCATTCCTTTTTCCCGAAGCCCTTTGACCTCCAAAAATATCTCCACATTTTCTCTGGAATAGCAACGTTTTCCCTGGGAATTTCGATCAATCAAAAGCCCCAGCTCCTCCTCCCAATACCGCAGCACATGGGGCTCCACACCCACCTGTCTGGAAACCTCTGATATATAAAAATTCTGTTCTTCCATGATCTCTCCCCTTATCTCCTGCATAGAAATGTATTTCTGCAGATTTTGCTTCTATTTTCTCCTCTTACTTTTATATGCAGTGGGGGTTTGGTTTATGCCTATTCTATCACAAAACAGCAAAAAATATGGAAGCGGTGTTGTAAAATACCTCGGCAGTACTCTTTCGGGTGATTTTTCTCCAAAAAATAACATCTTTTTGGAGAAAAACACACCGAAAATCCACCGGAATCAGTATTTTGCAACACCCCCTCCAATATTTTTATCCAACTTTATTTACTTGTTCTCCTGCCGCAGCTTCCTACACTTCAAAGCTTTCCGGATCCACTTCTACCTTTACCCGATCCAGCTTCCAGATCTCATCTACATACTCCTGGATAGTACGGTCAGAGGTGAACTTCCCGCTGCAGGCTACATTCAGGATCGCCATCTTTGCCCAGCGGGCCTCGTCCCGATATGCCTCCTCCACTCTCTTCTGAGCAGCCGCATAGGACTTAAAGTCAGCCAGAATAAAGTAGGTGTCTGCCCGGTCGCTGCTGTTGGTGTTCAGCAGGGAATCGTAGATCTCCCGGAACATATTCATATCACCTCTGGAATATTCTCCGTTGATCAGCTGCATCAGCACTCTGCGGATATCCTGGTCATTGTTAAAGTAGTAGGTGGGATCGTAGCCGCCGTTCTTCTCATAATGGATGACCTCATCGGAGCTTAAACCGAAGATGAAGGCATTCTCCTCGCCCACTTCCTCCACGATCTCCACGTTGGCGCCGTCCATGGTTCCCAAAGTGGGAGCGCCGTTTAACATAAACTTCATGTTGCCGGTGCCGGACGCTTCCTTGCTGGCTGTGGAGATCTGCTCGGATACGTCCGCTGCCGCAAAGATCAGCTCTGCATTGGATACCCGGTAGTCCTCAATGAATACCACTTTCAGCTTGCCCTTGATGCTCTTATCGTTATTAATCACATCCGCCACGCTGTTGATCAGCTTAATGGTCTGCTTTGCACGGCGATAGCCTGCTGCAGCCTTTGCGCCAAAGATGAAGGTCCTGGGATAAAATTCCATCTCCGGATGATCCTTGATGTTGTTGTACAGATACATTACATGAAGGATGTTCAAAAGCTGACGCTTATATTCATGGAGACGCTTAACCTGCACATCAAAGATGGAGCGGGGATCCACATCGATTCCATTGTGTTCCTTAATATATTTTGCCAGACGCAGCTTGTTCTGATACTTGATGTTCATGAATTCCTGCTGTGCCTTCTTGTCATCTGCGTAAACCTTCATTTTGGAGATCTGAGGAAGATCCGTGATCCACTCATCCCCAATATGGTCAGTCACCCAGTCTGCCAGCAGCGGATTTCCATGAAGGAGGAAACGTCTCTGGGTGATGCCATTGGTCTTATTGTTGAATTTCTCCGGGAACATCTCATAGAAATCCTTCAGTTCCTGGTTCTTCAGGATCTCTGTATGAAGTCTGGCCACACCGTTTACAGAGTAGCCTGCCACGATGGCTAAGTGTGCCATCTTTACCTGACCGTCATAGATAATGGCCATCTTTGCAATCTTATTCTGATCGCCGGGATATTTCTTCTGAATCTCAGCCACAAATCTGCGGTTGATCTCCTCCACGATCTGATAGATACGGGGAAGCAGTCTGGAGAACAGCTCAATGGGCCATTTCTCCAACGCCTCTGCCATAATGGTATGGTTGGTATAGGCCACGGTCTTGGTGGTCACTTCCCAGGCCTCGTCCCACTCCAGATTTTCCTCATCCAACAGAATACGCATCAGCTCTGCCACTGCCACTGTAGGATGGGTGTCGTTCATCTGGAAGGTCGCCTTCTCATAGAATTTGCGGATATCGCTGTGTTTCTTTTTGTATTTCTCAATGGCCGCCTGAATGCTGGCAGAAATAAAGAAATACTGCTGCTTTAAACGCAGCTCTTTGCCTGCGTAATGATTGTCGTTGGGATAAAGCACCTCAACGATATTTCTGGCCAGGTTCTCCTGCTCCACTGCCTTCTGGTAATCGCCCTTGTCGAAGGAATCCAGCTGAAAATCATTGATTGCCTCTGCATCCCATACACGAAGCGTGTTTACCATATTGTTGTTATAACCCACAATGGGGATATCAAAGGGAACCGCACGGACAGACTGATAGCCCTCCTGGATAAAGCGGTTTCTCTTTGATTTTTCATCATACTCTACCCGGACATAGCCCCCGAATTTTACTTCCTTGGCATATTCCGGACGGCGAAGTTCAAAGGGATTGCCGTCTTTTAACCAATGATCCGGCACCTCTACCTGATATCCGTTCTCAATCTTCTGTTTGAACATACCGTAGCGGTAACGGATACCGCATCCGTAAGCCGGATATCCCAGAGTTGCCAAAGAATCCAAGAAGCAGGCTGCCAGACGGCCAAGGCCTCCGTTTCCAAGAGCTGCATCCGGCTCCTGATCCTCAATCACATTCAGATCAAAGCCCATCTCCTCCAGGGCTGCCTTTACTTCCTTGTAAGCAGTGAGGTTGATCAGGTTATTGCCAAGAGCCCGGCCCATCAGAAACTCCATGGACATATAGTACACCATCTTTGGGTCATCCTGTTCAAACTGCTGCTGGGTAGCCAGCCAGTTATCAATAATCACATCCTTTACTGCATAGGATACAGCCTGAAAGATCTGCTGTTTTGTAGCTTCTTTCATGGTTTTGCGGTAAAGAGTCTTTACATTCTCTTTTACCTGCTCCTTAAACGCTTCTTTATCAATCAATTTGTTCATTGGTCTCTCCTTTTTCTTTCCCTTACTTTATGCCAGCTTTTCAACGCCCAGAACCACGGTCTCTCCATTAATATTCCACTCTTTTTCATAGCCCTGAACCTGATCCTTCACAATCTCCTCAGCCATCACATCCTTACAGATCTGGCCGCTGAATTTGGAGAGGATCTCACTGATCTTCTCATTGCCTTTCGCGAATACCCGGATCTTATCCATCACCTCGAAACCGGCTTCCTTACGCATGGTCTGAATCTTGCTGATCAGCTCCCTCACAAAGCCCTCCTCGATCAGCTCCGGTGTCAGATTGGTATCCAGTACCACCGTCAGCTCTGCGTTCTGGTCGGAGACATAGCCCTCCATCTGGGCGGTGTCGATTAAGAGGTCTTCCTCTGTCAGAACTACTTCACTGCCATTGATATCCAGCTTCAGACAGCCGTTGGCCTTTAACTCATCCATGGCCGCATTGCCGTCCAGGGCCGGAAGCGCCTGACGAATACCTCCCAGCAGCTTTCCATATTTCGGCCCAACTGTCTTTAGCTGGGGCTTAAAGCTGTAAGAGGTAAAGTCTCTCACATCGTCTGTGAAAAGCACCTGCTTGACATTCAGCTCCTCTTTTACGATATCAGAGAAGAACTGGGGCAGTTCGTGCTCCGCCTTCACAAACATCCTGCCGATAGGCTGACGGTTCTTGATATTAGCGGTATTTCTGCAGGCGCGGCCCATCACCACGATCTTCAGCACTTCGTCCATATTCTCTTCCAGCGCTTTATCAATCTGGCTTTCCTCCGCCATCGGGAAGTCGCACAGATGAATGCTCTCAGGAGCAGCTGCGTCTACCTTCCGCACAATATTCTGATAAATATCTTCTGTCATAAATGGGATCATAGGAGCTGCCGCCTTGCACACATTTACCAGGGCTGTGTACAGGGTCAGGTAAGCATTGATCTTATCCTGCTCCATTCCTTTTGCCCAAAAACGCTCACGGCTTCTGCGGACATACCAGTTGCTCATATCATCCACGAAGCTCTCCAGGGCTCTTGCTGCTTCCGGAATCCGGTAGTTGCCCAGATCATAGTCTACCTCTTTGATCATAGTGTTCATCTTGGACAGCAGCCACTTGTCCATCACCGGAAGCTTCTCATACTCCAGGGTATAATCCACTGGATTAAAATGGTCAATATTGGCATACAGCACATAAAAAGCATAGGTATTCCAAAGCGTACCCATGAACTTCCTCTGTCCCTCCTGCACAGCTTTTCCATGGAAACGGTTGGGCAGCCAAGGCGCGCTGTTGATATAGAAATACCAGCGGATGGCGTCTGCGCCGTAGGTAGAGAGAGCCTCAAACGGATCTACTGCATTTCCCTTGGACTTGCTCATCTTCTGGCCGTTCTCATCCTGCACATGGCCCAGCACGATAACGTTCTTATACGGAGCCTTGTTAAAGAGCAGAGTTGAAATTGCCAGGAGGGAGTAGAACCATCCTCTCGTCTGATCCACAGCCTCGGAGATAAAGTCTGCCGGGAACTGCTGCTCAAACAGATCCTGATTCTCAAATGGATAGTGATGCTGTGCAAACGGCATGGAACCTGAGTCGAACCAGCAGTCGATTACCTCCGGAACACGGTGCATCTCCCTGCCGCACTTCGGACACTTGATAGTCACTGCGTCGATAAATGGACGGTGCAGCTCGATATCCTCCGGGCAGTTGTCAGACATGCTCTTTAACTCCTCGATGCTTCCGATGGAATGCTGGCAGCCGCACTCGCACTCCCAGATATTGAGAGGAGTTC
>CAJLNC010000112.1 GCA_905207905.1 uncultured Lachnospiraceae bacterium | reverse complement strand
TCAGCGCAATGGGCTTATTTCCTGCCATCTGCAGACGCTTCATCAGGCACAGCGCCATAAAGTGTCCCACATGAAGGCTGTCCGCTGTGGGATCAAATCCAATGTAGAAGGTAGCCTTTCCCTCATTCACCAGTTCCCGGATCTCTTTTTCATCTGTTACCTGTGCCAGCAGTCCTCTGGCCTGCAGCTCTTCATAAACTTTCATGTTCTTATTCCTCCTGTTCCTGCTCAAAATTTTCCGCTTTTCAATCCGCTGTGTCCCTGACTTCTCATGCGCTTTCCCGCAGGCACACAGCAATCCTTCTCTTTGTCAATACTTCCTTATGAGATCCAAAACCTCAAAGCAAGCTGCAAGGTTGATCCTTCCGGCATTCACCAAATATCCTCCCCAATGAGGACGCCTGGCTCACTGTCTAAAAGAATACACTTTATTTTACCGGGATGACTGCCTGAAAGCGAATCAAAAAAGCTCTCATCCCTATTCATTTTATAAGGACGAGAGCCATCGTTCCCGTGTTACCACCTTACTTCACAGAAAGCTCACACTTTCTGCCTCATTGAGTACCGGCATACTCTGGCATCATAACGGTTGCCTGCCGCCGCAGCCTACTGGTCTGTCAGTCGCTCTGCCTTCTTCCTTGTCCCCGGAACTGTACTCAATAAAATTCCCCTATTGAAAACGCTCACTCCGAGATTCCTCATCTGAAACTTCCATACTGACTGCTTTCGGTGCGAAGCTCCTGGATGTATTCAAAACCAACTTCCTGTGCGCCTCTCATCAACCGGCCGCTTTCTGTCCATTCCACTGGCTTCTACTTGTTCCAATCACAGCTTTGCCTTTCAGTATAGAGGCTTCTTGACAGATTGTCAAGGTGGAATTTTGTCATGTATTCTTCCCTAATCAAAGAGCTTCGTAATATCCTGATACCAATCAACCACACGATAAATCTCTACATACTCTTTTCCTGTTTTGCAGATAATCACATAATCAAGTATTCCCACTCAATAAAACTAATCCCCCAGCTCGTCCGATATCAGGTCGTCCCCGTCCGCCGCCGTGGTGGCCAGTGTGTCGCACCGCTCATTCTGGGGATGGCCATCATGGCCCTTAACCCAGATAAAGGTTACCTTGTGAGGTTCTTTTGCTGCCAGCAGCCGCTTCCAGAGAGACACATTCTTTACCGGCTCATTCTTCCCCCGCTTCCATCCTTTTTTCACCCAGTTGTCAATCCAGTGCTGATTAAAAGCATCCACCAGATACTTGGAATCTGAATACAGCTCTACCTGGCAAGGACGGTTCAAAGCCTCCAGCCCCGCGATGGCTGCCATCAGCTCCATGCGGTTGTTGGTGGTTTTTTTATATCCCTGGCTGAACTCCCTGGTATGAAGCTGTCCCTTGGAATCCACATATTCCAAAACGGTTCCGTAACCGCCCGGTCCGTCCGGGTTTCCTCTGGCTGCGCCATCGGTATAGATCTTTACTAACATATTATCTCCTTTTTCTATTCTGTTTTGCTTCCAAGCGCTCTCGTTTGCCCCATCCTGCATCTTTTATCCTTTACCGCCTGCAAACTCACGCCTGCTTTTCCCACTCACCGTTCTCCAAAAACTGCTGTGCCGAACGTTCTGCCGCCTGGATCACATCCTCCTCATAGCCCATCAGCCCCAGCAGTTTAATGGCATTGCGGCTGGATGCCCGGCCAGGATACAGCTTATAGTCAAACTGGATATCATGATCCTGCACCTGCTCCTGAAAATGATAGTTATCATAATAGTTTTCCAGAATATGCGTCAGTTCAATATCATGGGTGGCCGCAAAGCACAACGCCTGCCGTCCGGCCATATAGTTCAGTATCTGAGAGGAGGCCGCAATTCTCTCCACAGTATTGGTTCCCCGCAAAACCTCATCCACAAAGCAGAGAACCGGAGCCCGCTCCCCACTCTTCCCCTCTTCCCTGGAAAGCGTTTCATCCAGTATCCGCTTCAGGGACTTGATCTCCACAATGTAATAGCTCTCCTGCCCCTCCAGATTATCCTGCAGAGCCATGGAGGAATACACCCGGAAATAACCGGAGCTCCAGCGATCTGCCATGCAGGTATAAACCGTCTGAGATAAAATGGCATTAACCGCCACAGTCTTTAAAAAGGTGGACTTTCCGGAGGCATTGGAGCCCGTCAGCAAAACCCCCCGCTCTGCGCGGATACTGTTTTTCACCGGCTCCTGGATCAAAGGATGATATCCATTCTCTGCATCCAGAAACAGCGCCTCATAAAAGTTTCCCGTTTCATGAGTTTTCTCTGCCCGGAAATCGCCTGATTTTACAGGTTTCTCCTCTTTCGTCAGCCTGGGCCTGCACCAGTCCTTCATACATTCCCGAAAGGACGCTACCGCAATGGCAGCCTCTATCTTTCCCATCTCCTCCACCAGCACTTCGAATTCCTTCAGATGGCTCTTCATCTCTTTTACCACTGTAAAAAACTGAAGAAGGTCAATGTGAAAACAGCTGTTTAAATACATTACAATGCCGGCCAGCGGATCAGAATCTACTCTGGAGCCAGTCATCAGAAAGAACGTATTGCGCTTTAGTTTCCCAAAGCTGCCCGCCGCTTCGCTGATCCGCTTTTGATACTCTCTCAGAGGTGGAAACTCCATCTTTCCCATCTCCCCGGCAATCTCCAGGGTCTTTAGCAAAAATCGGGTAGCTGTCACATACTTTTCCACAGGCCGCTTTCTCCGGTAATAATCCTGCATCCCATAAGCCATCCAGCCTAATAGAAGCAAGATCCCGGGAGCCGGAGCAGCAAACAGTACTGCCAAAGAAACAGCAAATAACCCCAGGTTCAAAAAATGAGGCCATTTGCTGCCAGGCTGGAACTGGGCAAGATCATAGACTGCATCAAACACAGAGGTTCTGCCGGTCTTTCCTGCGTTATAAAAAAACAGCTGTATCTGCTCCCGCTCTTCCTGATGCTCTGTAAAATAATGGATGAGCCGATCCCGCTCCAAAAGCTCCTGCTCATCAAAAGACGGGGTCCGCAGCAGATAGTAAAGATACCCCTCCCCCAGAAAAGATCCGGTATGGTTCATGAGCATGAAAATCCGATCCATCCCAATATCTTCCCAGGTAGTATCATCAATCTGGAAATCCCTGGTCTGTTTATTGACATAATACCCCACCGCTGCATCCCAGTCTCCGGAATCGTACTGTCTGGCCGGCCAGGCCCCCCAGTCCCTTCGGATCCGAGCCAGCATCCGCTGCCGCTTCCTCCTCTTGTCCCAGACAATAAACACTGCAAAGGCAGCCATCATCAGCAAAATAATCGTCCCTATGCCTAAAACGGATTTCCATTCATTGCTCATAAGATCTCTTGTATCCTTTCCGCAATTCCTTTTACCTGCTTATGTTCTCTGCCGCTGGCAGTAACTCCAGCCACCACATACTCTTTTCTTGCGATTCCTGGAAAAAAGAAATCACATTTCTCTTTATTACTGCACACATTCACCGGAATGCCCAGACACTTGCAGGCGCTGTAAATATCGTTGTTAATCTTAGAATCACTGGCTGCTGCAATTACCATGGAGGCTTCATACAAATCCTCCCGCTCATACTTTTTCCGAAGGATCGTCAGTTTCCCCTGCTGTTCCAGATCCAGAAGCTCTTTGTTCACTTCAGGTGCCACTACTACCAGATGATCTGTAAAATCAATCAGGGTACGGATTCTGCGCTTGGCAATGGTTCCTGCTCCCACTACTACAATCCGTTTCTCTGACAAATCTAAAAATACTGGAAAATATGGTTTACTCATACGTCTCTTCCTGCCTTCTTCTCTTAATTTCTCTGGTCAATTATACCTTGAATTTTTCTTCGGTTCAACCATTATCCAAAACATCCGCAAAATATCTTCCTCCGCCTCCACCCAGAGCACTCCTGGGTACAATGTCCCTGGCAAAAATAACCGCAAAAATGAATCCTCCCCTTATGGTTCAGCCATCACCGCTGAAACTGGCTGATGCCACAAATCCGCGGCTGCTCAGTCGTCACCGCTGAAATTGGCTGCCTCAAATCCGTGACAGTTCAGTCGTCTCCGCTGAAATTGGCTGCCTCAAAAATCCCAGGAAAATCTCAGTTTTATATCGACTTTCTCATTTTCTTATACTATAATAAGAAGTTGACAAAAGACTGTAAAAAGGAGCAATACACATGGCTATCAATTTTGAAAAAAAACTGCCCATTCCGGCAGAGATCAAAAAACAATACCCTCTCTCCGATGAAGTAAAAGCCATAAAGACCAGACGGGATCAGGAGATTCGCCAGGTATTCACAGGAGAATCCAATAAATTTCTGGTAATCATCGGCCCCTGTTCTGCAGACAATGAAGACTCTGTCTGCGATTATCTGGGACGTCTGGCCGCCCTCCAGGATAAGGTAGGTGACCGCCTGATCATTATTCCAAGAATCTACACCAACAAACCCAGAACCACAGGACAGGGCTACAAAGGCATGATCCATCAGCCGGATCCTGAAAAAAAGCCGGATCTGCTGGCAGGCATGATCGCCATCCGAAAGCTTCACATCCGTGCCATCGAAGAGACCGGCCTCACCGCTGCCGATGAGATGCTCTATCCGGAAAACTGGAGATATCTGGATGATATCCTCTCCTATGTGGCCATCGGCGCCCGCTCTGTGGAGGATCAGCAGCACCGGATGACCGTGAGCGGTATGGATGTTCCCGCAGGAATGAAGAATCCTACCAGCGGAGATTTGTCCGTAATGTTTAATTCTGTTCAGGCTGCTCAGAGCAAACACAATTTCATCTATCGTGGCTGGGATGTGAATACAGACGGCAATGATCTGGCTCATGTGATTTTAAGAGGCGCAGTAAACAAGCACGGCAACTGCATTCCCAACTACCATTATGAAGACCTGATGCTTCTTTTGGAAATGTATGGCAAACGAGGCTTAAAAAATCCTGCCGCCATCATTGATGCCAACCATTCCAATTCCAATAAACAGTATAAAGAACAGATCCGCATCTGCCACGAAGTGCTCCATAGCCGCAACTACAACCCTGAGATCAAGGAAATGGTCAAGGGTCTGATGATTGAAAGCTATCTGGTGGAAGGAAACCAAAAAATCGGTACCCCCAACCATGTCTACGGGCAGTCCATCACGGATCCCTGCCTGGGCTGGGAGGATTCTGAAAAGCTGGTATACAGTATTTACGAGAAATGTTAGCATCCGTGTCCATGGGACAACACGATTCTATGCACACGGTTGCCAAGAAAACTTTAGAAAGGAAACAGCAGCTATGAAATTTATTTACCCTGCAATTTTTCAAAAACAGGAAAATGGAGCCTACACCGGCCACTTTCCGGACCTGGAAGGCTGCACTGCAAAAGGAGATACCCTGGAGGAGGCAGTGGACAATGCCAATGAGGCTCTTATGGACTGGATATCCGTGGAATTAGAAGAAGAAAACCATCTTCCGGCAGTAAGCGATCTTCACGATCTTATCCTCACCCAGGATCAGACAGTGCGAAACATCTGTATTACCTACCGTTTCAATGACGGCTGGGACGAATAAAAAAGAGACGTTGTAACATACGAATCCCCATGGACTTTCGGTGTGTTTTCCTCTGAAAATATGTTGTTTTTCGGAGAAAAATCACCTGAAAGGTACCACCGGAGGTATTTTACAACATCCCTTCCCCCTGGGTTGGGTCGCTTCCGCACCTTCCTCCCTGCCCGCCGCAGTGCGATCCTGCAAACCGTTTCTCACTCTTTAAAACCAGACGTATACACAGAAAAGGATAAACACAAATGATGCCAGGGCAAAGATTCCGCTGATGGCAAGAGCTACCTTCAGCGCCATCCAGGTAAC
>CAJLNC010000111.1 GCA_905207905.1 uncultured Lachnospiraceae bacterium | reverse complement strand
GAGAAAAATCACCCGAAATGATACCGCCGGAGGTATTTTGCAGCATCTCCTATATTTTTATAATGGCAGACTCACCTCAAAAATGGTTCCCCTCTCATCGGATTTCACAATTTCTATGTTTCCTCTGTGAAGCTCTACAATTCTTTTTGCAATTGAAAGCCCAAGGCCATTTCCGCTGACGTTTCTGGACCCATCTCCCTGATAAAACTTTTCAAACACATGCTTCTGCTCTTCCGGCCCCATACCCGGCCCCTGATCCGTCAGGGTAAACAGCACACATCCCGGCCTTTTCCGAAACAGAATCTTAATGACACTTTTTTCCGGTGAAAATTTAATGGCATTGTCCAAAAGATTAATCCAAACCTGATCCAGCAGCTCCTTATTTCCTGTAAGGAAGATTTCATCTCCCTCAAACAAAAACTGCTGCTCCTTTTTGGACCATCTTGGTTCCAGCAGCGCCAGCGCCCTTCTCAGCTGTTCTGTGCAGTTAAACTCGGTCTGACCTGAAAGGATCGTCTGCTTCTCAAGTTTAGATAAATTCAGTACATTCGTTGCCAGATCTGTAAGCCGGTTGGATTCACGGACGATAA
Organism: uncultured Lachnospiraceae bacterium; assembly: GCA_905207905.1. Next base: position 5,618 of record CAJLNC010000111.1, on the reverse strand, counting down.
TCTCCAGGTATTCCCTGCGCTCCTCCCCGGAAAGATCCTCCCGCTGAAGCATCCTGGCAAATCCTCTGATGGAAGCAATCGGCGTTTTAAATTCATGGGAAAAATCATTGACAAAATCGGAACGCAGCAGCTCAAGACTGCCCAGCTCCCGGGCCATATGGTTGAAGCTCTCTGCCAGCCGCCGCATCTCCCGGCCTCCCTCCGGCTCCATCCTTGCCTGAAAATCTCCCTCTGCCAGACGATCAGCCATCCAGACTGCATTCTGTACCGGCGCTAAAAAACTTCTGCTGAATAAAACCGAAAGGCCGCTGCCTAAGATCACGCTGGATCCTGCCAGGAGGATCAAAGGCTCCCACCATTGTTTGACATGGTCCCAAGACCAGTAGCCCAGATGAAGCAAAAGCAGCACAAACACGCTGCAGATCAGCACATCCAACAGCAGAAGCACGAAAATCCCTATGGCAAACCGCAGAGTAAGACTGCTTGGAAAAAGCCCTTTTCCAGACTTGCCCTCTCCGGCGCAGGTGCCAGCACTTTTCTCCCTAGTTTTCCAACATTCTCTTTTTTCTCCCAAGACCGCTGTTCTTCCTTTCTTTATTTCCTTCCCATCCTTCTTTCCCTCTGTTGTCCCGCGAAAAAACCGCCCCATGGCTGCCTTTCGCCTCAGGAATGAAGAACCGCCTTGTACCCGATTCCCCTTATGGCCATGATCTCAAATTCTGGGTACTGTTCAAACCGCTTCCGCAGCCGGTTAATATGCACGTTTACCGTCGTATCCGCAGTCTCCATTCCCCAGATCTCATCCATCAGTTGGATTCTGGTAAAAATCCGGTCCGGGTAGGACAGCAGCTTATACAGCAGATAAAATTCCTTGGGGGGAAGCGTCTGGATTCTCCCCTCTCTGGAAACAGTAAGGGCATCGTAATCCAAGGTTACTGCCCCTACTTTCAGACAGCGATCGTGAACGATCCCTGCCCGGCGCAGCAGCGCCTTGATCCGCAGCAAAAATTCTTCCTCATCCACCGGTTTTGTCATATAATCATCGGTACCCGCCTGAAATCCTCTGTACTTATCTGCCGGAAGCTGCTTTGCCGTCAGCATTAGAATTGGAATATCGCTGCCACTCTTCCGCAGCGTCTCTGTCAGCCCGTAACCGTCCATCACCGGCATCATCAGATCGAGCACCATCAGATCCACATGGTGCTGATCCAAAAGTTCCAAAGCCCTGGCACCGTTCTCCGCCAGAATCGTGTCATATCCCTCATGGGTCAGGATGGCCTGCTCCAGTCTGGCAGCGCTGGGATCATCCTCCACGATCATGATTTGAAACAAGACTCCGCCCCCCTTCTTCTGATACCGCCCTGTCTTTTTCTTTTTACGTTTCTGCTCTGTTCCGTCTTCTTTGCTCCGCGCCTTCTGGGTCCCCCATCCTGACTTTTCTCCAATGCGCCTGTTTCTGCCTGCTGCTATAAGGCCACTGTTTTTTATTCGTAATGGAGGGCATTGATGGGCTTTAATTTTGCCGCCTTGTTGGCCGGATAGATGCCAAAGATCAATCCCACCGCCACAGAAAATCCCAAAGCCAGCGCTCCCACGGACAGCGAGATGGCAAAATGGTAATCCTGAAACAGAATATTTAAAATCCAGAGCACCAGCTGGCTGATGCCCATCCCAATTATACCACCGATCAAAGAAATAAACACGGATTCAATCATAAATTGTACGGTAATATCGCTTCGCTGAGCCCCAATGGCCTTTCGGATTCCGATTTCCCTGGTTCTTTCTGTGACAGACACCAGCATGATGTTCATAATACCAATCCCTCCCACCAGAAGCGAGATCGCCGCGATTCCTCCCAGCATCAGGGAGAGGGTACTCATCACGGTATTCATCATATCCACAATGTTGGACATATTCAGAATCGTGTACCCCTCATCGGATCCAAACTTTTTCTCCAGATATCCATCAATGGTATCCTGGGCCTGGGACAGCGCCTCTTCTTCTCTGGCAGACAGATAAAAACCGGTGATAGCAGTCTGCTTTAAAAGTCTCTGTGCGTTGGTAAAGGGGATATAGACGCTGTTTCCGGTTCCGTTCAGCATAGCCTCATCCTGCTTTTCCAAAACTCCCACCACCCGGTAATCATAACCATTTACCCGGATCCTGCTATTTAGAACCTGGGTGGTGCCAAACAGATCTGTAGCCACTTCCGTTCCCACAATGCACACATCCAGCCGCTTTTCCATATCCAGATCTGTAAACTGACGTCCATGCTCCACATCCAGTCCCTGCACGTCCTGATAAGCAGGGGTAATGCCGTTGATTGACACCTCCGCAGAATTTCCTTCTGCCACTGCCACTCCGTTTCCGGACAGATAGGGAGAAATGGTTTTGATACCTCCTGTTCCCTCCAAAGATTGAAGCTCATGGTAGGTAAGCTTCTTGTGAGTGTCGGTCACAGAGACAATGATCTGATCTCCGCCCAGATCCTCCATAGATTCTGTAATGCTTCCCGTTCCGCCCTGAACCAGTGAGATCAGAAGCGTCACAGAACATACGCCGATAATGATGCCCAGCATGGTAAGGAACGACCGCATTTTATTAGAAATAATGGCTCCCCAGGCCATTTTAATGGACTGCCTTACCTTCATTCTTCCTTCCTCCTTACGCCCGCTCTGGTATCTGACACGATTTTTCCGTCCATGATCCGCACTTGACGCTCCGCGGTTGCTGCAATCCCGTCATCGTGCGTGATAAGAATAATGGTATTCCCCTGCTCATGAAGTTCATGAATCAGTCCCATAATGTCTCTGCTGGATTTGGAATCCAGATTCCCCGTAGGTTCATCCGCCAGAATCAGAGATGGTTGAGTCGCCAGGGCTCTTGCCACAGCCACTCTCTGCTGCTGTCCTCCAGAAAGCTGGTTAGGCCTGTGATGGATACGCTTCGACAAGCCCACCCGTTCCAGAGCCTCAAGCGTTCTCTCCTTCCGCTCTTTGGCCGGAAGTCCCTGATAAATCAAAGGAAGCTCCACATTTTCATAAGCCGTCAGCTTGGGCAGCAGGTTAAACTGCTGAAAAATAAAGCCGATCTTCCGGTTCCGCATGGTAGCCAGCTCTTTTTCGCTCAGACTGGTGATATCCTGTCCGTCGATATAGTAGTTTCCCTCATCCGCCGTATCCAGGCAGCCGATAATGTTCATCAGCGTGGACTTACCGCTGCCGGAAGCCCCCACAATGGCTACAAATTCATGTTCCATCACATTCAGGGAAACTCCATCCAAAGCCCGCACTTCTTCCTCACCCAGGCTATAGATTTTCTTAATGTTCTCCAGTTCGATCAAACCATCTACCTCCCTGCACTCTGCCTCATAGCTTCCCCTTGCTGCATCATTGTAGTGAAAATATCTGTACTGTTTCTGGCGATAACCACAACCTGCTCTCCCTCACTCAGTCCTTCCGTCACCTCTGCATACTCGTCATTGACCAGTCCAAGGGTTATCTTGCGTCGCTGAGTTTCTGATCCATCTGCCACCTGCACGTACTTTTCCCCGTCAATGGTCTCAATGGCATCCACCGGAATGAGAAGGGCATCCTCTTTCTCCTCCATCAGGATTGTGGCAGTGGCGCTCATTCCATTTTTCAGACGGGTATCTCCATCCATGGCAATGGTAACCGTATAGGTCGTCACTCCTCCCGTGTTATTTCCCACTCCGGAGATCTTTTCCACCACGCCCTCATAGGTTTCCTCCTCAAAGGCATCGAATACCACGGTAGCGGTCTGTCCCACCTGAACTCCGTCGATATCCAGCTCATCAATCTCCGCCTTCAGATAAAGGGTTCCTGCATCTGCGATGGTACAAAACTGCTGATCTTTCTCATAGGGCATCCCCTCCAGTGCATCCATGGACACTACATAACCGTCAAATTCAGAAGTCATTACCGGATTCTTCTGGTACTCCTTCAATTCCCGGATTTCCTCCACCTTCTCCTGGCGTTCCTCCAGAAGATCCAGATATTCCTGATTATACTTGGCATCCCTGCGGATAAACATCACATCCCCTGCATCCACATAGGTCTCCTTATCCACCTTCACCTCATCAATAATGCCATAGGAAGCGGTCACCAGATAGGGTCTATTGGAAACCAACAGTCCCTGTCCCAGCCGTTCTCCAGATTTTCCCCAGATCTCCGCTTCTGTATCCACCTGATATCTGGTATCATCGGGAATCGTTACCTTTACCAGCGCATCCTCTACAGCCTCCACAGTGCCTGCCACCGAATAGGTGTCAAACTCCACGGTAACAGAATCTCCCTCGCTCAGAGCGCTTCCTTCATAGGGAAACTCCACCTTCAGCTTGCCGTCCCCGGAAATCTCCGCCACTCCGCCGTGACGTTCCTCTACCTTGGACACCACGTCATCCTTTGCCCCATAGATCCGCTTTACCCTTCCGGAAACCGGAGCTTTAATGGTTTCACTGCCGGAATCATCCATAGAAGCAATCTGGTCGTTCAGCTCTGCCAGCTCCGCCTCCTTGGCATCCATCACTCCGTCCAGAGCCTCCTGGTCATAGAGCGCCAGTTTGTCTCCAACTTTCACCTGGTCTCCCGTCTCCACATAAATGGTCTCCAGCTTGCCATCATACTCCAGAGCCAGCGCTCTTGTAGAAGCCGCCTCAACAGTACCGCTGCCCTCTGTGGTCACTGCAATGGCTCCTCTGGTCACTGCCTCTGTCGTCTGTGCATTCACCGCCTCCTCCAGCGTCTTTTTTCCTGACCAGATCAAAGATACCACAGCTCCAATCAGCAGCAGAATCACGATCGCCAGAACAAAAGGCCACTTTTTTCTTTTTTTCTTTTCATTTTTTTCTTTCAAAATAAATCCTCCTCATCCTTGTACGCTCCAGGGCGTATATTTAAGCCACATTTTGTCGCTCAGAAAATTCTGTACCGCTCTCAAAGGGAAGAACGATTCCCATCATATGGTTTGCTGAATTTTCCATGGGTTTTATTGTATTCCTCTTCCATAAACTCAAAATTAACATCCAGCCAAAAAATCTTAAATTTTTCTAAATACCTTTGCCTTTACATTTTTCCTGCCAAAGACTATACTAAAAACAGTTACAAAAAGGAAAGGAAAAACATTATGGAATTGTTAGAAACATTTCTCCACAGCTTTGTGAATCTGGCCATGCTCCTCTTTGAGTATATCGGCGTGGCTGTCATCACCTGCGCAGGGATTCAGGGACTGGTCAATTATGTCCGAAAAGCGCCGGATACCCGCCTTGCACTGGCTAAAGGACTGGCTATGGGACTGGAATTTAAGCTGGGAAGTGAGATTCTGCGCACAGTGATTGTGCGCAATCTTCAGGAGATCGGCATCGTCGCAGGGATCATTATCCTGCGGGCCATTCTCACCTTCCTGATCCACTGGGAAATTAAAAATGAAGAGATGGAAGTACAACCCCAGCAGCCTCCCACAACAAAGTAAAACGTATGCTGCCTCAGTGCAATCCTTCGGAGCATTTTTGTTTTATAGGAAGGAAATTCCTATGAATCGAAGAGGGGATGCTGCAAAATACCTCCGGCGGTACCCTTTCGGGTGATTTTTCTCCGAAA
>CAJLNC010000110.1 GCA_905207905.1 uncultured Lachnospiraceae bacterium | reverse complement strand
CTGCGACCTCCTGGTCCCAAACCAGGCGCTCTAGCCAAGCTGAGCCACACCCCGGTACTCGACAAATGCTCTTACCCAGACGCAAAAATGATTATATTACACGTTCAAGAAATTGTCAACCGTTTTTTTATCTTTTTTTCAGTTTTTTTCCATTATTTTTTATCCGGCTTTTCAAAAAACAGCTAACAGGGCTCAAAAATATTCAGCAACCGCCAAAAAAACAATTCCACACCAACGCAAATGGAAAAAACTCAAGCGTATTCCAGCCGCACATGCGCTTCCCCGGTCTCATCAATCTCCATCACCATATAACTGGGATATCTCCCTTCCTGTCTCGGAAAAGAAATGCTTCCAGGATTAAGCACCAGGATCTCTCCGTTGGTTCCGTCCATCACAGGACGGTGAGTGTGACCGTAAATCACTATATTACAGTGATTGCTCCCGGCCTCCTCCAGAAGGTCTCTGGTTCCCACAGTTACAAAATACTGATGTCCATGAGTCAGCATGATCCGGTTTTTCCCAAACTCCACAAAACGTGTAATGGGAAGTCTGGTAAAATAGTCACAGTTCCCAGCCACCATATACACCGGACACCCTGCCAGGCGGCTCATTTCCTCCTCACTGCTCTGGGAATCCCCAAGATGCAGCAGAGCATCCACCGGAGACTCCTTCTCGACTGCCCGCTTCAAATTTCCATTATATCCGTGTGAATCACTTACAATCAATATTCTCATGGCTTACAGCTCCTTCAGCAGTTCTTTCATATTCCGCAAAGCTTTTCCTCTGTGGCTCACCTGATTTTTCTGTTCCGGTGTCAGCTGTGCAGAGGAACAGTCAAATTCTTCCAGGTAAAAAATGGGATCATATCCAAACCCATTTTCCCCCCGGCTCTCCCAGCCAATGTAGCCCTCCATAGTGCCCTCTGTGGTGAGAATCCTGCCATCCGGCATCGCACAGGCAATGGCGCACACAAAGCGGGCTGTACGCTGCTCCTTGGGGATCCCCGCCAAGCGCTCCAGCAAGATCCGATTCTTAGTCTCATAGGGCGTATCCTCCCCCAGATACCTGGCGGAATAAATACCCGGTTCCTTATTCAGATAATCAATCTCCAGGCCGGAATCATCCGCCATCGCCATCTGACCGGTAAGCTCCATAATCGTCTTTGCCTTGATTACTGCATTTTCTGTAAAAGTTTTCCCGTCTTCCACAATATCTGCCTTTACATCAGCCTCCTTCATAGACATCACCTGACAGTCCATATCTGCCAAAATCATGCGGATCTCCCGCATTTTTCCCTCATTTCCTGTTGCAAAAATGATCTTTTTTTCCTTCATCGTCTCCGCTCCATTCTGCCATCTTCCAGTTCTTTTCTTTCATCATCTTCCAGCACACCGGTTCATTAACAGTTTCTCCTTCCACAGGCCGTCCGTCGATTTACTGTTTTCACTTTCTATCGGCGCACCGTATATGCTTTCAGGCACACATTTGTGCCGAATTTTTCCTCCGTAAATTCCCAGGTATCTCCGGAATAGCTTAGATAACCTCTCTTGCCCTCCAGAGTCACTCCCTGTGTGTAAGAATCCTTGTTCAGTTCCACTGCTACCGGCATTTTGGCCCCAAGGGTAGTGATCTTCACCACCACGGCAAACTGCTGTCCTTTCTCCAGGGCAACCGGCACATCCAGCTTTACAGTAAAATATCCCTTATTTTCCAGCCACCCATTCTGCAGAAGCCTGCGCTGTGCAAAGGATTCCTCTGATACAAATTCCTCCACCGCATAAATCTCATATACAGAAAAATCCCCGGTATTATAAAATCCTACCGCCTCCAGATTTTCAGTCTCCCCGGCAGTATATACATTGGCAAAATAACAGGTTTCCCCATCATATCCCTGCTGTCCCTGCCAGCCGCACACATCCGTCTGGTAGATGAAATCATAATTATCCTCCGGCTCTACCCTGGTGTAGGCTACGCCTCCCCTGGCAATATTTCCGTCTTCATAGGATACATAAAAGATCCCCTGCTGCCCAAAATCAGTTCCCCAGGTATTCTGACAGATATACGCCCCATCTTCCTTGGGCTGCAGCTTAAAATTTTCCTTCGGATAAGCGTCATCCCATCCCAAGAGCAGCACATCATGAGTGTTTATCTCTTCCTGCGGATAATAATAGCCAAAGGTCTCAGGATTATAGTAGGGAAGTTCACTGGAAGTCTGCTCTCTGTCCAGATACAAAGAAGTCTGAACCGGCCCGTATTTATAGATCATCTCCTTGATCTCCTGCCGGGATTTTCCCTCCAGAAGCTGCATCTCCTGTACATGCACCCGAGGTGTCAGACCCTCCGGAGAAACACCGTCCCCATAAGGATCCTCCTCCTCCAGTACAGGCCCGTACCAACCACTTAAATAGGCCATAGCCATCATATAGTCTCCGCCTTCATTCTGAGTGATTTGAAAGCCATTATTCAATGAGAGATGATCCGGCGAAAATTCCAGGGTTTCTTCCGGAAGCAGCGCAGCTTCCAGGGCAGAAGTCACCGTCAGCGCCCAACAGGTACCTAAGGTTCCCTGACTCTTCACCGTCGGCTCTTTTCCTATATCCCTGGCATCGTACCTCACCGGAAGTTCTCTTGGTATCTGAAATTGCGGCAAAAGCGCTATCCCCTCATACTCCGACCGTTCAAATACAGGAACAGAAGGAAGAAGTCCATCTAAAGACTGCGTCTCTGCCAATGCAGGGCAGGAGAAAGTAGTCAGAAGCCCCAGAATCCCTGCTGCGGCAAAAAGAGCGCTCCTGTTTTTTTCAGCACTTCTTTTCCTCCCCTTTTTGTTTCTGCCCATTTTTTTCGTCATTCTTTTACTGTATCCTTCCGTCTTGGAGGCTTTGGCCCCAAAAACTGATAGTAATAGGTTTTCAGCATTCCGTTATAGATCTTTCGATTCTTGTCCGCCTTTTTTCCGATATATTTTTCCGCCTGATCATAGGATGTGATCACATATTCCGACCAGGAATCCAACCGTCTGAAAGCCTCCCCGATCTCCCGATAAAGTCCTGGAAGATTGGCTTTTTCCTCGATTCGTTCTCCATAGGGAGGGTTGGTAATAATAAATCCGTATTTTTTCGGATGATTCAGCTCTGCTACCGGACGCTGCTGGAAATGGATCAGATGATCCACCCCTGCATTTCTTGCATTTTCCCTGGCCGCTTTCACCACATCGCCATCCAGATCATAGCCCTGGATATCCGTCTCAATCTGGTCATTCACCAGATCCGACGCCTCATCCATGGCATTGTACCAATATTTCTTCGGTATAAGATTCTCCCAGCTCTCTGCAAGAAAAGAACGATTCATCCCCGGAGCCATATTGGCAGCCATCATGGCAGCCTCTATCGGAAAAGTGCCGCTGCCGCAAAAAGGATCCACCAAAACCCTGTCTTTTTTCCAAGGCGTCAGCATGATCAGCGCAGCTGCCAGCGTCTCTGTAATAGGCGCCTTGGCAGTCATCAGCCGGTATCCTCTCTTGTGCAAAGATACCCCAGAGGTATCAATGCCAATGGATACCTGATCTTTCATTAAAAACACCCGCACCGGATAGGACGCCCCATCTTCCTGAAACCAGGTTACACCGTATTTTGATTTCAGCCGCTCTACCATGGCCTTTTTCATAATAGACTGGATGTCTGAAGGACTAAACAGCCTGCTCTTAATGGAAGTAGCCTTTGCCACCCAGAATTTCCCATTAACAGGAATATAATCCTCCCAGGGCAGGGCTTTCGTTCCCTCAAAAAGCTCATCATAAGTCTCTGCGTGAATCGTTCCCACCTTCAAAAGTATCCGCTCTGCTGTCCGCAGGAAAACATTCCCATAACAGATGGCTTCCATATCCCCCAAAAAGGTAACCCGTCCGTCTTCCACCTGACTGATTTCATAGCCCAGATCCAGGATTTCCTTTTTCAAAACTGCCTCCAGGCCAAAGTGACAAGGGGCAATCAGCTCTGCCATTTTCATACAGTTTCCTCCAGATCCAAATGAAGAATTTCATTGCCCGCCATATCCTTCACGGTAAAACAGCTCTCCTCCAAGATTCCATAGCTCGGCACGTTATTTTCCTTAGGTATCGACACAGAACCGGGATTCAAAAGAAGATACCCCTCCCTGCGTTCCGCCTTCAGCACATGGGTATGCCCATGAAGAAGAATATCCCCTGGATGCATGGGCGGAAGTTTCTCCTCGTTGTAGGCATGTCCATGAGTAGCATACACCACTCTCTTTCCAACAGGTATCAGGCAATAGTCAGCCAAAACCGGAAATTCCAAAACCATCTGATCCACCTCAGCCTCACAGTTGCCCCTGACACTGTAAATGTGATCTTTCCGTTCATTCAGCATCCTGATCACTTCCTTCGGCGCGTACTCCCTTGGCAAGTCATTTCTGGGACCGTGGTAAAGAATATCTCCCAGCAGCAGGATTCGCTCCGCCTGCTCCCGGTCACAGGCCTCCAGCATCTTCTTGCAATAATAGGCAGATCCGTGTATATCTGAAGCTACAAATAGTTTCATGTAAAATTCCTCCTGTAAAATCTCAATAACCGCCCCGAACACCCGCCCATTCGGAAGGATGTCCAGCGCTGTTCCTTACAGCCGGCGGTCATTCCCATATCTGTATTCCTATCTTAAGCCAAGTAGTCAGGCCTGTCAACTGCTTCGGCGTTTCTTCTTTATCTAAGGCGCCTGTCAGTTCCTGCCAAATAGGGGCCCCGGTAGGCCCGGATCCCTCCTACCACACTTTTTACCCGAAATCCAAGTTCTGCCAGCTCCCGGGCCGCTGCCATGCTGGTAGCTCCCCGTTCGCAATAAAGCACCAGCTCCTGCTTCAAAAGATTCCCTGCCGGAAATCCCCTGCGGCTCAAGGCTTCATAGACAGCAGTTCTGCCGGATTTTCCCGCTGCAGAAAGCATTTGCTCCAGCTCCTCATAGGGGAGATTCACCGCTCCCTGGATGTGACAGGCCCCATACTCCTGGGGCGAGCGAAGATCTATTATTATCCGCCGGCCGTCTCTGACACAGCGGTTTAATTCTCTGGCGGAAATTGTCTGAAATCCCATAAAAAAACTCCCTTTTTCTTTAAAATATGAAAAAGGGAGCAAGTTTGTTTCCAACAAAAATCCGACATTCATATACAAAGGGCAACACGTCCCTGTAGCCAGATGCTACAACAGAGGAATCCCTGCTTCTGCACAGATTCTTCTGGTCTTTTCATCCCAGACACTGGCCTGCACCTCTCCAATGTGAGCGCTGCCAAGAAGCAGCATACAAAGGCGACTCTGACCAATGCCTCCGCCGATGGTGTAAGGCAGCTCTCCTGCCAGCAGCGCTTTATGGAAAGGAAGTGTGCGGCGGTCATCACAGCCAGCTTCCCGAAGCTGAGCATCCAGGCTCTCCGGACTCACTCGTATCCCCATACTGCTCAACTCATAGCTGCATCCCAGGGTGTGATTCCAAAACAGAATGTCTCCGTTTAAATCCCAGTCATCATAATCCGGCGCTCTTCCGTCATGAGGCTTACCGCTGCGCAGCTTCTTTCCGATCTGCATCAAAAAAGTAGTGCCATGCTCCTTCACATATGCATTCTCCCGCTCCTTGCCAGAAAGATCCGGATACAAATCTTCCAATTCCTGGGTAGTAATAAAATCTACCTCCGGAGTGTGCAAAGGCAGACCGAAAAGCTGCGGAAACATAGCGTGAAGATTCATCTCCGTAGCGCATACGGCAGAGACAATCGCACGAACCACCGTTTTTAAATAATCCAAATTCCGGTCGCTCTCATCAATAACCTTTTCCCAATCCCACTGATCCACATACACAGAGTGAAGATTATCCAGCTCCTCATCCCTCCGAATAGCGTTCATATCACAGTACAGCCCTTTTCCCACATGAAAATCATACTCTTTCAGAGCCTGACGTTTCCATTTTGCCAACGACTGTACTACCTGGGCTTCTGTTCCCGTATCCCTCAGATCAAAGGTCACCTTTCTCTCCACGCCGTTCAAATCATCATTTAATCCTGTAGAGGCCTCCAAAAACAAGGGTGCTGACACGCGATGAAGTCCCAGGGTCGCACACAGGGTATCTGCAAAAAGCCGTTTTACAGTGCCAATGGCTTTCTGCGTATCGTAAAGATTCAGTGCAGGCCGATAGCCTTGGGGAATAATTACATTGCTCATGGAATTACCTCTCTTTATGTTTTATTTTTTTATAGTGAAAGACCAGTAGGGGAGCTACTGGCCTTTCGAGGGGAGTATAAATAATTAATAAGGGGTTATTAATTGTAAAAAAAATTTTTG
>CAJLNC010000109.1 GCA_905207905.1 uncultured Lachnospiraceae bacterium | reverse complement strand
GGCTGATGTGCGCCCGATCCAACAGCCTGAGAGGAATTGTAAACGGAATTGACTATGATGTATTTAATCCTGAAACAGATCCTTTTATCACTCAGAATTACAACGCCCGTAATTTCCGCAAGGAAAAAATAAAAAATAAACTTCAGCTTCAGAAAGACCTGGGACTTGAGGTTGATCCAAAGGTAATGATGATCGGAATCGTATCCCGTCTCACAGACCAGAAGGGCTTTGATCTGATTGCCTACATGATGGATGAACTGTGCCAGCAGGATATCCAACTGGTGGTGCTGGGAACCGGTGAGGAGCGGTATGAGAATATGTTCCGCCATTTTGCATGGAAGTATCAGGGCAAGGTTTCCGCAAATATTTTCTATTCGGAAGCTATGTCCCATAAGGTGTATGCTTCCTGTGATGCCTTCCTGATGCCCTCGCTGTTTGAGCCCTGCGGCCTGTCTCAGCTTATGAGTCTGCGCTACGGTACAGTGCCCATTGTCCGGGAGACGGGAGGGTTAAAGGACACCGTAATTCCTTACAATGAGTATGAGAGTACAGGTACAGGTTTCAGCTTTGCCAATTATAATGCCCATGAGATGCTCAACACAGTAAAATATGCCATGTATGTTTACTATGAGAAAAAGCGGGAGTGGAATAAGCTGATCGACCGGGCCATGGCAGTCGATTTCTCCTGGAACACTTCAGCCAGAAAGTATGAGGAGATGTACAACTGGCTCTGTCCCTGGTAGGGAAGATTATCGGAAATCTAAGACAGACAGTTACGGCTTTCTTATTTTACAGGATTAGGGTATCAAAAACCCTATGAACGAATGCTTTCTGTCCGATTGCAAAAAAGAGCTGCACTTATGCAGCTCTTTTTTTGCAATTTGACCGTCGAATTTTTCCATCAGGGCTTTTGGTACCCTAATCTTCATAGGCACTTCCCATGAAATAAAAAATGAAAGCTGAAATGAAAGACCAGAACCAACAGCCCCCAGATACTGCCGGAGAGGAGAAAGGAAATCCAGCGGTCTGGGAGAGCGAGAATGGGCAGCAGGCGCTGAAGCAACCGAAGGAGAAGCTGTGCCAAGAGACAGCAGACAGAGGGCCTTAAGATCCACAAGGCTGCATGAAAGGTGAATGGCACCTCCTTTCTCAGCGTCCGCATACTCAGCACAGAGGCGGCAAGCTGGCTGATCAGAAGACCGATCAGACAGCCCTGCATCCCAAGTGGCGGGATCAGAAGGTAGGAAGATATAAAGTGAATCAGCTGTCCGGTGAGATTGTGAACAAACACAGCCTTTGTTTTTCCAAGCCCCAGAAGAATACTGCTGTTGGTGGCGGTCAGATATAAAAAAGGGCAGATCCAGGCCAGGGTGGTAAGGTACGAACCAACCCGTCCATTTTGATACAGCAGTATTCCCATAGAGGGGCCGAATTCCAGGAAGGCAGCGGTAAAGGTGATGCCAAGAGAGAGACAGAGCAGCATGGTGGATTCCACGGTGGCTGCTATTTTTTTTCGGTCATTTAAGGCGCTGGCCTCTGAGACAGAGGGAAGCAGTACCATGGATAAAGAGCTGGTGATGGCACTGGGAAACATGATCAGCGGCATGGCCATTCCCGTAAATATTCCGTAGGAGGCCAGAGCCTGGTCTGCGCTTTTGTAGTATTGCTGCAGCCGCATGGGAATCATAGCCGCCTCTGCGCTGTGAAGAAGGTTGAGCAGCAGGCGGTTGAAGTTGATGGGGGCTGCCACGCTGCAGATGGCGGTTAGATTTGGAAATTTTGCAGATGACGTTGGCAGACTGCTGATTCGGGACCGATTTTTTCTGACAGTCAAAGGAGCATTTTGACTGTCAGGCCGGCTTTTAGGGGAGGACTGGCTGGAGTCTTTCTTTTTCGGCTGTTTTTTGAACGAGATCTGAGCGGTTTCTTTTTTTTCAGGCGAAGATTGAAGGGCCAGCCTGGTGAGGATGAGCAGAGCTGCTGCCGCTTCCCCGGCTAAGAGTCCGGCTGCGGCCAGCAGGGGAGAAGGGGGCAGTTTCTTCTCTAAAAAAATTTGATAGAGCAGGAAGGTGGAGCCTACGCGGACGGTCTGCTCAAACAGCTGGGTAAAGGCAGGGACTCCCGGCTTTTGCTGCCCCAGAAAATATCCGGAGGCGCAGGTGTGGATCGCTTCCAGGGGAATGGCAAACGCTATGAGCTGTAAAAGGGGAATACATCGTTCTTCTTTTAAAAAGTACAGTGCTACAGGCTCAGAAAAATTGTAGAGAAATAAGGTCAGCAGGCAGGAGACCGCCAGAGCCATCAAAAGACCAGTCCGGAAAAGTGTCCAGGCTTTCCGGGAACGGCCGGTGGAGAGATACGCCGCTGTAAATCTGGAAATGGCGGTCTGAATTCCGGAGGAAGACAGGGAAACGCAGAGAACATAGAGGGGAAAGATCATCTGGTAAATTCCGATCCCTTCTGCACCGATCATGGAGGCCAGGAATACCTTATAATAAAATCCGATGATTCTGCTGATAAGACCTGCTGTGGTGAGGATGAGAGTGCTCCTGATAAGGGGATGTGTGTTCTTTTTCATATACAATTCCGCCGGAGGTGAAGTTCAATGTAATATATGTGCTTTTGGGACTTGACAGAACAAAAAACCGATGTTATATTCAAATTAATTCAAAGTAAAATAGTAGGGATTATAGGAGGATCAAATGAAGCTGTCAACCAAAAGCAGATATGGATTGCGCGCTCTCATCGATCTGGCTCTTCACAGCGGGAGTGAGGCAGTGTCCATCAGCAGTATTGCAGCACGCCAGGAGATTTCTGAGGCATATTTAGAGCAGCTTATGGCAAAAATGAAAAAAGCAGGTCTGGTGACCAGCAGCCGGGGCGCTCTGGGAGGATACCGGTTAGGCAGAGAGGCAGAAGCGATTTCTGTGGGAGATGTGCTGCGGGCTTTGGAAGGGAACCTGGAAGCCGTACAGTGTCCCGGCCTTTCAAAGAGCGGGTGTCAGACAGGGGAATTGTGTGTGGCGAAATATGTATGGAAGAAAGTCAATGAGAGTATTACCCGGACAGTGGATGAGATCACATTGGATTCCCTGGTAAAAGAGAGCAGAGCGCTTATGAAGCAGAAGGGCTCCGCTGAAACATAAATGAAGAAAAAGGAGAGATGAAAATGGGAAAGATGATATATCTTGACAACGCCGCTACCACCAGAACGGCGCCGGAAGTTGTAGAAGCTATGCTTCCTTATTTTACGGAGCATTATGGAAATGCCTCTGGAATATACGGGCTGGGAAGAGAAAGCAAGGAGGCAATCACCGAGGCCCGGGCGGTGATTGCAGAAGCTTTGGGTGCAAAGGAGAATGAGATTTATTTTACTGCAGGCGGCTCTGAAGCAGACAACTGGGCAATCAAAGCGGCAGCAGAGGCTTATGGCGGAAAAGGAAAACACATTATTACTTCAAAGATCGAACATCATGCGGTACTTCATACCTGTGAATATCTGGAAAAGCAGGGCTATGAGATTACGTATTTGGATGTGGACGAATTCGGTGTGGTGAAGTTGTCAGAACTAAAGAAGGCGATCCGACCGGATACGATACTCATTTCTATTATGTTTGCCAACAATGAGATTGGAACGATAGAGCCGGTGCAGGAAATCGGAAAAATTGCTCATGAAAATGGCATCCTGTTTCATACAGACGCAGTGCAGGCTTTTGGACAGCTTCCGATCAATGTAGATGAGCTTCATATTGATATGCTTAGTTCCAGCGCTCACAAACTGCAGGGTCCTAAGGGAATAGGTTTTTTGTATATCCGCAAAGGCGTGAAGATCCGTTCATTTATCCATGGGGGTGCTCAGGAAAGGAAGAGACGGGCAGGGACAGAAAATGTGCCGGGAATCGTTGGCTATAAAAAAGCAGTGGAGCTGGCAGTTTCCAACATGGAGGAGCGCACAAAAAGAGAACGGGAACTGCGGGATTATCTGATTGGACGCATTTTAAAGGAAGTACCTTATACCAGATTGAATGGGGCGCCGAAAGACCGGCTTCCCAACAATGCTAATTTCAGTTTTCAGTTTATAGAGGGAGAATCCCTGCTGATTATGCTGGATATGGAGGGGATTTGCGGTTCCAGCGGATCTGCCTGCACCTCAGGCTCTCTGGATCCCTCTCATGTGCTGCTGGCGATTGGACTTCCCCATGAGATTGCTCACGGGTCTTTGCGGCTTACCCTGAATCATGAGACCACCAGGGAGGAACTTGACTTTACAGTGGAGGCCATCAAACGGATCGTGGGGCAGTTAAGGAAGATGTCTCCGCTGTACGAGGATTTTGTAAAGGCTGGAAAACAGGAATAGAAAAAGAATATAGAGAACTAGGAAAAAAAACTAGGAAAAAGGAGAAGAATTATGTACAGTGAGAAAGTGATGGATCATTTCCAGAATCCCAGAAACGTAGGCGAGATTGAGAATGCCAGCGGCGTGGGAACGGTAGGAAACGCAAAGTGCGGAGATATTATGCGGATTTATTTAGATATCGATGAAAATGGAATTATCAGAGACTGCAAATTTAAGACTTTTGGATGCGGAGCTGCGGTGGCTACCAGCAGTATGGCCACAGAGCTGGTAAAGGGAAAAACGGTTCAGGAGGCCATGGAAGTGACCAATAAGGCAGTGATGGAGGCTCTGGACGGGCTTCCGCCAGTGAAGGTACACTGTTCCCTTCTGGCGGAAGAAGCCATCCATGCGGCGCTGTGGGACTACGCAGAAAAGCATCATATAAAAATAGAAGGGCTGGAGCGTCCTAAGTCGGATATTCATGAAGGGGAGGAGGAAGAACAGGAGGAGTATTAAACCTTCTCCTGTTCTTCCCCGGAAAACCGATTGTTTTTTGGAGCAAACTCAACGGAAAGGGTTCCGCCGCAGGTGTTTTGCAACATCGCCTTTTTGAAAGCTGCTCACTCCAAAGGCAGGGTCATAGGTTTCCTTTTCTGAAAGACAGTGTAGCTGTCAAAGCCCAGGGACTTTAGAAGCTTCTGCACTACAGAGAAATCATAGGCGATATGCTCCGGTTGATGGGCATCCGAGCCAATGGTGATCCGATGGCCGCCCAGTTCCCGGTAACGCTTTAAAATAAAGGTGTCGGGATTTGGCTGGCCCAGTCCGTACTTCAGGCCTGCGGCATTGACCTCCAGACATTTCTGGTTGCGGATCAGATGCAGCAAAATGGGATCAACGTACTCTCCGTAGAGCTCATAGGAATAATTTTGATTTCGGGTGGGGCTGTAGCGGATGATGTAATCCAGATGCCCAAGGGTATCGTATTCTTCCATAGATTGAAGACAAAAGAGAAGTTCCTTAAAATAGTCGATGATCACTGCGGACTCCTGGCGGCCTTCCCAGGCTTCCGGGTAGTATACGTCCAGACCGGAGAGAAGATGCATGGAGGCAATGATGAAATCAAAAGGATATTTTTTTGCCAGTTCCCGGTTTCTGGAAGCCAGGTGAGGCTGCATGCCAAGCTCAACCCCGTGGCCTATCTGGATGGTATCCTGATAGGCGGCCTTAAGAGGCAGAAGTTCTTTTTGGTAGGCATCCAGATCCGCCTGAAAGGTACCGTGGGCGGAAGGATAATCCAGATCCATGTGTTCTGTAAAGCAGATGTATTTCAGACCCTTCTGGATGGAACCGATGATCATAGATTCCATGGAAGCCTCTGAATCTTCGGAAAAATGCGTGTGCATATGGTAATCCGCAATAATATTCATAACAATACCTCCCTGAGGAATGATTTGATTTCAGTTTAAAATAAAAGTGTTAAAAAAGCTACTATTTTTTAAAATGGTCTTGAATTTTTGGGACAAATTGGTTAGAATACTTAGTAGGTTGAGGTTTTTGGCTTTTTGTGCCGTTATACACCTTGACGAAACTAATAAAATTCACATTAGGAGGAATTGAAATTATGGCAGTAAAAGTTGCAATCAATGGTTTCGGTCGTATCGGTCGTCTGGCTTTCAGACAGATGTTTGGTGCAGAAGGATACGAGGTTGTTGCTATCAACGATTTGACATCTCCGAAGATGCTGGCTCATTTATTAAAATATGATTCATCTCAGGGTAAATACGCTCTGGCTGACACGGTAACAGCTGGTGAGGATTCTATCACTGTTGATGGAAAAGAAATCAAAATCTACGCAAAGGCTAATGCTGCTGAACTTCCCTGGGGAGAGATCGGTGTAGATGTAGTTCTGGAGTGTACTGGTTTCTATACCTCCAAAGAAAAAGCTTCTGCTCATATCACTGCAGGCGCTAAGAAGGTTGTTATCTCCGCTCCGGCTGGTAACGATCTGCCCACCATCGTTTACAATGTAAACCACACCACTCTGAAACCGGAAGATACTGTTATTTCCGCAGCTTCCTGCACCACTAACTGCCTGGCTCCTATGGCAAAAGCTCTGAACGACTACATGCCCATCGAGTCCGGTATCATGTGTACCATCCATGCTTACACTGGCGATCAGATGATCCTTGATGGACCGCAGAGAAAAGGCGATCTGAGAAGATCTCGTGCAGCAGCTTGCAACATCG
>CAJLNC010000108.1 GCA_905207905.1 uncultured Lachnospiraceae bacterium | reverse complement strand
GAAATATCATGCTTATCTTTATCTCTTAATTCATAACCTGAATGAAAAATCTTTTGCCCCTTTAAGGATATACAAGGAATGGTTTTCCCATCAAAAAAAGCAAAACCAAAATAATCTTTTTCAAACTCGTACCAGCCACCCTCTAAATCAGCTTGTTTTGAAGTTCCATCCTCGTTCAAAACAAATGGATGGATGTCCAAATAACCAAATTCATCACTGTATAATTCTATCCTGACCGGTCTCCAGTCTGTCTCAATTTTATAACCCCTTTTCAAAAGAAGCTCTAACAATTTTTCCATGTGTTGAGCATCAAAATTTATATCTATATCTCTGTGGCGTCTTGTTTCTCTGCCTGCTAAAATATCCACCCCCCAGCCGCCATCCAACCAGTATGTAATTCCCTTGTTTTCTAACAAATCTATCACTTTTATCAAATCTTCTTTTGTAGTTATTTCTTTTTTATTTTTATTCATGTAACTTCTCCCTTACCGCTGCAACTTTATCACCTATATCTGCCGCTAAAATTTGCGTCGCTCGATTAATTTCAAGATACCAAAAATATCTGCCATAAGCATTCAGTAAAAATTAGTTGTCAAATCAGTTTAAACACCGTTTGGCAATTCTTTACTATATGGGAAATAGACCGCATCTTTCTTAGTGACAAAGCCGTTCAATTCGGATGAAAATTCTTCAATGACTTCAACACCGACATAAAAACTAACATACTTTTTAAAAGCAGCAAAGGAGATTGCTTTTTCTCTTTTTTATAATATGGCATACTCCACAAGATACATTCATGCACATGCGGAACATTATCCCGTATTGCATTCATCAACCCTTTTAAATGGGAATGGGGTTCAGATGGCTGCAGCTCTATGTATTCTTGCACTGTTTCCGGTGCCTTTCCGCAGTAATGCTCTTGATTGGTTCTTTTAAACTCCCTTCCGCATTTTGGGCATATCCACATATTTTTTCTTCTCAAACTGGGGGTTACAAATATCCTCTGTTTCTTGCTTCTTCAATCAATTTAGGTTGAATTAACGGGTATGTCCAATTATCAACCAACTCATCAACAAGAATGATTTTTTCTATTTCACTATTTATTTCTTCAAATGAAAATACATTCGCAATAAATAACATTCCAAATGTTTCATCATCAATATTTTCATTTATTCTTGTTTTTCCTTTGACAGAATATACACATATAGGTTTAATCTCAAAATCAACTGCTCCTGTTTCTTCTCGCAGCTCTCTTTTGGCCGTTTCCAAAATAGTTTCATTTGCTTCTCGGTGCCCTCCAGGAACTTCATAAGTATCTCGTTCTCTATGTTTACAAAATACCCACTTGCCATTTGACCTTGAAATGATGACTGCAAACTTTAATAAATTATCATCAACGCTTTCGTGAAATTTTACTTCAACCATACTATATCCCTCTGCAAATTATAATTTGCTGCTTACATTATACTTCATCAACCTAAAGAATGGAAGGTATTTTCTTGCCCCCTAAAAATTAAAAGCACCAGTTACTACAGGAAAAACGGCTGATAAAACAATTGAGGGAAGGATGGTGGGAGTGCTTTGCACGGAACGATCCGTGTAATCCCAAAGAGTACCGCCGGAGGGCTTTTTCAACACTCCCCATTCCGTTTCGTCCAGAAAAAGCCGGCTATTTCATGGTATCCACAATCATTTTCATATTTTCTATGGATGTTCTGCCTTTTAGTGTATAACGAACCCCACCTGCAACAAATACAGCACATTTCTCAGAAATATAATTTTCTGCATCAACCTTTTCTTCGTCAATGGTATCCTGTATTAAATTAACCGTATATCCCTGCTCAGATGTATATGTTTCCACATATTCATATACCCCTATTTATGGCATTACTAATGGTTACAGATCACCTGAATCATGTTCCGGGCTTCATTCCAGACTGGCTTGCACTGAATTCTGATTTTATGTTTATTTTGGTAATTCCGTTTCTGTATTTATATAATGGCAAACACGAGCCGAAAACAGCCTTCAGCAAACGCTTCTTTTATGTTTTTTATCCGGCTCATTTGTGGCTGCTGGCAACGATCGCATATTTTGTTTCTTAAATGATTTTTTAAGTGCTGTTAAGAACCTGAATGCCGCCTGTCATCCAGTAGCTTTACTTTCTCACCATTCGCTGCAGTCTGCTCCGCAGATCGTATTCTTAACCATTTTCCTCTATCCTCCTGTATGGAACTTCTTTTCTATTTTTTTGATGGTCACAAAGTAACTGGTGATAAGAATAAGGTCTGCGCCGAACCAGGCCATAATCTCAGCAAAGAAGATGCCAGTCTGCCCCAGTATCAGGGGCAGAAGGATGGCGGTGAGGGTGCGCATTACAAATTCGGCCACACCGGACATCATGGGAAGCACAGTATTTCCCATTCCCTGGATGGCGGACCGCACCACATGAAGGATATACAAGACCGGAAGAAACAGACTCATAATGGCCAGATAAAAATAAGCAATCTGCAAAGCCTGTTCTGCCTCCAAAGGATCCCCGGAGATAAACCAGCTGAGGATAATCTTGCCAAATACCAGCATGGCAGCAGCAATCACCAGGGAGGTGAGAATCGCAATGAAATTGGCGCTGCGTACGCCTTTCCGGATGCGCTGGATCTTTCCAGCCCCAAGGTTTTGCCCTACATAGGTGATCATGGAGTAACCGTAGGAAGTGGCAGCCACCTCAAGAACCCCGTAGAGCTTATTGGTAGCCGTAAAGCCCGCTATAAATACCACGCCGAAACCATTCACCACCAGTTGGACGATCATTCCGCCTACCGCAATCATGACATTCTGGAACGCCATAGGAGTTCCCAGGAGAAATAATTTTCTGGATAAAGCCCCATGCAGACGGAAATGGTGCTTTTTCATGCTTAAAAACTCAATTTTTCGGATATTCCAAAGGCAAAACAGACTGGAAAACACCTGGGCAATTAAAGTAGCAATGGCGGCACCTGCAATGCCCCAGTGAAATTCCAGGACAAAAAGCAGATCCAGGCCAATATTGATTACAGAGGCTGCCACCATGGCATACAAAGGCGTTTTGCCGTCACCCAGAGCCCTGAGAATAGAAGCCAGTAAATTGTAGGACATCACCACAGGCACTCCGGCGTACATAATCCGAAGATAAAGCAGGGTATCATTTATGATGGTATCCGGTGTCTGAAGCAGGAAGAGAATCGGCCAGACCATCAGCTGTCCTAAAATAAGCAGCGCCAGAGCGCTGACCGCTGCCAGCACAGCGGTGCTGCCAATCACCTGTTTTAGCTTTTCGATTTGTTTTGCTCCGAATTCCTGAGCAATCAGAATGGCAAAGCCCTGAGTAAGTCCCTGAATGATGCCTAACATCAGCCAGTTGAGCCATTCGGCAGCCCCCAATGCAGCCAGTGCATTTACTCCAAGAGCCTTTCCCACCACCATGGTATCCACCACCGTATAAAGCTGCTGAAAAACATTTCCAGCCATCAAAGGCAAGGCAAAGGCCACAATAAGGGAGACCGGTTTTCCCTCCGTCATAGTCTTAATATTGGATGCCATAAAAACTCCTTTCAAAACACACTCTTTCCATATTATATCGCTTGGAGTATATCATAAAATTTTCAGAAACTCAATATTTCCGGACTGAGAGAGATGCCAGCAAAGGCTCTGGATCCGTTTGGGCTGTGCGGTAAAAAAATCCGGCTGCCTCCTAGAAATACATTGGGAAAGTTAGTAAAAGACGAATTTCGATTCATAAAAGGCAGGTCTTGACAAACAAGGATCCGTCTTTTATACTTTATACATACCATCAGTATGTATAAGGAGTGACTGTATGGCCAGAAATAAATATCCTGAGGTGACGGTAAACAGGATCCTGGATACCGCCCAGCGCCTGTTTTTGGAAAAGGGCTATGACAACACCACGATTCAGGACATTGTGGATGAGCTGGGGGATTTGTCCAAGGGCGCCATCTACCATCACTTTAAATCCAAAGAAGAAATCATGGACGCAGTGGGGGATCGGATGTTCTTTGAGAACAATCCCTTTGAGGCCGTCCGCAGCCGGAAAGACCTCTCCGGACTGGAAAAGCTTCGGGAAGCGATTCGGCTCAATCAAATGGATGAGGCCCGCACCCAAATGAATCTTCAGGCTCTCTCCATCACAAAAAATCCAAAACTTTTGGTAGAGATGATCGTTTCCAATCGAAAAGTCCTAACTCCCTATTTTCGGGATCTGATAGAGGAAGGCAATCAGGACGGTTCTTTGCACACCGACTATCCGGAAGAGATCGCTCAGCTGCTTCCTCTCCTGACAAGTCTCTGGCTGATGCCCTCCATCTTCCCTGCTTCCAGTGAAGAACTGCTGCACAAATTTGCATTTCTGGGGGAAATGCTGGAAAAAATGGGTGTACCTCTGATCAACCAGGAGATCTCTGATCTGGTGAAACGCTTCTGCAGCCAGGTTGTTCCTGTGGCGGACTGAGCTTATCCCCAAAAGACACCGGCGCTTTTTTGCGCTGGCTTTCTTTTTTCTTTATACATACGTTCGTTCGGTATTAAAATTATTTCACTACCTACAAAAAGGAGGATTCCTATGAACCAAAAATTGTTTCACAAAAATTTTACCCTCTTGCTTCTTGGTCAGATCACCTCTCTTCTGGGAAACTTTACCCTAAAGTTTGCCCTGTCTATGTACGTTCTGGAACTCACCGGCTCCGCCTCTGTCTTTGCCAGCCTGCTGGCTCTCTCCATGGTTCCTACCATTGTGCTGTCTCCTCTGGGCGGTATTCTGGCAGACCGAAGGAACCGGCGCCGGCTGATGATCACTCTGGATCTGCTTTCCGGGGGTTCCGTCCTTGCTGCCGCTCTGATGTTCTCCACCTTCAGCTCCATTTGGGGTATCGGCGCTCTGCTGGTAATACTGTCCATTCTGGGCGCCTTTGAATCCCCCGTTGTCTCTGCCTGCATCCCGGAACTCCTCTCCCAGGATCAGCTGCTATCCGGAAACGCCGCTGTAAACCAGGCGACTGCTATCCTCTCCCTCGTTACTCCTTTTTTCGGCAGCCTGCTCTACTCCTCCTTCGGCATCCGCCCCATCCTTTACGGAACTGCGGCCTGTTTTTTCCTCACTGCACTGTTTGAAACCTTTCTCCACCTTCCTTACCGCAGGCCGAAGAAAATGGTTTCCCTTCCTGCTGCCATTGGGAATGACTTTCTTCTGAGTATGGATTTTCTGTGCAGGAAAGAACCGGATATTCTCAGACTTCTGCTCCTTGCCGGGCTGTTAAGCCTTTTTCTCGCCGGAATTCTGGTGGTAGGCTTTCCCTATTTGATTCGAACCGTGATGGGACTCTCTGCCAAATTCTATGGGGCTGCGGAGAGCGCCTTGGGGGCTGCCGCCATTCTGGGAAGTCTCGCAGTCACTCTCCTTGCAAAACGACTGCGTTTTTCCCACTTAGCGCTGGTCTTCCTCTCCTTCGGAGGAGCTCTGATCCTGGGAAGCCTTCTTTTTCTTCTTCCCATAGGTACCATTCCCCGCTATCTGTGCCTGATTCTTTTGTTCGGGGGATGTCAATTTGGCTGCAGTATCTTCTCCACCTATGCCATATCTGTGATCCAGAGACGAACTCCGAATCAGCTCATGGGAAAGGTCATGTCTTATGTATTTACTCTCTCCCTGTGCGCCCAGCCTCTGGGACAGTTGATCTACGGCTATCTGTTTGACCGCTTTTCCCATACTATTTTCTGGATCCTGTTTCTCAGCGGACTGGCGGTATGCCTGATCAGTTTTCTGTCAAAGGAATTTTTTGAAAAAAAAGTATAATTTTCCTGTTTTTACAGATACTAAGTTCCAGAAGAATGACACAATCCATGGAGGACATGATATGAAAGCTACAGGTATTGTAAGACGCATTGATGATCTGGGCCGGGTAGTCATTCCCAAAGAAATACGGCGGACTCTTCGCCTTCACGAAGGAACGCCGTTAGAGATCTTCACGGATCGGGAGGGGGAAATTATACTAAAAAAATACTCTCCCATGATGGAACTGACCGCCTTCTCCTCCCAGTACGCGGAGGCCATGGCCCAGAGCACCGGCCTGATGGTCTGCATCACAGACAGAGATCAGGTCATCGCCGTATCAGGCGGACCCAGAAAGGACTATCTGCAAAAATCCATCAGCCGCCAGCTGGAAGTCCTGATCGGAGAGCGCCAGATTGTGACAGCCGGGAAGGACGACAGAGGCTTTATCCCCATCACCCCAGATGAGCCGGAGGGAGCTACCGCTCAGGTCGTTGTCCCGATTATCTGCGAAGGAGATGCCATCGGCTCCGTCATCCTGTTAAGCAGAGAACCAAGAGTAAAATTCTCTGAAACAGAGCTGAAGCTGGCCTCCACAGCCGCCGGATTCCTGGGACGGCAGATGGAGGGATAACGTTCAAATCACTCTGCTCTTACCCATTTGGACGCCCAGCGTCCAAATCATTAAATAGAATTTCTCCTCCTGGCGGGATATAATAAAAATACAAAAAACATCCAATCAGGAGGGACAGCTATGGAGTATATTATTTTTTTCACCAAAGATGGGGATGAATATCTGGTGCGCTTCCCGTCAAGCTTCGCATTTGATGGTTACGAGCTCTCTGTACCAGCAGGAGAAGAGACTCCTGAATCCGTGCACGATTACTTGCGTGAGCAGATCCAGAATACTATCGACGGCGGAGACCTGGACGAGAATATCGCGGAAATTCTGCAGGAATGCCTCGACAACTGCCGTTTTGAGGAAGAAATTTCCTGCGAAGGCCAGAAAGCAACATCAATAGCCTGAAATTCTTTATATTCAG
>CAJLNC010000107.1 GCA_905207905.1 uncultured Lachnospiraceae bacterium | reverse complement strand
CGGCCTCCGTGTTTCCCTCTGTCTCCTCTCCTTCTTCCGTATTAGTTCCCGGCTCTGTCTCTGAAGCTGTGCTTCCCTTCTGCTCTGTCTCCGCTCTCTCCTCCGAATCAGCCTCCTGCTCTGGACGGGACTGTGTATTTCCCTCTAACTCTGTCTCTTTCCCTGCATTACTCCCCATTTCCGTTTTCTCTCCTGTCCCGGAAGCGATCGCTGCTCCCGGTTCTCTTTCCGTCTCTGGCTTCTGTTCCATTGCCAGCTCTGACCCGCTTCCTGTCTCCTCAAGTCCCAACTCCAGTGCCGTTCCCGGCTCCATCCCCGGTTCCTGCTTTGACACCTGATCCGTTCTTTCACTTTCTTCCCGGTTCCAGGTTACCTGAAGCTCCAGATCCTGGTCCGGCATAGTAAAAGAAATTCTGCCTGTTTCAAAAGTTTTCCAGGGACTTTGCTCTGTTCCAAAAAATTCCGCCCGTTCCAAACTGCCTTCTGTAAGAATCTGCAGTTCTACCCTTTCTCCCGGCGTATATTCCAGATACAAATCCTGTCCTCCATTTTCCTCTAAAGTCACACGTTTTTCTTCATATTGATAGCGGACTCCCTCCTGTCTGGGCAATCGGATCCTGCAGGTACTCTCCTGGGCATACAGTCCCGGCAAAGATTCCGGAAGCGTAAACAACAGCACTGCCGCCATGCACAGGGCAAGCAAACGGCTGCTTCTCATCTCTTTTTTCCAAATCTTTTTTCCTTTTTTCATAGCTTTTCTCCTTTTAGCATCCTGCCAATTTTATCTTTCCTTTTTCAATTTCCCCTTCTGCAAGCTTCAGCGTTCCATTCCTTCTGTCATATCGGTAGATGAAATCTGATAAAATCTCCTCCGGCGCTACATGCTCTCTGTTTATCTCTCTCACCATCTCCTGCAACACCCCAGCTTCCGCACAGTCGTTATCCGGCACAATCATACATTCATGGACAGAGCTGGGCAGAATATAAAAATCCGCCTGAAGGGCTTTTCCCACCTCTTCCAGCACATCCGGTTCTGTGATCCAGACTGCTCCATATTTTTTCTCTTGATTGGTCAGGACATAAAGCGGCAAATGCCCCTCCATGCAATCCGCCTCCTGACCCATCACAGACTCCAGCAGCTCTTCCATGCTGGCAAAGTACCAGCGAAACAGCTCTCTGGTATTATTCCTTGCAGTCTCATACAGAAGTTCCTCCTTCATATCCCACAGTCTCAGATGGTCATTGCTCACCAAAATAGTGGCAGCTCCCGGTTCCTCCCACTCCAAAAGATAGTAGTATACAATAGCCAGATCTAAAAATCTCCGATATGGAATCTTTTGCAGAAGTTCCTTATTTTTCTCATAATTGATCAGACGGCAGACAATCCGCTTTCGGGCCAGCGCCGGCTGCAAAAAAGAAGAAAGATCCGGCTGCTTCCAGGGTCTTCCCTTTTGGTAGCTGTCCATAATCTCCCTGGTAATCTGCTCCAAAGGAATCCCTCTCTGATATTCCTGGTAATAGCCATTCAGATAAATGGCAGGCGAAATATTCTCACCCTGTTCCAAAATGGACAGGCTGTCAAAAAGTATTCCATTATTCTTTCTGATCGGAAACACCCATACTTGCGTTCCCTCTTTTACCTGCGCCCGAATCCGTCTGGTGACCTGCTCTAAAAATTTCTGATATTCCAAACAATCCCTTCCTTTCTCACGTCTACACTGAGACTTTTATCCATATATCCTGGTGAAAAATGTGCGATATGCACTTGACGCACGACTGTGCAAGAATGATAGTTCTAATTTATCACATTTTAATTGTATTTTCAAGCATAATTTTTAAATATTTTTCATAATATTTTTATTTCGAAAAATAGAACTCAGAAACCAAAAAAGCATACTATCTATAAGAAAAGAATCCACGCTGCCTTGATTAGGGTGCGTTTGCAACAGGATTTTGCTCCGCCGCAGTACAATCCTGCGCGGAGTACTTTTTGTTTGATAGGATTAAGATGTGAAATAAAAAAAAGATGTTGCAAAATAACTCTGGCAGTACTCTCTCGGGTGATTTTTCTCTGAAAAATAACATCTTTTCGCAGAAAACACACCGAAAATCCACCGGAATTCGTATTTTGCAACATCTTCTTTCCTGTTCTATTCTATTTTTCCCATCCAAACTATCTTTCCCTGTATTTTGGATGAAGCTTTTAAATATTTTCAATCTGCCAGTCAATCGGTTCAAGTCCGTGCTGCTGTAAAAATACATTGGTTTTGGAAAAAGGCCTGCTGCCGAAAAATCCCCGATATGCAGACAGCGGACTGGGGTGAGGGGCCTCCAAAATTAAATGGTTGGGATTATCCAGCATCGCTTTTTTCATCTGAGCCGGTCTGCCCCAAAGAATGAATACCATGGGCCGATCCTGCTGATTCAGAATCCGGATGGCCGCATCCGTAAACTCTTCCCAACCGATTCCTCTGTGAGAATTGGCCTGATGAGCTCGAACGGTAAGCACCGTATTCAAAAGAAGCACTCCCTGCTTTGCCCACTTGGTAAGATATCCATTGTTGGGAATATAGCAGCCCAGATCATCGCGAAGTTCCTGATATATATTCACCAGAGAGGGTGGAATCTCCACTTCCGGCTTCACAGAAA
Organism: uncultured Lachnospiraceae bacterium; assembly: GCA_905207905.1. The sequence continues at coordinate 4,244 of CAJLNC010000107.1, read as the reverse complement.
AACAAAGCCCATGAGCCTGTCCATCCCCGTGATAAGGATCTTGTCCCAGGATCACCACCTTCACTTCATGAAGAGGCGTCAGGGCAAAGGCATTAAAAATGTCCTCTGAGGGCGGAAAAATCAATCGCGTCTCATACTCTTCCTTCACCTTTTTATATAATTTTGCGTAATAGGGCTTGGAAAACTCCGGTTTTAGAGGTTCCAGCCAGTCATTGCTGATCGCTGCCACAACAGTTTCCTCCTTTTTGCTGATTACCCTGGGACAGATTTCTTCCCAGGTTTTCTATTCGGTATCGCTCACTTCCAGCATCCAGCTCCAGAAAACGCTTCCATGGTCCTTTGCGCCGGATACCACTCCCGCTTCTGAGCGTTCACAGCCGTACAGAAACTCCCCGTCTGGCCAAATCCGCCTTCACTTCGCTGATCTCCAGCTCCTTATAGTGAAAGAGGGAGGCTGCCAGGGCTGCGTCTGCACCACCTGCGGTGAGCACATCATAAAAATGGTCCAACGTTCCCGCTCCGCCGGAGGCAATCACCGGAACCGGGACGCTTTCTGCGATCGTCCTGGTAAGCTCCAGATCATACCCAGCCTTTGTGCCGTCACAGTCCATGCTGGTAAGAAGGATCTCCCCAGCCCCCAGTCTGCAGGCCTGCTTTGCCCACTCTACTGCATCGATTCCCATATCCACTCTGCCGCCGTTTTTATACACATTCCAGCCTCCATCCAGGCGGCGTTTGGCATCAATGGCCACCACCACACACTGGCTGCCAAACTTCTCTGACGCCTGGCTGATAAGAGAAGGGTTCATCAAAGCTGCGGAATTGACGGAGATCTTATCAGCCCCTTCTCTCAACAAAATCTTAAAATCCTCAATGGTGCGGATACCTCCCCCCACGGTAAATGGGATAAACACAGTCTCTGCCACCCTGCGCACCATATCCACCACTGTATTTCTGTCGTCAGAGGAAGCCGTGATATCCAAAAATACCAGTTCATCTGCACCCGCCCGGTCATAGGCAGCTGCAATCTCCACCGGATCCCCTGCGTCTCTTAGATTCACAAAATTGACCCCTTTTACCACCCGGCCCTCATGAACATCCAGGCAGGGAATGATTCGTTTTCTCAGCATCTATGCATCCTCCCCTTCCATTCTTCCAAACACCGGAACCGTTTTTTCTATGCGGATAAAATTTTCCAAAATCTTCAGTCCCCAACGGCTGCTCTTCTCCGGGTGGAACTGACAGGCAAACACATTTCCCTGTTCCACAGAAGCATGAATGGATACCCCGTACTCTGTGGATGCAGTCACAATTCTATGGTCTTGGGCTCTTAAATAGTAGGAATGAACAAAATACACCTCTGTCCCCTCTGGAATTCCTGCAAACAGTCTTCCCGGATGATCAAAGACAAGACGATTCCAACCCATGTGAGGGATCTTTCGTCCCTGGCCCTCCGGTATGCGTAAGATCTCACCCTTTAAAATCCCCAGTCCCTCCACGCCCGGGCTCTCCTGACTCCTCTCAAACAAAAGCTGCAGGCCAAGGCAGATGCCCAAAAAAGGCGTGCCCTGAGCCGCCACCTGGCGTATCACTTCCACCAGTCCGCAGCGCCTTAAATGTTCCATGGCATCTCCAAAGGCTCCTACGCCCGGCAGAATCACATGATCTGCTGCCAGAATCTCTTTAGGATCCCCGGTAATCCGGGTTTCTGCTCCCAAATACTGAAGTGCTTTCTCCACACTGCGCAGATTGCCTGCTCCGTAATCAACAATAGCGACCATTCTTTTCTCCCTCCTGTTCTCCCTGGCCTGCCCCTTTCTATCGGATCAGTCCGCCTCTATTCCCGGCCTGTTTCTTTATACCATTTGGCCGTTTCCCCTTCTTCCTGCCCGGTCTCCAGCAGCCAGTCCACTGCGTTCCTCTGCACCGATATGCCCCGGTCCTTTATCTCACTGCTTAATTGAGGGAATTTTTCGTTTATCCGGATCAGAAAAGATTTTAAATGAAACTGGGCCGTTTTTTCAAAGGGCCATCGGATCACCTGGGGGGCCGAAAAGCAGACCCCCAGTTCCAAAATACAGAGCCTGTGGTTCAAGGTTCCGGAAAGCCAGTTGAGGTAGCTGTTCCACTGCTCCTCACTGCTCTGGCTTCTCTCTGCTGGGCCAAAAGGTGATGCGATAAAAAAATCCTGCAGTGGAGAGGAAAAGATCCCGTCATCCTCATTCTGAGTTACCAGAAAATACAGCTTTCCTTTTAAAAGCCTTTCCAGACATGCATAGCTTTTTGCAATCCGCTCCTCACTGCCGGAAACCGCCTTAAATTCTTCTCCAATCCCCACCAGGACGAACTCTGCCTCCCGGATCTGTGTCTTTATTTCTTCCAAGCAATGCTCCATAGGAAACCTCCACCCTCTCATCTGTATCTTTTTATCCTGTTCGCGTCCAAAGACGCCTGATCAATTGCTTTTCACTTCTGCGCATAATTTTTCTGCGTCTTCTAAATTTTATAGTAAAATTCCGGAAATGTAAAGAGACTGCCACGAAATGTTTCACCATTTCATGACAGTCTCCGTAATATCATTCTGTTATCTGCCCCACAGGGCTTTTCCAAAAGGATTAAACAGGATATGCCTTATTTTTTTCGTCAGCAACCTTGGGATCTACCTTTGTCTGCTGCGCCTCTCTGTATTTGAAGAACTCGGTAGCTACCTGGGGGAACAGAGCATAGGAAAGCACATCCTCCTCCTGCTGAGACCACTGAGCCATCTCTCCTCTTAAGGTATCCAACTCATCAGGAATCAGATCTGCCGGGCGGCAGCTGATCACTTCTGCATCACCGATACACTTCTTCTGAACATCCTTGTCAAAGGGCTTTACAGTAGCGCCGTATTTTCCGGTAAGAATATCTTTGGTCTCCTTGGTTACCATCTTGTATCTCTCGCCCATAATCACGTTAAATACTGCCTGAGTACCAACAATCTGAGAGGAGGGAGTTACCAGAGGCGGCTCACCCAAATCTTTTCTTACTCTCGGCACTTCTTCCAGCACATCGTAGAACTTATCCTCTGCATGCTGCTCTTTCAGCTGAGAAGTCAGGTTGGACAGCATTCCGCCAGGTACCTGATACAGCAGGGTCTTAATGTTCACGCCCATGTTCTTGGGATTAAGCAGACCGCTCTCCAGAGCCTCATCACGGATGGGACGGAAGTAGTCAGCGATCTCAGCCAGAAGCTTCTGATCAAAGCCAGTGTCATAGGGAGTTCCCTTGAAGGTCTCCACCATAACCTCAGTAGCCGGCTGGGAAGTACCCAGTGCAAAGGGAGACATAGCCGTATCAATTACGTCCACGCCAGCTTCCACTGCCTTTAAGTAGGTCATAGAAGCCACACCGGAAGTATAGTGAGTGTGCAGCTGGATGGGAAGATCCGTTGCCTCCTTCAGAGCGGTTACCAACTCAGTAGCCTTGTAGGGAACCAGAAGACCAGCCATATCCTTGATACAGATGGAATTTGCACCCATATCTTCGATTCTCTTGGCCATCTCCGTCCAGTACTCCAGCGTGTAGGCATCTCCCAGAGTGTAGGATAATGCCACCTGCGCATGACCTTTTTCTTTGTTGGCTGCCTTAACAGCAGTCTGCAGGTTTCTCAGGTCATTCAGGCAGTCAAAGATACGGATAATATCAATACCGTTTGCAATGGATTTCTGTACAAAATACTCTACCACATCATCTGCGTAGGGACGATATCCCAAGATATTCTGTCCACGGAACAGCATCTGAAGCTTGGTATTCTTAAATCCGTCGCGGAATTTACGAAGTCTCTCCCAGGGATCTTCCTTCAGGAAACGAAGGGAAGCGTCAAAAGTAGCTCCGCCCCAGCACTCTACGGAGTGGTAGCCTACTTTATCCATTTTATCTACGATGGGCAGCATCTGCTCTGTAGTCATACGGGTAGCAATCAGAGACTGATGAGCATCACGCAGAATTGTTTCAGTAATTTTAATTGGTTTTTTAGCAATATCTGTCATAGTCTTATCCTTTCTTTCTATTATACCCGACTGCGGACATGGCAGCCCTCATCGGGATCTGTGGCTTTTGTATTACCGTATTATCCTCCGAATACAGCCATGAAAGTTCCGGCCGCTACTGCGGTACCGATAACACCTGCTACGTTAGGTCCCATAGCATGCATCAGAAGGAAGTTTGTCGGATCTGCTTCCGCACCGACTTTCTGGGATACACGG
>CAJLNC010000106.1 GCA_905207905.1 uncultured Lachnospiraceae bacterium | reverse complement strand
GAGGGAACGGATGGAACAGTTCACCACATCAAAGATCATCTCCCCCATCAGGGTGGGCGTCAGAATCTGAGTCTTTTTATTTAATGCAATGTACTTGTTGGCTGCCAGTTTCTTTAAAATTTCCGCTCTGGTAGCGCTGGTGCCAATGCCGCTGCCCTTAATCTGGGCACGCAGCTCCTCATCCTCGATCAGCTGTCCCGCATTTTCCATAGCCAGGATCATGGAACCAGAATTATAGCGCTTGGGAGGGGAAGTCTCCCCTTCTTTGAGGACAAGTTCCTTTACTGGCAGACGGCTGCCTTTTTGTAGACGGCCAAGAGCCTCCAAAAAGGAAGAATCGCATTTGATCTCCTCCTCATCCCCGGACTCTCCCCGCTCTTTTCCCTCTTCATCCTGGGAACCTGCGGATCTCTTTCCAGCAGAAGCTGGCAGATTTTTTTTCTCCGTGGGATTTCCCGCCACTTTAAAATATCCCTCTTCCAAAAGAACCTTAAAACTTGAGAAAAACTTTTCTTCCTCCATCACGGTCACCAGATTTACCTTCTGATAAACGGCAGCAGGATAAAAAATACTTAAAAATCTCCGCACAATGGCCGCATAGACCCCAAAGCTGTTTCCTTTTAAGCTTCCAAGAGCTCCCATTCCCTGGCCGGTGGGGATAATGGCATAATGGTCTGTGATCTGTTTGTCATTCACATACCGGGTCTTTGCCAACCCTTTATAGTATCCCTGGCTCAAAATCTCTTCTGCAAACTCCTTGGCTGATCCAAAAGCCCGCAAACCTCCGATATTTTTATGAATTTCCTTGGCCACTGCAGTGGAGAGTACCCTGGCATCTGTTCTTGGATACGTCACCAGCTTTTTTTCATACAGCTCCTGCACGATCCGCAGCGTCTCGTCAGGGCTGATTTTAAACATTCTGGAACACTCATTCTGCAACTCTGCCAGGTTGTACAACAAGGGCGGGTTCTTCTTTTCCTTCTTTTTTTCGATGGAAAATACCTCCGCCTCCAAGGGCGTCTTTGCACTTAACTTCCGGATCAGCGCTTCTCCGTCCTGTTTTTCCTTAAATCCGTTTTCTTTGTACAGTTTTGGAGACAAATAATAGGTAGAACCCTCCACTGCCCGAAATTCCCCTTCAAATTCTTTTCCGCCATATTCCACCAGGTTTACCACCCGGTAAAAGGGGGTTTTTACAAACTGCCGGATCTCCCGCTCCCTGCGCACGATCATCCCCAGCACACAGGTCATTACCCTGCCTACCGAGACTACGCAGTAGCGCTCTCCCAGATAATTGGATATCGCGTTTCCATATTTTAACGTAAGAAGCCTGGAAAAATTAATGCCCATCAGATAATCTTCTTTGGCCCGCAGATAGGCGGACTCAGAGAGATTGTCATAAGCAGAAAGATCCTTGGCCGTCTGGATTCCCCGCAGGATCTCCTCCTCAGTCTGGGAATCAATCCAGACGCGTTTCTGGATCTTATCCTTCACCCCTGCCATCTGCGCTACCAAGCGGTAGATATATTCTCCCTCACGTCCGGAGTCAGTACAAACGTAGATGACCTCCACATCTTTCCGATTTAACAGCCCTTTTACGATCTCAAACTGTTTTTTTACTCCCGGTATCACTTCATACAAAAAATTTTCGGGAATAAAAGGCAGAGTTGCCAGACTCCAACGCTTATATTTTTCATCGTAGACCTCCGGATAGCTCATGGTTACCAGATGCCCCACGCACCAGGTCACTACGGTGCTCTCCGATTCCTGGTATCCGTCATGACGCACCATATTCTGTTTTAATGCTTTCGCAAATTCCATCGCCACGCTGGGCTTCTCCGCTATGTACAGAGCTTTCCCCATGTTCCTCCTCCGGTCTGTATATCAGAATTGTTCGGCCCATGGCCAAACCAGCTCTATTATACGTTACATTGTTTCCTTTTTGCAAGTTGAAAATTTCACGGGGGACAAAGAGTTCCTTTTTAAGAAAAAAACTGCCAGGACAAAAGTGCAAAGCTCCGCCAAAGGCACCGCTGCCCAGATTCCGGTTACTCCCCAAAATTGCGGCAATATATAAACAAAAAGAACACTCAGCACACACCCCCTTGCAAGGCATAGAAAGAGAGAACGCTGAGGCTTCAAAATCGCCTGAAAATATCCGATGATAAACATATTTGCACCCATAATCAAAAAACCGCTGAAATAGATCCGGACTGCTGTCTTGGACAAAGCCAGTATCTCTGCATTTGGTTTCAAAAAAACGTAGGTAAACAAATCCGGCACAAGAAGTCCAAGCAAAGCCGAAAGTCCGCAGATCGCAAATGCCGTTTTAAGCCCAATCGCTTTTACTCTGCGGATTCTCTCATATTCCCCTGCTCCATAATTGATAGAAATGATAGGCTGAGATGCCTGGTTGATTCCATTGCAAAGGCAGGTGACTACAATAGAACAGTTGGTGATTACTCCGTACATACTGACGCCTATTTCACCCACATAATTTAAAAGCTGCAGATTAAAAATGAACATCACAAAGCCTGCAAGGACCTCCAGTAAAAAGCTGGTAAATCCGTTTTTCAAAATGCGTATGGCAAAGGAGGGGGCAAGTCCTCTTACCGTAAACCGCAGCCCGTTTTTTTGTGAGGCAAAGTGAAGCAGCAATATCCCACAGGTACTCACAGAGCCGAGTACACTTGCAATCGCTGCTCCTGCCATTCCCATCTGCAGCGGAAATACGAAAACAATATCTAAAATCACATTTAAAATTCCGCCGAATACCACGCCTGTCATGGCAAGCTTCGGAGAACCGTCATTTCTTACAAAGGTCTGAAGGAAGGTGGAGAATGAAAAAAATGCAAGTCCCCATAAAATATAAGGCGCATAGTCCATAACATATGGTATCGTTTGATCTGTTGCCCCGAGAAAGCGGGCAATTTTTTCAATAAACGGCAAAAAAAACGCCATATACAGAAGACAAACGCCTCCATTCAGTAAAACCGCCATGGAAAAATAACCATGTCCCATCTGTATTTCTCCCCGTCCTCTTGCAATGGACATCAGGACCGAACCGCCCACACCAAATAACAGACCTGTACCAAAAAATATATTAAACAGCGGAAGCACAATATTTAATGCTGCCATGGCCTCCATTCCAATTCCTTTTCCAATGATGATAGTATCTGCCAGCACATAAATAGAAGTAACCATCGTTCCGCAAATGGCTGGAAGAAGATAATGAAAAAATAATTGTTTTACCGGCTTTGTAACAAATAAATCTGTCTGCATACTGACTGCACATCCTTTTCTCTTCATTTCATACCGTTCCCTAACAGGGTTTCCTATTCCTGCTTTATGATTATCCAAAAACAAAATCGACCATCCAGTATGTTCTGGGCATTATAGCACCAGAAGAACTAAATGGTCAATATATTTCTCAATTTCGTTTGTTCTTTCTGATCAAATCAATCGGTCTTGCAGCATAGGTGTCTTATTTTGCTTCTATGTACTTTAAGGCAGTCAGTGTCTCCGCACACAGAACGGCTCCCCCTGCTGCGCCTCTCACCGTATTGTGCGCCAGTCCTACAAATTTGTAATCATACACCTGATCCTCACGAATCCGGCCGATGGATACTCCCATTCCATTCTCATAGTCTACATCCAGCTTCACCTGGGGACGGTTGTCCTCTGTAAGATATTGAATAAACTGCTTCGGAGCGCTGGGGAGATTCAGTTCCTGAGGAAGTCCCTTAAAGTTTACCAGGCGGTGGATCAGCTCCTCCTTGGAAGGCTTTTTCCGAAATTTGACAAACACAGCAGCCGTATGGCCGTTCAGCACCGGCACCCGGATGCACTGACAGGTAATTACCGGACTCTTAGCGGGCTTGATCACTCCGTCCTCGATCTTCCCCCAAATTCTAAGAGGCTCCATCTCACTTTTCTCCTCTTCGCCGCCGATGTAGGGGATAATATTCTCCACCATTTCCGGCCAATCCCGAAAAGTCTTTCCAGCGCCGGAAATTGCCTGATAGGTGGTAGCTACCACCTCGTATGGCTCAAACTCCCTCCAAGCGGTAAGAGCAGGAGCATAGGCCTGAATGGAACAGTTAGGTTTTACAGCGATAAAGCCCCGCTTTGTTCCAAGGCGCTCCTTCTGGTATTGGATCACATCAAAATGCTCGGGATTGATTTCCGGTACTACCATGGGCACATCTGGAGTCCAGCGGTGAGCGCTGTTGTTGGAAACAACGGGAGTCTCCGTCTTCGCATATTCCTCCTCGATCTTTTTGATCTCATCCTTGGTCATATCTACTGCGGAAAAAACAAAGTCTACGGTAGCAGCCACCTTTTCTACTTCATTTACATTCATCACTACCAGATTTTTCACAGCTTCCGGCATGGGGGTATCCATTTTCCAGCGGCCGCCCACAGCCTCCTCATAGGTTTTGCCTGCGCTTCTTGCACTGGCTGCCACTGTCACCACTTCATACCAGGGGTGATTTTCCAGCAGTGAGATAAAGCGCTGGCCTACCATACCTGTTGCACCTAAAATACCTACTCTCAGCTTCTGATCCATTTTTTCTATCTCCTCATCTTAAATAAAATGCCCCCTTGGGGGATGTCATCAGCTCGGGCGATTACGACCCCTTTCGCCATGTATACGCCGATTAATGACAAATGTACGCTTCTGGCGCACATTTGTCAAGAACTTTTTTGTCATAACAGGAACTCTCTACCCTGCAAGACCGGTATTTTTCTCCAGATACTGCCGTTCCAGCCCAATCACTTCTTCCAGCCTCTTTCTCCCCGGAGCACCAAGAGTCATACGCTTTTCCACGCAGGTTTCCAAAGAAATGGCCTCATAAATATCCTCCTGAAATACCGGGCTGACAGCTTTGTATTCCTCCAGGCTCATCTCATCCAGAGAGATGCCCTTATCCAGACAGTACAGTACCAGCTGGCCCACAATCCCATGGGCGTCCCGGAAGGGAACTCCGTGATTTACCAGATAATCTGCCGCATCAGTAGCATTCGTAAACCCTTTTTGGGCAGAGGCCTTCATCACATCTTCCCGGAATTTCATGGTGGAGACCATGCCGGTAAACAGTGCGATACAGCCTTTCACCGTATCCATGGCATCAAAGGTAAGCTCCTTATCCTCCTGCATGTCCTTATTGTAGGCCAGAGGCAATCCTTTCATGGTGGTAAGCAAAGACAGCAGTGCGCCGTAAACCCTTCCGGTCTTTCCTCTTACCAGCTCTGCAATATCCGGATTTTTCTTCTGCGGCATGATGCTGCTTCCCGTGCTGTAGGAATCATCAAGTTCCACAAACCGATACTCATTGGAATTCCAGATAATGATCTCCTCAGAAAAACGGCTTAAATGCATCATAATAGTGGAGCAGGCTGAGAGAAATTCAATCAGGTAATCCCGGTCAGAGACGGAATCCATACTGTTTAACGTAGGTCCATAAAAGCCCAGAAGTTTTGCCGTGTACTCCCGATCCAGAGGATAGGTTGTGCCTGCCAAAGCTCCCGCACCCAAAGGACAGTAATTCATCCGCTGGTAAATATCATAGAGGCGCTGTCGATCCCTCTTAAACATCTCAAAATAGGCTCCCACATGATGGGCCAGGGTGACCGGCTGGGCTTTCTGCAGGTGGGTGAAACCGGGCATGTAGGTATCCAGGTGTTCCTCCATAATGGAAAGCAGCGCATGGAGCAGGTTTTTCAAAAGCTGATCCACCGCCTGAATCTCCCCTCTTGTGTATAGGCGCATATCCAGCGCCACCTGATCATTCCTGCTTCTTCCTGTGTGCAACTTCTTGCCGGACTCGCCCACTCTCCGAATCAGATTCGCCTCCACAAAACTATGAATATCTTCATATTCTTCTGTGATTTCCAGCGTCCCGTTCTCCACATCCCGCAGGATTCCCTGCAGTCCGCCGATGATCTCATCCCGCTCCTGCCGGGTCAGGATTCCCTGCTTTGCCAGCATGGTCACATGCGCCATACTTCCCTCAATATCCTGTCTGTAAAATTTTCGGTCAAAGGAAATAGACGCATTAAAATTATAAACCAGCTGATCCGTCTCCTTTGTGAATCTTCCTCCCCAAAGCTGTGCCATATAAGTCTCCTCCTTGTACTGGTCTGGCAGCGCCCCATACCAAATTCTTGATACTTTGCCGCTGCCTTGTCCATCTTTCGTCTCTGTCGTTCCTGTCTTATCTTCCTTTACTGCTTTTTCTGTCTCTTCCCGTTTTTAATTGCCTTTCCAGTATACTATGCAGAATGCTCAAATGCAATTCTTTTCCTCAGCTTTGCCGCCGCTTCTCTCAGAGACGTTTCCCTGGCTCTTTTCCCGCTCGCTTTTGGAGAACACACAGCCGCAGTAGTCCTGACGGTACAATCCATAGAGCCCGGAAAGCTCTACAGACCGTTTATAACCGTTCTTTTTTTTAAAGTCAGAGGGCAGATGTTTCACCTGATACTGCCGTTCCAGCTCTTCCCCGATCTCGTTGATCTTCTCCGCATTTTTCAGGGGGCTGATAGAGAGTGTGGTGGTAAAATAGTCAAACCCTCCCTCAGCGGCCATCCTGGCAGCCGCTTCCATTCTCAGCCGGTAACAGGCAAAGCAGCGCTCCCCGCCCTCAAAGATCTGCTCCAGCCCTTTTACTGCCTCATAAAAATCTTTTGGGTCATACGTTCCCTCCAAAAAGCGGACAGGATGATGAGCAGGAAGCTTCTGGATCAGTTCCCGCTGCTCCACCACCCGTTTTTCATATTCCCTGGGCGGGTAAATGTTTGGATTATAATAAAAAACCGTAATTTCAAAATACTGAGATAAATATTCTAATACATAACTGCTGCAGGGGGCACAGCAGCTGTGGAGCAGCAGTCTTGGGACCCTCTCCCCGGAA
>CAJLNC010000105.1 GCA_905207905.1 uncultured Lachnospiraceae bacterium | reverse complement strand
CCAGCAAAATAATATCATATTCCTTTTCACTGGCCATCTTCAGGGCCTCTTCGCCATCATAAGCGCAGTCCACCTCCATATCATCCTGCTCCAGGCTGAAACGGATTCCCTTTACGATCAGCTTCTCATCATCGACTACCAGAACTTTCTTACTCATATTAAACTCCTTTAGACCGTTATTCTGTCCTTGATCTTCGCAAACACAGCGTCCTTGATGCCGCTGATCTGCATAATATCCTCAATCGTCTGAAATTTTCCCTGCTCTTCCCTGTGGCGTATCACTGCCTCCGCCTTGGATTCGCCAATCCCCGGAAGAGTCATCAGCTCTTCTTTGGATGCAGTGTTCAGATTCACCTTCCCAGGCTGGATCGCACCTGCCTCTGTCAGATTTTCCTTGGGAGTTCCGCTTTCCGGAATCTGCCCCTGGCTGCTTCCCTGGGCCTCCAGTTCCTTTGTCTCCTCCAGGGTATAGATCTTCAGCTTCTGGCCATCCTGAAGGATTCCTGCCTGATTGACCCACTCCTGGTCTGCCTGGGTTAAAAAACCTCCTGCTTCCTGGACTGCCTCATACACTCTGGAATTCTCGGGAAGGGAATATACACCAGGCGTTCTGACTGCTCCGCAGACGTATACCATAATCCTACTCTCTGTCAATATCTCCTCTGTCTGAAATTCTTCCGTCTGCCATTCTTCTGTCTGAAAACCTTCCAGACCGGAACTTTCTGTAGGAAGCATCAGATTCTCCGGGGCTAAGGCTCGCCCTTCTGCTCCTGCTTCTCTGACCGTTTTTTCTGTATCCAAGGTACTCCTCCCGGGATCGTCCGTCTCTGTCTCCTCATAAATTCCCGACAAACGAATCTGTGGCCTTGAACTGCATCCGGTCATCCACAGGACGCAAAACAAGCCCATCCACACTGTCTTTAAGAACAGGCTCTATCTCTGTACTCTTTTTTGTTTCACTTCTGCATAGCTCCTTACCGCTCCTGACGGCAGGCTTCCCCGTTATGCAATAATTTATTTTAACAAAGTTGTAGTTTTTTGGCAATATCCTTTTAAAAACTTTGCAGATTTCTTAAGAAATGCCAGGCTCCTGTGCCCATCTCTTCTCTGTTTTCTCTGTAAAATCCGGATCTGTCACTAAAACAATGTGCGCTTTCGAACCAGGAACCTCCTGTCTGAGAAAATTTGCTATTTAAATCAGAGTGGCAAAAGCCCTAATCCCATTTAAAGAGAATGATTCCCACAATACTAATCCCCATCCCTATGATTCTGCGCAATTGAAGAGGCTGTTTCTCCACACCGAACAATCCCAGTACTTCAATCAAATAAGCGGCAATCAGCTGGGCGATGACGATCAGCATAGCTGCTTTGGCCGGCCCCAGGCTCCCCATGGCTTTGATCACAGTAACGGTGATAAACGCCCCCAGCACGCCTCCCAGCAGCATATACCATGGCTGCACCTTTCCCACTGCCAGAAAACTGCTCCTGTCTGTAAAAGCCCAGGCTGCCAGGCAGACCAGCAGCGCTGTGCACTGCACAAAAGAGGATGAGACCCAAAGGCTGGTCTGCCTTGTAACCTGAGTGTTAAACACTCCCTGTACGCTCATTAAAATTCCTGACACAATGGCAATCACAATTCCCCACATAGAAAGCACCTCTCTTCCATACTTAGCATCTGCGAACCAGAGACAGCGCAGTCCCGCTGTACACACATACTATTTTAGAGTATGCACCGGGAACCTAAAATTATGCAAAGATCGGTTTTATCCTGCAGACCGAAACTCCAACCAGCGCAGCCGCAGTGTGATCCCTGGGAGCATTTTTCGTAATTTATCCTCAAATTTCCTATAAAGATTAGGGGGGCAAAAGCCCTGATCCTATAAAATAAAACTGCAGCGCCACTGCAAAAGAACAGCCAAACCTCTGCTCCTGCGCTGACGCTGCAATTTGTTTTCCTATTCAAAAACTGCTTTCTTTCAGGAAAAGGATCCATCTGGCTAAAAGGATGCCTCCAGTTTCTCTGTCATCTCATCAATCTGTTCTTTTGTGATCACCAGCGGTGGAACCAGTCGGATCACATCGTTTCCAGCAGAGAGAACCACCAGCCCGTTCTCCAGAGCATGCTTCACCACTTCCCCCACCGGCCGTCCGGAAACAATCAGGCCCTGCATAAAGCCCTTGCCCCTTCGTCCTGTGAGAAACTCATACTTTTCTACCAGCTCATCCAGTTTTTGTTCCAGATAAGGGGTCAGCTCCTGTACGTGGGAGATTACCTGCTCCTGTTCAAACAGATCAAACACCTTTGACACTGCCCTGCAGGCAAGAGGATTGCCGCCGTAGGTAGTGCCGTGGTCTCCCGGAACCAGGGAAGCTTTTGCTGTCTTTTCATTCAACACAAAGGCGCCCACTGGTATCCCGCAGCCAAGAGCCTTGGCGCAGGTCATGATATCCGGCTCCACGCCGTACTCCTGCCAGGCAAAATAAGCCCCAGTCCGCCCCATCCCGCACTGGATCTCATCCAAAATCAACAGAATTTCCTTTTCCTGACACAGAGCCTTCACGCCCTCTAAAAATTCCGGCTGGGCAGGATAGATTCCCCCCTCCCCCTGAACGGTCTCCATGATGATGGCGCAGGTGCGGTCATTTACCTGAGCCTTCACACTGTCCAGATCATTGAAATCTGCAAACCGCACGCCTCCCATCAACGGCTTAAATGGCTCCTGATAATGAGGATTTCCAGTGACGGAAAGTGCTCCCACACTTCTTCCGTGGAAAGAATGATTCATGGCAATGATCTCATGGTCTGTTCTTCCATCTTTTTGATAAGCATACTTTCTGGCGGCCTTAATCGCACCCTCCACGGCCTCCGTCCCGCTGTTTGTAAAAAACACCCGGCTCATACCGCTGGCCTTTTTCAGCTTTTCCGCAGCTTCCATCATCGGCTGGTTATAGAAAAGATTGGAGGTGTGTATCAGGGAATCAATCTGATCTTTTAATGCCTGATTATACTGGGCATTCCCGTATCCCAGAGCAAACACAGCAATTCCGGCTCCGAAATCCAGATACTTCCTGCCTTCCGCATCAGTAAGATAAACGCCTTCTCCCTTTTCAAACACCACCGGAAACCGGTTATAGGTGTGAAGCACTGCCTCCTCTGTCCTACGGATCACTTCCTCTGTTTTATTCATCTTCCTGCTCCTCTCGTTTGTCCATAATCGCAGTTCCGATTCCCTTGTTTGTGAAAAACTCCAGTAAAAGAGAATGCTCAATCCGTCCATCCAAAATATGAACCCTGGAAACACCTGCCTCTATGGCGTCAATACAATTTTGAATTTTGGGCAGCATGCCTCCTCCCGCATTTCCGCTGGCAAGAAACTCCCTTGCCTCCGGAAGCGTCATCTCACTGATCAGGCTGGAGGGATCTTTCGGATCCCGATAAACGCCCTCAATATCTGTGAGAAATACCAGTTTGGCTGCCTGCATGGCCTTTGCAATGGCGCAGGCAGCATCATCTGCATTGATATTAAAAGAATGATACTCTGCATCCGATCCAATGGGACAGATCACCGGAATAAAATCATTGTCCAAAAGGGTATTTAACAGTGCAGGATTCACTTTTTTCACCTCACCTACAAAGCCGATGTCCCTTCCGCCTGACAGCTTTTTCTCCACCTGAAGCACCGTACCGTCCTTGCCGCTGATGCCCACTGCCTTCAGACCTACCTTTTCCATCATGGAAACCAGCCCTTTGTTTACCCGGTTAAGCACCATCTCCGCCACCTCCATGGTCGGCTTATCTGTCACCCGCAGGCCGTTGACAAACTGGGTCTCCAGACCGATCTTATTGATCCATCTGGTGATCTCCTTTCCGCCTCCATGGACAATGATGGGCCGAAATCCCACCAGCTTCAGCAGCGCCACATCCCGAATCACATTCTTTTTCAGCTCATGATCCACCATGGCGCTCCCCCCGTATTTTACTACAATGGTCTTTCCATGAAACCTCTGAATATAAGGCAGCGCCTCAATCAATACATTGGCTTTCTGCAGCCACAATTCCATATTTTCCATATTTTCTCTCCATCCCACAGGTTCTGACCCGTGTCTCTATACTATTCCTGTTTCATCCGTTTCCGTCAGCCGCCAGCCTCCCGGCGAACCCTTTTTAAACAAAAATCGTGTTCCAAAAGAGTCCCTTCCACGATTTTCAAGTCTCATTTCCATGGTGTAAGAGTCACTCATGCAGCCCTTTGTGCAATTTGACCGTTCGCTTTTCCCTCAAAGCTTTTGACACCCTAATCCGGATCGTTAAGACCGATAGTCCGCATTGATCCGGACATATTCATAGGTGAGATCACAGCCCCAGGCAGTGGCAGAAGCGTTTCCCATTTTTACATCTGCAATGGCAGTCACTGCTTTCTCTGACAGAATCTTCGTAGCTGTCTCCTCGCTGTAATCCAGAGCCACCCCATTCTCAATGATCTTCAGCTTTCCGGCTGCGCTCTCAAAATAAAGATCCACCTTTTCCGGATCAAAAGAAGCCCCGGAATACCCCATCGCACAAAGAATCCGTCCCCAGTTAGCATCATGGCCGCAGATGGCTGCCTTCACCAGACTGGAGGAAACCACTGATTTGCTTAAGGTCACCGCCTGTTCCTTATTCTCTGCTCCCACAATCTTTACCTCAAACAGGGCGGAAGCGCCCTCGCCGTCCGCTGCCATCTGCTTTGCCAGCCAGGTATTCACCCAGTTCAGCGCTTCACAAAACACCTGATAGTCCTGATTCTCCTCTGTAATCCTGGAATTTCCTGCCAGTCCGTTGGCCAGCACCAGGCAGGTGTCATTGGTGGAGGTATCCCCGTCTACGGAAATCATATTGTAGGTATCTGCCACACTGGCACTTAAGGCCTTTTGCAGCAGAGGCTGATCTATGGCCGCATCTGTAGTGATAAATGCCAGCATGGTACACATATTGGGATGAATCATACCGGATCCCTTGCTCATCCCTCCCAGTGTCACCGTTCTGCCGCCCAATTCGATCTCCACTGCGATCTCTTTTTTTACCGTGTCTGTGGTCATAATGGCCTGGGCTGCCCGAGTTCCTGCCTCCCGGCTGCCGGAAAGCATGGGCGCCATGGTCTGGATCCCGTTTTTCATCACATCCATGGGAAGCTGTTTGCCAATCACTCCTGTGGAAGCCACCAGCACCTGGCTTACCTTTATCCCAAGAACCTCTGCTGCC
This sequence comes from uncultured Lachnospiraceae bacterium, assembly GCA_905207905.1. Next base: position 1,847 of record CAJLNC010000105.1, on the reverse strand, counting down.
GCCTGGGCGGTCTCCTGACAGCACTGATACCCTTCCGCTCCTGTGCAGGCATTGGCAATTCCGCTGTTCACCACCACTGCCCGGGCGCATTTTTCCTCATAAACCACCTTCTGATCCCATTTTACCGGAGCCGCCTTCACCACATTGGTGGTAAAGGTTCCTGCTGCCTCACACAGCTCTTTGGAATACAAAAGCGCCATGTCCTTTTTTCCTTTCTTGATCCCTGCTGCAATTCCAATGGCTTCAAATCCTAATGGCGCAGTAACGCCGCCTTCTAAAATCTTCATAACGCTTCTCCTCCTTATATATCCTACGGAAATACCGGAACCAGTTCCAGTCCCAGATTTTCCGGAAGGTCAAACAGCAGATTCATATTCTGGACTGCCTGACCTGCCGCTCCCTTTACCAGATTGTCAATGGCTCCCATGGCAATGATTCTTCCAGTGCGCTCATCGATCTGATAGCCGATATCCACAAAATTGCTGCCCTCCACAAACCGGGTTTCCGGACAGGCTCCTTTTCCCAAAAGCCGGATAAAATACTCTTCCCCATAATATTGTTCATAGGCTGCCTGAATCTCGTTTTCCGTCACCCCGTCTTTTAAGCTGGCATAGGCAGTGACCAGTATTCCTCTGTTCATAGGCACCAGATGAGGCGTAAAATTAATAAGGATCTCTTTTCCAGCCGCATAGCCCAACTGCTCCTCAATCTCCGGGGTGTGACGGTGAGTGGCTACCCCATAAGCTTTCATATTTTCATTTACTTCGCAAAACAGGTTGGGCGTCTTTGCCCCCCGTCCTGCTCCGGAAGTACCTGATTTGGCATCCACGATGATCGTATCCGGATCAATCAGCCCTTCCTTCACAAGAGGATACAGCGTCAGAATGGAACAGGTGGTATAACAGCCCGGATTGGCCACCAGGCGGGCATTCCTGATATCCTCCCGGTTGATCTCGCAGAGTCCGTAAACCGCCTCTTTGATATACTCCGGACTTTTGTGTTCCATACCGTACCACTTTTCGTAAACCTTCACATCCTTCAGCCTGAAATCTGCGCTCAGATCAATGATCTTTGTGTTGCTTAACACCTGCTCATTGATCAATGAGGCACAAAGTCCCTGGGGCGTTGCGGTAAAGATCACATCCGCCTGTCTGGACAGCTCCTCCATATTATCATCCAGACAGCGATCATCCACCAGCTGAAACAGATTCCGGTACACATCACTGTACTTTTTATCAATGTAGCTTCTGGATCCATACCAGACCACCTCCGCCTGGGGATGCTGATACAAAAGCCGCACCAGCTCCTGTCCTGCATAGCCTGTGGCACCAATAATACCTGCCTTAATCATACTCTTCTCCTTCCGAATCTGACAACAGCCCCTAAACCGTACACATGGATGCACCGCTGTAGGTTCCTTCTGGACGTCTGACGCTGCTGTTCTTATTCTCATTTTTTCTTTTTTATCTTACCTTCTTATTTAGGATCATTTTTGCATGTACAAAAGCCTGCGCCAAAATATTTCTCATATAGAAAGCAGGCGTACATACATTCCGTTCTTTTTATCATATACCACCTTTCTGGATAAGTAAAGATTTTTTCGTCGCATAAATATACATATTTTATGCATATATTCCTGAATTTTTTATTATTTTTACAAATTTTTTAATTTATACTTGAATATTTATGACAGATGCGGTATAGTAATGCAAGACAGGAAACTGCAGAATTGCAATTGAAACAGAAAACTGCAGAACAAAAATTGATTTATATTTCCCGGAGGTAATAGAAATGAAAGAAAAAGTAGTTCTTGCTTATTCCGGCGGACTGGATACCACCGCCTTAAT
>CAJLNC010000104.1 GCA_905207905.1 uncultured Lachnospiraceae bacterium | reverse complement strand
AACTCTGATACCGAGGCAGGGGCTGCAAAGGGTCTTTGCGACCGTATCGGTATTGACGGAAGACTGGTTTACCAGCCTGCAGGCGGTGAGAAGGAAATTACAGAAGCCGCTATGCCCACCCACACAGAAGCAATCCGTATGGTGCTGGATGCACTGGTAAATCCCGCTACTGGAGTGTTAAAGAGCCTGGATGAAGTGGAAGCCATCGGACACCGGGTACTTCACGGCGGCTCCAAGATCACAGAATCACGGGTAATTGATGAGGAAGTGATCTCCGTAATTGATGAGTGCTGCGACCTTGGACCTCTGCACAACCCGGCAAACCTGATGGGTATCCGTGCCTGCATGGAACTGATGCCTGGCAAGCCCAACGTGGCGGTATTTGATACTGCATTCCATCAGACTATGCCTGCAAAGGCTTATCGTTATGCGATTCCTACCAAATACTATGAGAAGTATGCGGTTCGGAAATATGGTTTCCATGGAACTTCTCACAGCTTTGTGTCCGGCGAGACCATCAAATATCTGGGACTGGACAAAAACAATTCAAAGGTAATTGTATGCCATCTGGGCAATGGATCTTCCATCAGTGCAGTGGTGAATGGAAAATGTGTGGACACCTCCATGGGACTTACCCCGTTGGAAGGACTTCTCATGGGAACCCGTTCCGGAGATCTGGATCCCGCTGTTCTGGAGTTTGTGTGCAAGAAAGAGAATATCGATGTATCTGAGATGCTGCGGATCTTGAATAAGGAGTCCGGCGTTTATGCGCTGTCCAACGGCCTTTCCAGCGATTTCCGCGATTTGGAAGATGCAGCAGATCAGGGCAATGAGGCAGCTGCTCTGGCTCTTGAGGCTTTCGCTTACCGTGTGGCAAAATACGTAGGTTCCTACGTGGCAGCTATGAACGGCGTGGATGCGATTACCTTCACTGGCGGTATTGGTGAGAATGCCGGTTTAGTTCGTGAGATGGTTCTGAGATATCTGGGATACTTGGGAATCACTATGGATGAGGAGCAGAACAAGAAACGGGGAGAGAACTTCATTCTTTCCACACCGGATTCCAAGGTAAAGGTTGCTGTGATCCCCACCAATGAGGAGCTGGCAATCTGCCGTGAGACGGTAGCTCTGGTAAAATAATCAGAAAGAACATTATAAGTAACCGTTTAGTCCTGTACAAAGTCACAGAAATCGGCGTTTAAACAGGTTTGAAAACGAAAAATTTTGTGTGCTTTGTACGGGACATTCATTGTCAACAAATTGTGCTTGACAAATGGAAAGAATATGCTTATAATTATCAACGTGTGTTAGGAGGAGTGTGCATTGATGAACCTGACTGAGGTGATCTTGGAGGAAGGGAAGATTATTGAACGACAGGAAACGATTGAGCTGGAGAGCTTTGATTTTCCTTTCGGCAGCTTTCCCATTATCCGGAAATCTCCCTTGTCCCTCACTGTGGAGAACAAAGGGAACAAGGTATTAGGACTGAAGGGGCATATTGATCTTACAGTGAATATTCCCTGTGCACGTTGCCTGGAGGAAGTGGCTACATCCCTTTCTGTTGATTTTGAGAAGGAAGCGGATATGAAGCAGTCCGAGGAGGATCGTCTTAACGCATTGGATGAAAGCGATTTTTTGAATGGATATAACCTGGATGTGGATAAGCTTGTCTATGGTGAGACACTGCTGAACTGGCCGTCACGGGTACTTTGCAGCGAAGACTGCAAGGGGCTGTGCAAGGTCTGTGGTCAGAATTTGAACCAGGGGACTTGCAACTGTGACAGCACAGATTTGGATCCAAGAATGGCTAAAATCCGTGATATCTTTAGCAATTTTAAGGAGGTGTAAACCATGTCAATCTGTCCTAAGAACAAACATTCCAAAGCAAGAAGAGACAGTAAGAGAGCAAACTGGAAAATGACTGCTCCTGCTCTGGTAAAATGCAGTAAGTGCGGCGCTTTAATGATGCCTCACAGAGTATGCAAGGCTTGCGGAAGTTATAACAAAAAAGAGATCATCGCTGTAGGCGAATAATGACAGCACAGGATGAGGGGGTCAAACATTTTTTGTTTGCCCCTCTTTTTTGTATTGATTTTTAGAATGATGTTTAGTATAGTAATCTATAGATGTTGAGGAGGTAAGAAGATGAACGAAAAGGTCAGAGTGGCTGTGGATGCCATGGGAGGAGACCATGCTCCATCCCAGATTATCAAAGGCGCTGTGGATGCAGTGAATGAAAGAAAGGATGTCCATGTGATCTTGGTGGGCGTTTCGGAGGTGATTGAACGGGAGCTGAAGCAGTATCAGTACCCAGCCGATCAGATCGAGATCGTTCATGCTTCAGAAGTGATTGAGACGGCGGAGTCTCCGGTGAATGCCATACGGAAAAAGAAAGATTCCTCCATTGTAGTGGGAATGAATCTGGTGCGCAGCCAGGAAGCGGATGCCTTTGTATCAGCCGGAAGTTCAGGTGCGATTCTGGTGGGCGGCCAGGTACTGGTAGGCCGGATACGCGGAATCGAACGTCCCCCTCTGGCCCCCCTGATTCCCACCACTAAGGGAGTGACGCTGCTTCTGGACTGCGGGGCAAATGTGGATGCCAGAGCATCCCATCTGGTACAGTTTGCCAGAATGGGTTCTATCTATATGAGAGATGTGATGGGAATCCAAAAGCCGCGGGTAGGTATTCTCAACATCGGCGCTGAAGAAGAGAAAGGAAACGCGCTGGTAAAAGAGACGTTTCCGCTGCTGAAAGAGTGTGAGGACATTCATTTTATCGGCAGTGTGGAGGCCAGAGATGTCCCGGAAGGTGTCTGCGACGTGCTGGTCTGTGAGGCTTTTGCAGGAAATATTGTGCTGAAGCTGTACGAGGGTGTGGCAGCCACCCTGCTCTCAGAGGTAAAACGGGGACTGATGACCAGTCTCCGCAGCAAGATCGGCGGCCTGCTGATTAAGCCGGCTTTGAAAAAAACTCTGAAGGCTTTCGATGCGACCCAGTATGGAGGGGCTCCTCTGCTGGGACTGAAGGGACTGGTAGTAAAGACTCACGGAAGTTCCAAAGCATCTGAGGTAAAGAACTCTATTATCCAATGCATCCAGTTTAAGGAGCAGAGGATCAATGAAAAAATAAAAGAGAATATAGCTGCAGAAAATGAAAAATAAGGAGAGGACAGTATGGAATTTGAAAAATTACAGCAAATTATTGCGGAGGTCTTAAATGTGGATGTGGATGAGATTACCATGGAGACCACATTCGTAGATGATCTTGGAGCAGATTCTTTGGATGTATTTCAAATTATCATGGGTATCGAGGAGGAGTTTGATATCGAGATACCAGCAGAAGAGGCAGAAAAGATAGTTTCCGTTGGAGATGCCGTGGAGCAGATTAAGAATGTCGTTGGCTGATCGTTGTTTTTAGTTTCTGCGAAATAGTTCACAGGTTCCATTGCAGAGGAGGCAGGGTTCGTTAGAGCACAGCTTTTGTCTGTAATGGAACTGATTTTTTGTACCAGGAAAAGGAAAAATATTATGACAGAGAAAAAAATGGAGGTTTTGCAGCAGCGGATCGGATATCAGTTTAAGAATCCCAGGCTGCTGGTTCAGGCAATGAGCCACAGCTCCTATGCCAATGAACATCGGCAGGAGAAAGGGAAGGATAATGAGCGCTTGGAGTTTTTAGGCGATGCAGTGCTGGAGGTGGCCAGCAGCGAGTTTTTGTTTCTGGAGTATCCCAAGATGCCGGAAGGAGATATGACAAAATTTCGGGCCAGTATTGTGTGTGAGCCAACTCTGGCACTTTGCGCCAGAGAGATTGGACTTCCTCAGTTCCTTCTGTTAGGAAGAGGGGAGGAGATGACAGGAGGAAGGAATCGTAACTCCATTGTGTCAGATGCCATGGAGGCGCTGATCGGTGCAATTTACCTGGATGGTGGTTTTGCTAGTGCAAAAGAGTTCGTGAGAAGATTTGTACTGACGGACGTGGAGCATAAAAAACTCTTTTATGATAGCAAGACGATCCTGCAGGAGATTGTTCAGAGGGACTACAAGGAAGAGGAAGTGGTCTATGAACTTGTGGGTGAGGAAGGGCCGGATCATGCAAAGCGCTTTATCGTGGATGTGAAAATCGGGGATAAGAGCGAAGGTCGGGGAATCGGAAGTACCAAAAAGGCTGCCGAGCAGGAGGCTGCCTACCGGGCCATCATTTCATTGAAAGGGAAGAATGGATGTATTTAAAGAGCATTGAGGTGCAGGGTTTTAAGTCCTTTGCCAATAAGATCGTGTTCCAGTTTCATAATGGTATTACGGGAATCGTAGGTCCTAACGGCAGCGGAAAAAGCAATGTGGCGGACGCAGTGCGGTGGGTATTGGGAGAACAGAGAGCCAAACAGCTTAGGGGCGGAAATATGCAGGATATTATTTTCGCGGGAACGGAAAACCGGAAGCCTTTGGGATACGCCTATGTGGCGATTACTCTGGATAATTCCGATCATCAGCTTCCAGTGTCTTATGATGAGGTGACGGTGGCCAGACGGCTGTATCGCTCTGGGGAGAGCGAATATCTTTTGAACGGATCGCAGTGCCGGCTGAAAGATGTGAACGAGCTGTTCTACGATACCGGTATTGGCAAGGAGGGGTACTCCATCATCGGACAGGGCCAGATCGAGAAAATCCTGAATGGAAAGCCGGAGGAGCGCAGAGAGCTGTTTGACGAAGCGGCCGGAATCGTAAAATACAAGCGCCGGAAGCAGACGGCCCAGAAGAAGCTGGAGGACGAGCAGCAGAGCCTGGTGAGAGTCAATGACATCCTATCGGAATTAACCAGACAGCTGGGGCCTTTGGAGCGCCAGGCTGAGACTGCAAAGGTCTACTTAAAGAAAAAAGAAGAGCTGAAGGATTTTGAAGTGAATATGTTTCTTCTGGAATTTCATACCATGAAGGAGACCCTGGAGCAGGTGGAGGAAAAGATCCGCCTGTCAACGGAGGAACTTCAGGATACCAGAAGCGCGTATGAGAAAGCCAGAAAAGAGTATGAAACTCTGGAACTGGAGTTGGAAGAGCTGGACGCAGAGCTTGCAGGACAGCAGGAGAAGATCAGTCAGGATCGGCTTCACAAGCAGCAGCTGGAAAATCAAATTGCCATTTTAAAGGAGCAGATCAATGCAGCCAGACTCAGTGAGGAGCACTTTGGCAGCCGCATGAGCGCTCTGGAGAGGGAGATTGGAGAGAGGGAGAGGGAAAAGGAGCAGGCCCAGGAGAAGCAGAGAGCTCTTTTTCTTCGCATGGAGGAAGCGCGCAGGAAAAACCACAGCGCAGAGGAGGAGTACCGTAACATCCAGCAGGAGCTGGATTCCTGCAATGGAAAGTTGGAAGCCGGGAAAAACGAGATGATCCAGCTGATCAACACCAGAGGTTCTATCCAGGCCAGACAGCAGCGGTTTACTACCATGCGGGAGCAGATTGACATTCGCAGGGCTCAGTTAAACCAGCAGGTGCTGCGGCTGAAGAGCGAGGAAATTGATCAGAATCAAATACTGGAAGGGCTTCGGGAAGATTACGATCAGGTGACAGCAAAAATCCAGTCCTTAACCCAGGCCAGCAATGAAGCCAGCGAGAAGTTGGAGGCCATTCAGCATCAGCTGACGAAAGAAAATCAGCTGGTAGAGACCCGACAGATGGAATATCATAGAGAGGCTTCCCGGCTGGAGTCTCTGAAAAATATTACAGAGCGGTATGACGGTTACGGCAACAGCATCCGCCGGGTGATGGAACGTAAAGATCAGGAAAAGGGTATCCTGGGAGTTGTGGCAGATTTGATTAAGACGGATAAACAGTATGAGACTGCTGTGGAGACGGCTCTTGGGGGAGCGATTCAGAACATTGTCACTGAGGACGAGGATACGGCAAAGCGAATGATCGAGTATTTAAAGCGGAATCGATTTGGCCGGGCAACGTTTCTGCCCCTTACGGCTATGAAGGGGAAAGGAGGATTCCAGCAGGAGGCGGCGCTGAGGGAAAAGGGGGTCATCGGACTGGCCAGTACCTTGGTGCGGGCGGAGCAAAGGTACGCTTCCCTGGTGGAAAATCTGTTGGGACGGACGATTGTTGCCCAGACCATCGACCATGCTGTAGCGCTTGCCAGAAAGTATCGTTATTCTCTTCGCATCGTAACCCTGGAAGGCGAGTCTTTAAGTCCAGGCGGTTCCATGACTGGAGGCGCTTTCAAAAACAGCAGTAATCTGTTGGGACGCCGCAGGGAGATCGAGGAGCTTGAGAATCAGGTAAGGAAAAAGAAGCAGGATCTGGAAGGGCTGCAAAAGTCCATAGATGTCTGCAGGGTAGAGCGAAACCGGTTAAGAGATGTGATCGTGGAACTGCGGGATCAGTTACAGGAGAAGTATCTGGAACAGAATACGGCATCCATGAAATTAAAAGAGATGGAAAGCCGCCTCCATGAGACTCTGGACGGCTACCGTCAGATGAAAAAAGAGGGAGAAGAGATCGAGCAGCAGGTAAGAGAGATCAATACCGGAAGCGGCACCATCTCTCAGGAGCTTTCGGATTCCCTGGCAAAAGAGCGGGAGCTGGAAGCACAGAATCAGAGGCTTTTGGAAGAGCTGGAGCAGATCAAGTCCAGGGAACAGGAAGCGGGCCGCAGTCAGGAGCAGGCGCACCTGGAACTGGCAGCTTTAGAGCAGGAGGAGTCTTTTATGGCTCAGAATCTGGAGCGCATCTGCAGTGAGGCAGAGGGATTTGCCAAAGAAAAGGAGAAGCTGACAGCAGGTATGGGAGATGCTGCAGGCCAGATTCAAGAGAAAACTATCCAGATTGCAGAGATTGAAAAGACCATCCAGGCGGCCGCAGCGGCGGAGGAAGAATCAAAAGCAGCTTTGGAGCAGTTAAACGCAAAAAAGGAAGAGAAAAACAAGACCCAGAAATCGTTTTTCCAGCGAAGAGAAGAACTGTCAGAGCGCAGCGCTCTGCTGGATAAGGAATGTTTCCGGTTAAACAGCCAGAAGGAGAAGCTGGAGGAGAATAAGGACGCCAGAATCTCCTATATGTGGGATGAATATGAGCTGACCTACAGCTCGGCGCTGGAGCTGAAGCGAGAGGATCTGGGAAGTCCGGCGCAGATTAAGAAGAATATTGGCTCTTTAAAGAGTGAGATCCGGGGGCTGGGCAATGTAAACGTAAACGCCATTGAAGATTTCAAAGAGCTGTCAGAGCGCCACACTTTTTTATCGGGACAGCATGAGGATCTGATTCAGGCGGAGGCGGCCTTAAAGAAGATCATTGACGAACTGGATGCAGGGATGAGGACGCAGTTTAAGGAACAGTTTGCAAGAATTCAGGTAGAATTTGACAAGGCTTTTAAGCAGCTTTTCGGAGGGGGAAAGGGCACGCTGGAGCTTGTAGAGGAAGAGGATATTCTGGAGGCGGGTATCCGGATCATT
>CAJLNC010000103.1 GCA_905207905.1 uncultured Lachnospiraceae bacterium | reverse complement strand
CTGCGCCTACCAGTCCGGCAAATCCCAAAACCTCTCCGGCCCGAACACGGAAGGATACGTCCTTTACACGATAGCCTCCATCATCCAGATGCCTTGCCTCAAAAACAACTTCTCCTGGTTCAAAATTTCTCGGGGGATACTGCTGCTTTAACTCACGTCCAATCATCATAGCAATCATCTCTGCCTTGGTGATGGTTGCCACGTCTCTGGTACCCACATAGCAGCCGTCCCGCATGATGGTCATTCTGTCACAGATCTGGTAAATCTCATCCAGCCTGTGTGTGATAAAGATAATTGCTGTTCCTCTTTCTTTTAAAGTACGAATAATGCGGAATAAGATTTCCGTCTCCCTAGTAGTCAGTGAGGATGTAGGTTCGTCCATAATCACTACTTTCGCATTCATGCTAACCGCCTTAATAATTTCTACAATCTGCTGCTCTGCAATACTGATGCTGCGCAGCTGCTTCCTCACATCAATATCAATGTCAAAGCTTTCGAAAAGCTCCTTTGCTTTTCGATTGACCTGATTCCAGTCAATCAATCCATTCTTTCTGGGGTATCTGCCCAAATACACATTCTCTGCCACGGTAATTCTGCGGATCAGATTTAATTCCTGATAAATAGTGGCAATTCCCATCTCTTCTGCAAACTTTGGTGATGTGATTTCCACCTGTTTCCCTTCAAACTCAATCACCCCACTGTCTTTCGTATATGCACCTGATAAAATTTTCATCAGCGTTGACTTTCCTGCTCCGTTTTCCCCTACTAACGCGTGAACCTCGCCTTTGCGAAGAGAAAAACTAATATCTGTCAACGCCTTCACACCAGGAAACTCCTTGTTAATTCCGGTCAGTTTCAGGATTTCTACTGTATCCGGCATATCGCTGCCCCCTTTCAGTCCTTAGGAGGACTGGGGATTCGTATTTTGCATCCCCCTCCCCCTCTCTCAATGCTCTCTTCCGTTCCCCAGAAGCTCTTCCGATAAGCTTATTCTCCCATGATTTCCGCGCCAGTTAACTGTCCCTCGGCACAATATACTCCTGCCGGAGTCTTCTGAATCTGTTCGATGGTTTCGCCGGCCAGATATTTGTCCAGGTTATCTGCCAACAAAGAAGCCTGTCCTTTGGGATCCTGAGTAATCGTTGCAATGTAGTTTGTTCCTTTATCAATCAGCTCCAGTTCCTCATCCTCACCGTCAAAACCAAAAATCTCCACTTCACTTCTGTTTGCACCTGCGGTAGCATCGTAAGCGCCAAGAGAATCCTGTGCGCTGCAGCCGTATGCAACTGTCAGATCATCATAGGCCGTCAGGGCATCTTCCATGCAGGTCATTGCTGTTTCCCGTTTTCCTGCATTATAAGAGTTCCGTTCATTTACTTCGATTCCGTTTTCTTTCAAAGCGTCAATAAAACCAGTCGCACGTTTGGTGGTCTGCTCACTCCACTGAGCCATAGTCACAATATTAACAGAATCCCGCTGGTTCTTTTTCAGATAATCCGCATACCAGGTTCCTCCCACAACACCCGCATCATAGTTGTCCGTGCCGGTGGTAAAGGTGATCGCATTCTCACATTCATCCGGGATCACCATATTATCCATTAGAAATACTGCAATTCCTTTTTCCTCACACTGTACAAAGATATCGGTCAATGCATCAATGTACCAGGAAGCCGCCACAATCACATCCACTTCATTATTGATCATGTCCTGAAGGCCATTCATCTGTGTCCCGGCATCCAAGTTGCCATCTACAAAAGACAGTTCCCATCCTCTCTCCTTTGCCTCCTCTTCCATCTGCTCATACATACGAACATAAAAAGGAAACGTCATTGCCGGCAAACTAAAACCAACCTTCAAGGGTTCTTCCGCTGCTGCGCAAGTTGCCATACCGCCTGCCATACATCCTGCCATTACCAGTGCTACGATTCTTTTCATTTTGCTTTCCTCCTTTTATTAAACAGTGCCACACCCGACACTAAATTTTACGAAACGTCACCTGTAAAATACTTCTTCTGCAATCTTCCTCAATCTTGGGAGAACCGTTTCCACAATCAATCTCCCTTTTTGAGCAGAGGAAGAATACGCACTTGCTAACACTCCGCTCTCATTAATCACCCCTGCACGTACCGGATACTCTGTATATGCCGCTGGAACCAGCGGGACCACAGGAACAATTCGATCTTCCCTCACAAGCTCCGGTGCAAAATACATCATCAGCGAAGTCTCTGTAACTGCTGCATGTTCCAGTGCCCATCCTGGAAACGGAACTTCATCAAAGATCTGATCCATCAAAGTTTCCGGTATAGGATCCCACCAGTTCGAAAGCACGAAATGAACTTTGGCCCCCAAGATGCGAGATCCAAGCTCCATAGCTTCCGCAATAAACGCATCATTCTCAAAGTGAGCATTCATAACAAAAATTTTTGTATACCCATCTGCTGCAAATTCCAAAAATAAATCCAGCAAAAGGTTTTGCAGAGTACTGCCATTCAAGTCAATTGTCCCTGGAAACAACGGACCTCCGCCGCTCATGGGTTTTGATTTGTATCCATAGGACAAAGCAGGGGCACACACTCCATCCAGTTCCTCTGCAAGCCGTTTTGCAAATCCTTCTGCAATCACCGTATCTACACTCAGCGGAAGATGCGGACCATGTTGCTCCGTGGATCCAATCGGTAAAATCAACACCTGATCCTTTTTATTCTCAAATTCTTTCCATGTCATTTCTTTCATATTGTACATTTTCATTACACCTTTACCTTGTCTGTAAATCGTTTTAGCAATTAGTAAAAAATAAATAACGCATTTGCTAAATCGTTACACCGATATAATATTACATTTTTACGCTTCTGTCAACATGTCTAAAATATATTTTTAAAATCTGTGAAATCTATACAGTTTTACTTTTTCATTTTTGTTTAAAAAAGAGATTTTTAAAATTTGTATTTTTTTCTTCTTATCAAAAAGATTTTTATGTTATTTTGACGTTTTTCGTTTTTATGCCATTCTATTCACGCACCGACAGCGCACTTTTACAAAAGGTAAACTTCCCCGCATCTTTACTGTGTGCTTCACTCAGTCTCTTAAAAAAGCACTGTCGGTTTTCTCCGAATTTCAGCTTTTCCCGTTGCTTTTTAGACGGTTTCTGGTAGAATAGAACTGCAATAGGTAAATTTTATGTTTTGAAGGAGTTTTTGATATGAAGAAAATTCTGGTCATCGGATCTGCTGTTGTGGATGTGATCATTAACCTGAATCATCTGCCAGGCAAAAGTGAAGATGTTCATGTAAAATCCCAGACAATGTCCCTGGGTGGCTGTGCCTACAACACCTCTGATATTATCCGCCATTTCGGCGTTCCCTATATCCCCTTTTTCCCAGTAGGAACAGGGGCTTACGGAGCATTTGTAAAAACGCATCTGGCCATGCGGGGCATCACCTCTCCCATTCCCACGCCAGACAGCGATAACGGCTGCTGCTACTGTTTTGTGGAAGAAGACGGCGAGCGCACCTTTATCTCCTACCACGGGGCAGAATACCGTTTTCAGCGCTCCTGGTTTGATACGCTGGATTCAGACACGATTGACAGTGTCTACATCTGCGGACTGGAAATTGAAGAGCCCACAGGCGTAAATATTGTGGACTATTTGGAGCTTCATCCTGAATTTCGCATTGTCTTTGCTCCCGGCCCCAGACTGCGCAAAATAAAGCCGGAACTGATGAAACGGGTCTTTGACCTCCATCCCATCCTCCATCTAAATAAGGAGGAGGCTTTGGCCTACACAGAAAAATACAGCCTGGAAGAAGCAGGCAGGTATCTTTACCAGCTTTCTGAAAATGCTGTGATCATCACCCTGGGCAAGGAAGGATGCTATTACTTTGATGGCAAAGAGGAAGCCACGATTCCCGGAGTTCCCGCGGTTCAAATCGACACCATCGGAGCCGGCGATTCCCACGTAGGAGCAGTTATGGCCTGCATGCAGATGGGGAAATCTCTTCCGGAGTCCATTTCCATTGCCAACCGCATCTCTTCCAAGGTAGTAGAAACCAGAGGTGCCTTGCTGTCTGAGAAGGAATTTGCCAGTCTAAATCTGCCTGTCTGGGAACCCCATTGTTCCTAAAGCTGGAGTCAAAATAAAATCAGCCGCAGCAGGCGGATCTTAAAAAGGGATGTTGCAAAATACTGCTCCCAGTGGATTTTCGGTGTGTTTTTCTCAAAAACGTATTCGTTTTCGGAGAAAAGTCACCGAAAGGACACCACCGGAGGTATTTTTCAACATCCCCTTCTTTTTACTTCTTATCCTGTTTTATCGGTCATACCCTGCCAGCGTCTCCAGCAGGATCTTCTGGAATCTGGGCAAGTCTACCTGATCCAATACCAACACATGGCCACCCTTTTGGACAGTACGCCGCAGATCGCAGACGGTCATGCCCCGGTTCATCCCTTCGGAACAGTCCACTTCCACCTGACACCGTCGCCCGGAAAAAAGTTCCGGATAAAGAAGATACAATATGGTAGCTGCATCATGGATACAGACAGTATCTCCATCCCGGTAGGCCGGAGAGTCAAAATAGAACGTAAGCATTTCACCGTAAGCTCTCTGTATCTTTCCTTCACTGCATGCCAATCCTTGCACCTGATTCCTGGTAAGACCACACTGGTTCGTCACATCCAAACCGCACATCACAATGGGAATACCGGAACCAAACACCATAGCCGCTGCCTCCGGATCTTCCCAGATATTAAACTCTGCCGTTGCAGTCACATTTCCGCCTGCAGCAGCGCCGCCCATAAGCACAATCTGCTCGATCTTCTCCTGCACATCCGGAAATGCTTTCAGCAGCAAGGCAATGTTAGTAAGCGGACCTAACGGAACCAGCGTGAGCTTTTCCCCTTCCGGCAGTTCTCGGATTCTGCCCGCCAGATACTCTGCTCCATTTTCCGAAGCAGTCTGCTTCTCCGGCGCCGGAAGTTCGCAGTAACCCAAACCGCTTTTTCCATGGATCTCTCCCGCCGGAACAACCTGACGAAGCAGAGGTTTTCTTGCTCCCCTGGCCACAGGAATATCTTCTGCTCCCAGCAGCTCCGTCAGTTTCAGGGCATTTTCTGTCACCCGGTCGCTGACCTGATTTCCTGCCACAGAGGTAATACCAAGAATGTCTAGTTGATCCCGATTGGCAAAAGCCATGGCAAAAGCCACTGCATCGTCAATTCCAGGATCTGCATCAATCCAGATCTTTCTCTTATTTTCCACTTAATTTTGCCTTCCTTTTCATCACAATATAGCTGAACACAGCCAGTCCGATCAAAGTAGTGGCATAGGGAATCATCTGTATCAGCTCCACCGGAATATTGGTCAGCTGAAGCTGATTCCCCACTGCATTGGAGCTTCCAAAGAGAAGCGCAACCAGAAATCCGCCGATAGGAGTATCTGCTCCCATGGAGGAAGCTGCCAGCGCGATAAAGCCTCGGCCTGCCTGCATGTCCTTGGTAAATGCGTTCATGTATCCGCCGGATAGGAAATATCCGCCAAGGGAACAGAGTACACCGCTTATGATCAGTGCAATGTACTGGATTTTTCGGGAACTGATTCCCACGGACTCTGCCGCATTCTTGTTCTCCCCCACTGCCCGAATCTTCAGTCCCAGGGGAGTCTTATAAAGAAACAGGTGCATCACAATCACCATCAGAATAGACAGATACGTCAGCACATTTCTTCCTGAGAGGATCTCTCCGATAAAGGGAATGCTCCCCACCAGAGGGATATCCAAAGACGGCGCCGGTACGGTGGAGAAGGTGGAGGATCCGCGGTCCCCGGAGAAAGCCAGCAGCAAGAGCACCGTTCCTCCCGTAGCGGTCAGGTTAATGGCAATGGCCGCCAGAATCTCATCGGTCTTTAGATTCAGAATAAAGAACGCCAGTATCAGACCGATCATTCCGCCGCACAACATCGTCAGCAGAATGGCAATCACCCAGCTTCCCGTAAGGTTGCTGAAAATAACGCCGAACAACGCGCAGAACAGCAGGATACCTTCCAGGGCCATGTTGCAGATGCCGGCTTTGGCAGCCACGCCGGAAGCCAAAGTGGCAAACAGTATCGGTGTGGTTGCCCGTAAAATGGAATTAAAAAATTCAGGTGTCAATAACATTTCCCACATATTATGCTGCCCCCTCTTCCTTCAATGATGCCTTGGCTTCCTTGGCAATCATCTTATGCTTGGTCTTGCTTAAGAACTGCTCTGCCACTGCCAGCAGAATGATAATACCCTGGGTAATCTGAACCACTTCCAGGGTGACGTCTGTAGAACGTGCCATAATGGAAGCGCCGGTGCGCAGATATGCCAAAAACAGTGCTGCCAGCGGGGTCTTTAAAGGATTTTTCTTGGCCAGAGTACAGATCACAATAGCGTCCCAGCCATAGCCTAACAAAGAAGTCCAGGTGAACCGGCTGTAAATGGGGCTTAACATCTCAACGCCGCCGCCAAGGCCTGCCACAGCGCCGCCTATCAGCTGGGAGATTAAGATCACCTTCACAATACTGATACCCGAATATTTTGCAAATTTTTCATTTTCACCAGCCAGACGCAGCTCGTAACCCATCTTGGTCTTGTACAGGAAAATATATCCCAGCACTGCCACTGCCAGCGCGATGATGATACCAGTGTGAATCCTGGTTCCCCGAACGAGCGTTGTCAGCTCTGAAGTCTTGGGAAGCTTATGAGAAGCAGATCCCACAGCCGGATCCAAAATCACATGCATCAGAATAAAGGTACAAAACCACAGAGACAGGTAATTGATCATCAGAGAAGAAACCATCTCAGAAGCGCTGGTCTTGATCTTCAGGAAAGCGGGAATCGCAGTAAATACAGCACCCGCTGCTGCTGCCAGAAACAGTGCCACCGCAGGGCTTACGCCTGCCGGAAGTCCCAGGTTCAGAGCGCACACGGCTGCCACCAGGCCGCCTAAATGGAAGGCTCCTTCTGCTGCCAGATTGATCTGGTTTGCAGAGAACATGATGCATACACCGGTTCCGGTAAAGATCAGCGGAATCATGGATTCCACTACATTTGCCAGGTTTCTCTTGCTCTTAAAGGGGCCTGTCACCAGCGCCACAATAGCGTCCACTGGCTGCTCACTTACCATAAAGATCAAGAGGAAGGACACCAGAAGGGCGATCAGGATGGAAAAAAACATACGGATCAGCTCAAAACGCTTTCCACTATTCATACATCACACCTCCCAATTTCTCATCGTGTTTCAACCCCAGCATATACTGGCCCAGCTCCTCCTCGGTCACTCCAGCCACATCTGTGAATACACCGGAAAACTTTCCTTTATACATCACTGCCAGACGGTCACTCAAGGAAAAGATCTCATTTAAGTCTGCTGAAACCAGCAGCACTGCACAACCTGCATCCCGAAATTCCAGAAGTCTCCTTCGAATAAATTCCGCAGCTCCCACATCAATACCGCGGGTGGGCTGGTTGGCGATGATAATATCTGGGGAAGTGGAGAACTCTCTGGCAACAATCACCTTCTGGATATTTCCGCCGGAAAGCATGCCTACATTCTGTTTGTAAGATTTACACTTCACCAGATATTCCTTGATCAGATCCTCTGACCGGCTCTGGATTGCCTTCTCCTTTAACAGTACCTTACCGGAATACTTTGGATCCTCATATTGATTAGAAAACATATTTTCCAGAATATTCAAGTTTGCCGCGCAGCCACTGGTCATACGATCCTCCGGAATATGAGCCATCTTCTTATTGCGGATATCCCGAATGGTGTCCCGCTTGATTTCCTCGCCCTTTACCTCAACTGTTCCTGCGTAGCTTTTATTTAAACCGGTAAGGGTATCAATCAGCTCAGACTGACCATTGCCCTCAACGCCTGCGATTCCCAGTATTTCCCCTCCCTTTAAGTCAAAGGACAGTCCGTCCACTTTCAGGACTCCCTGAGAGTTGTGTACCGTCAGATCCCGCACCTTCAGCATAGTCTCTTTGAGCACTACCGGTTTCTTTTCAAAGGTCAAAATTACTTCCCGGCCAACCATCAGCTTGGACATATCATCCGTGCTGATACCAGCCACCTCATAGGTTCCCATACTCCGGCCATTTCTCATGATAGTGGCCCTGTCGCAGATTCTCTTAATCTCATCCAGCTTATGAGAAATAAAAATAATGGTCCGGCCATCGTTTCTCAGCTTCTCCAACTGAATAAACAGCTCCTCTGTCTCCTGGGGTGTCAACACTGCAGTAGGCTCATCCAGAATCAAGATATCAGCTCCGCGGTACAGAGCCTTTAAAATTTCCACCTTCTGCTTGATTCCCACAGGGATCTCTTCCACTTTGGCTGTCACATCTATGTCAAAATTATATCTCTCTGCAATCTTT
>CAJLNC010000102.1 GCA_905207905.1 uncultured Lachnospiraceae bacterium | reverse complement strand
CGATCAAACATCGTTGGAGGAAATTATTGCTTCCGCGCAAAAAAAGGCAGAGACAGCCAATGCAGAAAATAATGCCGAGGCATTGGAAAAACTGAAACAAAGAATTCAGGAAGCAAAGGATCTGATTTCAGAAAATGCATCGGAGGAGAAGTTCGGAATTGCGTATTTAAATTTAATACTGGCAATAAATGAAATAGAGTAAATAAAGCAGCAGAGACGGAAAAGGCTGCTTAGAGAAGTGGCCTTTTGCCCGGATGAAAAAACGCAATGATCCAATGGAACGAAAGAGCTGCACTCGTTCCGATGCGCCAAACATTCCAATGAGCCTTTTATAAAAAAAGAAGTCTGTGAACAGACTTCTTTTTTAAGTTTCAAAACTGGAAGGATTATATAGTTACATTTTTATCCAGCATTTCCTGCATGATTTTCTGAACGTATTTACCGATAAATTTCTTTTCCTCTTTTGAAAGCTGATTCGGATAGATGGGAGCTCCGTATTCGATGATCACATGAGCGGAGCGGATCCAGGGTTTGTGATCTTCAAAAATCTGGGAGGAATGGCTGATGGCCATGGGGATGATGGGACAGCCGGTTTTGGTGGCGATCTTAAAGGTGCCTTCATGGAATGGCTGCATCTTAGTCTCGTCCGGATCCTTTCCTCTGGTTCCCTCCGGGAATACGGTGATGGATACACCTGCCTTGATGTAGTCGATGGCAGTCAGGATGATCTTTAAGCCCTCTTTGATATCCTCCCGATCCAGAAACAGGCAGTGGAGGCCTTTCATCCACAGATTGAGGATAGGAACCTTTTCCATCTCCTTTTTGGCAATGTAGCCGGTGTAAGAAGGACAGCGGGCGTAGGTTAAGGGGGTGTCAAACAGGCTGCGGTGGTTTCCAATGTAAAGCACCGGCTGATCTTTGGGAATGTTTTCCTCGCCGATCACAGTGACTTTGGTACCGCAAAGCCAGGTGATCACACGGAAGATCCATTGCACCATGCGAAGACGGATGATTTCGCTGCGTCTGGGGCTGGATTTTTCCATGATCCATAAAAGCAACAGCACCGGAAGTGTGAGGAGCAGAAACAGAACAATGGCAGAAGCAGCCAGAATTAATCGAAACATAAAAAGTCCTCCTTACCGATTATAAAGTTTTGTAGTCTGAAGCAGCCATTCCTGCCGCTCCTTGGTCAGATCCTGCTGAGTGTATCGGAAAGACCAGTTGGCGGCAGCCACTCCAGGAGTGTTCATACGGCTCTCACTTCCCATCAGAAGCAGATCCTGGATGGGGAAGATGGCATATTTGGCAATGGAGCCAAAGCAGAAACGGATAAAGTCCAGTCCCACCATATTTCCGTCGGTATTTCCGTAGCGGCGGATCCGGTCTTTGACGATCTCAGGCTGCTTCGCATACCACCCCATGGTAGTATCATTGTCATGAGTTCCGGTGTAGCAAATGCAGTTGGCAGTGGTAAAAAAGTGGGGAATATAATTGTGATCTTCCATATTTTCAAAGCCAAACTGCAAAACCTTCATACCGGGGAACTGGAACATATCCCGAAGCTGTTCCACTTCCGGAGTGATGATACCCAGATCTTCTGCAAAAATGGGCAGATCCTTCCCAAGCGCTTTTTGGATGGCCAAAAATAGATCTTCACAGGGACCCTTTTCCCAGGTTCCGTTGATAGCGGTTTCTTCATCGGCAGGTACAGCCCAGTAGGCTTCAAACCCACGGAAATGATCAATGCGCAGATAGTCTACCAGGGTGAGCTGATGACGGATCCGATCAATCCACCATTGATAGCCGGTATCTTTGTGATAATCCCAGTCATAAAGGGGATTTCCCCAAAGCTGTCCGGTGGCACTGAAATAATCGGGGGGAACGCCGGCAATGCTGGTTGGGTAGCCCTTGGTATCCAGCTGAAACAGTTTCTTGTTGGCCCATACATCGCAGCTGTCCAAAGCTACAAAGATGGGGATATCCCCGATGATTTCCACCTGATGGTCATGAGCGTATGCACGCAGTTCCATCCACTGGCGGGCAAACATAAACTGAAGAAACTGATAATATTGAATGGTGTCTGCCAGCTTTTCTTTCCACAAGGCTTTGCCGGCGGCAGAGGGGGACTTGATCTCATCCTCCCATTCCAGCCAGCAGCGGCCTTCGTGGTAATCTTTTACGGCCATAAACAGGGTATAATCCTCCAGCCAGCTGCTCTCATTCTGACAGAAAGCTTCAAACTCTTCCAGAAGCGTTTTGTCCGGAGTGTGGTGAAAGGTCTCAAAGGCAATTTGAAACAGTCTGGTTTTGTAGGTGATCACAGCACCGTAGTCAGTCTTTCTGGGATTCCACTCCGGCATATCCTGACAGTCCTGCGCAGTGAGCAGCTTCAGGTCAATGAGCTTTTTCGGGCTGATCAGCAGAGGCTGGCCTGCAAAGGCAGAGAAGCCCTGGTAGGGGGAATCACCGAAACCTGTGGGGCCTAGAGGAAGCACCTGCCATAGATGCTGACCGGAGGCTTCCAAAAAATCAATAAAATCGTAAGCACCCTGTCCTAGATCTCCGATGCCGTAAGGGGAAGGGAAAGAGGTGGGATGCACCAGAATGCCGGAAAGTCGTTCAGGTACCTTTTTTGCCGGTTTTTCCTGAATATTTTTTGGGGTTTCTGTATGGATATTCATAATTATTCCATCCTTATCTTTAGAAAATAGAAGAGAGAGAACGATTGGTTCTGTCTGGAACTTTCTCTCTCCCATGCAATTATATCCAATTGGTTAAGGAATGGCAAGGATTAAATCCCAGGGTAGACAAGTTTCAAAAAAGTGATTATAATTCATACCAGGATAGAAAAGAAGTGCATTGCATGATGGCAGGAGAAAATCCTTCAAAATGCTGTATGCAGGACAGAAGAAGAGAATAAAATCAGGAGGAAACTTATGAAATTCAGGATGTATCATGAAAACTATAATGTTGCAGATTTGGATCGCTCCCTGGCCTTTTATAAGGAAGCGTTGGGTCTGAAGGAACAAAGAAGGATTACTGCCCCTGACGGCTCCTTTATCATTGTCTATGTTGGAAATGATACCACGGATTTTCAGCTGGAGCTGACCTGGCTGAAGGATCATCCGACAGCCTACGATCTGGGAGAGTGCGAATTTCATCTGGCATTTCACACAGATGATTATGAGGCAGCCTACCAGAAGCACAAAGAGATGGGCTGCATCTGCTTTGAAAACCCGCAGATGGGGATCTATTTTATCACTGACCCGGACGGCTACTGGCTTGAGATCGTTCCGGAGAAACAGTAAGAAGGCTGGCTGAATTGGGAAGCCCGTTTGCTTCCTGTATTTTAGACAGTGAGCAGTAAGCAGGCGGAGCTGGCCGTTTGGGCGGGTGTTTTAGAAGGGAGACGGAAGAATGAAAAAGACAAAGATAATCTGCACCATGGGTCCTAATTCTGACAATCGGGAGATTATGAAGGCTCTGGTTGAAAACGGAATGGACGTGGCCCGGTTTAATTTTTCTCATGGAAGCTATGAGGAGCAGAAAGCCAGGATGGATCTTTTAAAGAGTGTCCGGGCTGAATTGAAAAAGCCGGTGGCCATCCTGCTGGATACCAAGGGACCGGAAATCCGCACCGGGTGTCTGGAAGGGGGGAAAAAGGTTACCCTGAAGGAGGGACAGACTTTTACGCTCACCACCAGAGAGCTGGAGGGAAATGCTCAGATCTGTACGCAGACCTACCAGGATCTTCCCAGGGATCTGGTTCCAGGAAACCGGGTGCTCATTGATGACGGTCTGATTGAGATGACGGTCGTCGAGGTGACAGATACAGATGTGATCTGCCGGGTGGACAATGGAGGAGAACTGGGGGAGCGCAAGGGAATCAACCTGCCCAATGTAGTGATCCATCTGCCTGCCATCACGGAGAAGGATCGTCAGGATATTCTCTTTGGCATTGAGCAGGACATTGATTTTATCGCGGCTTCCTTTGTGCGGAACGCAAAGGCCATCAAAGAGATCAAGAAAATACTGAAGGAACACGATGCGGAGCACATTGATGTGATCGCCAAGGTGGAAAATGCAGAAGGGCTGGAGCATATTGATGAGATTATCCGGTATGCGGACGGAGCCATGGTGGCCAGAGGGGATATGGGCGTGGAGATCCCTGCCTATGAGGTTCCCTATTATCAGAAGCTGATCATTGATAAGTGCAATTCCCAGTACAAGCCGGTGATCGTAGCCACTCAGATGCTGGATTCTATGATCCGCAATCCCAGGCCCACCAGGGCAGAGGTAACGGATGTGGCCAATGCGATCAATCAGAGCACAGATGCCATTATGCTTTCCGGAGAGACTGCCATGGGAAAATACCCGGTGGAAGCATTAAAGACAATGGTCAAGATTGCAGAGTATACAGAGAGCAAACTCAAATATGAGATTCCCGATTATGAGATGTTAAAAGGAGCCAGCGTTTCCAGCGCTGTGGGAGTAGCAGCGGTGCAGACCGCCTCCCATGTCCATGCCAAGTGCATTGTTACCCCCACCATGTCCGGCCAGACAGCCAGATTGGTGTCCAACATCCGCCCCAAAGCGCCCATTTACGCGGTGACGCCCAATGAGCGGGCTCAGAGGAAAATGATGATCGACTGGGGAGTAAAGCCTCTTCGGGGTTACCAGGAGGATTCTACAGAGAACATTATCTCTCATGCCATGTATGTGGTGAAGCGGGAAAAGCTGGTGGAATCCGGAGATATGGTGGTGTTCACAGCAGGAGATCCCTCCACGAACTTGGTTCGGGGAAAGGGTAACATGACCAATATGCTTCATGTGATGGAGGCAAAATAAGAAGAAAAATAGTATGAAAAATAAGTAGAAATAAGGAACAGGAAATCCATAGAATAGAGCGCTTTTGGGACTTAAGGAAAATTTAATAATTTTTTACGGGTGTTCTTAAACTGCCTCTGCTAGACTAAAGAAAGAAACTGTGTGGTCCGGCGGGGGCAGTTTGCTTTATGGGGATGATGCAAACCATCTTTGGCGGTACCCTTTCGGGTGTTTTTTCTGAAAACGAATCTGTTTTTTGAAAAAGCACACCGAAAATCCACCGGGATTAGTATTTTGCAGCATCCCCATAAAAAATATAAGAAAAGCGCGGATTCCAGGAGGAGAGCAGAAAATAATTTTGCAGATACAAGGGGGAGCAAGATGTATAATATTTTAGTTTGTGACGATGAAAAAGAGATTGTTGATGCAGTGGAGATCTATCTGATGCAGGAAGGATATCAGGTGTTCAAAGCCTATGACGGCAAACAGGCTCTGGAACTGATGAAGAAGGAGAAGATCCATCTTTTGATTCTGGATTTGATGATGCCGGAGATGGACGGTATCCACGCCACTTTGAAGATCCGCGAGGAGAGCAGCATTCCCATTATCATTCTGTCAGCCAAATCTCAGGACAGCGATAAGATTTTGGGACTGAATATCGGGGCGGACGATTATGTGACAAAGCCCTTCAATCCTTTGGAGTTGGTGGCCAGGGTAAAATCTCAGCTCCGTCGGTATACCACTCTTGGCACCATTCAGGAGGCCAGGGAGGAGGAGCACGTTTACCGCACCGGAGGGCTGATGGTAAATGATGAACGCAAGGAAGTGACTGTGGATGGGGAGCCGGTTAAGCTCACCAGGATTGAGTACAATATCCTGCTGCTGCTGATCATGAATAAGGGAAAGGTGTTCTCTATTGACCAGATCTATGAGCAGATCTGGAAGGAGGAGGCTTTCTGCGCAGACAATACCGTGACCGTCCACATCCGTCACATCCGGGAAAAGATTGAGATTGATCCCAAGAATCCCAGGTATCTGAAGGTAATGTGGGGGATTGGGTATAAGATTGAGAATATTTCATAACCTTCCGGAGATTGGGACGTATTTTACAGAAGGGAAACAAGGAGCACCGATTTATGAAGAATATCAAACAGATCTGGTACAGAACCGGCTTTAAATGGTTTAATTGGATCCTTCAGGGAGTTTTGCTGAGTATTCTGCTGCTGTGCCTTTCCAATGGTTTTTATTGGATGGAAGGAAGTTTCAGCCTGTCAGAGCTGGGAAAGAGTTTTGAGGAAACTTCTGTGTTTTTTCAGCAGGTAGAGCAGACTGTGCGCCAGAAAATTGAAAGTGATGAGAACCGGGAGCTTTTTGAGGTGGGGGGAGTGTATGATGAGAATCAGGAGGTGGATATTCGTCAGTACGCTTCCGGGACAAGGGATCCTGCCAGTTTGAACCTGAATTTGACTTACCGGATCAAAGATCTGATGGATTTTTATCAAAACGGGCTGTCTCAGATGGAAGAAGTTATTCAGGATCTTATGGATTCTCAGAAGTCGGATTATGAGATTGGCGGACAGCTTTTTTCACAGTCCGCTGATCTGGAGACGGTGATGCCAGTGTCTGGGAGCAGTCTTGCGGATTATGCAAGGATGAATGTGACGCCCCCTCTGGCGCTGCTGGAATATTATCAGATGCTCTGTATTACCAGCAGAGATATTTTCAGGAGATATCAGGAGTACACCGCTGCCCTGGAGTATCCGGTGGGTGAGGAGAACAGCGAGGCTCCCAGCAATATAGGGTATTATGTGGAGAACACTGCCACCAGACAGCGGTACACCAACCTGGGGGTGAAAAGTTTTTCGGCAGCTCAGCGGATGGTGGAAAACCGGGAAGATTTGTCCTTTCTCTATGAGGGCGAGCGCAGGTTCAATATCATGGTGGCCAATTCGGAATATGTGATGAACGAGGAGGCTTCCGACTGGTTTATCGGTGCCCGGTTTCTGGGCACAGGGGAAAAAGTGCTGATTGCAGTAGATTTGTCCTATCCGATTGGAGACGGACTTCAGGATCTGCACCGGGCCTTTGAAAAGAGGGAGCCGATTTTAGTAGCCAGCCTGATTATCGGGATTTGCTGTATTCTGCTGCTGATTTTTCTGATAGTAACAGCCATTGCCACCACCGGAAGGAAGGGACCGGATAAAGAGGCGCTGCTTAGCGGGTTTGACCGGATTCCCACTGAGATTTCCGTGGGCTTGAGCCTGATTGGTGGGATCATTTTGTATTTTGCGGCAGACTGGCTGGATGGACAGCTGGGACTTTCCTATTACGCAGGACTGTATACAGGGCTGAATATCCGTCTGCTGATTCTTGTGGCAGAATACTGGATCTTTCTGGCATGTTTCTTAAGTCTGGTGAGGCGGAACAAGGCCCAGACGCTGTGGAGCAACAGCGTCTGCTATGCAGTGATTTTAGGATGTCGGCAGGTGTACAGTGCCAGGAGGAATTCGAAGCGTCTGGTGCTCGGGTATATTATTTTCTTTGCATTAAATATTTTCTTTCTGGGATTTTTCGGTTTTGCCGGCGTGGTGATGGCAGTAGTCATTGATATGGCGGTGTTGCTGTATCTGATGCGCAGCGAGGTGGGCAAGCAGAGCGTCTGGGAAGGGCTGAACCAGCTGTCTCAGGGCGAGTTAAGCTATAAGATCGACACCAGACTTCTGACCGGAGAGAGCTTGGCGATGGCTCAGGCGGTGAATGAGATGGGAGACGGTCTTCAGAGTGCTGTGGATTCTATGCTGAAAAATGAGCGGCTCAAAGCAGAGCTGATCACCAATGTATCCCACGATATCAAGACACCCCTTACTTCTATCATTAATTATGTGGATCTGTTAAAGCGGGAAGAGCTGAACAATCCAAAAGCTTCCGAATATCTGAAAGTGCTGGAACAGAAATCTCAGAGACTCCGGCAATTGACGGAGGATCTGATCGAAGCCAGCAAGATCAGCACCGGAAATATTGAACTTCACCCTCAGAAGCTGAATCTTTCCCAGATGCTGCAGCAGGCTTACGGAGAGTTTGCAGAGCGTCTGGAAGAACGGAAACTGGAGGCAGTCCTTAAGCTGGAGAAGGAACCGCTGCTGGTGGAGGCAGACGGGCGGCAGCTTTGGCGAATCTTTGAAAACCTTCTGGGAAATATTGTAAAGTATGCTCAGGAGGATACGAAGGTTGTGCTGGAACTGAAAAAGACAGATCAGGCGGCAGAGATCATTTTTCAGAATACATCCGGACAAAGGATACAGGTCAGCGCTCAGGATCTTCAGGAGCGGTTTGTACGGGGAGATTTAAGCCGCAATACAGAGGGCAGCGGTCTTGGGCTTTCCATTGCCAAGAGTCTTACGGAGATGATGAAGGGCAGATTTGAGGTGACGCTGGAAGGTGATTCCTTCCAGGCAAAACTTCAGTTTCCTCTGGCAGAAGTTCCTGAACTATAAAAAAACTGTGAATTCTGTTCTATGATTGTTGACACAAATCTGGATTGGGGGTACCATACTTTCTATAATGCCCTGAAGAAAGGTGGATTTATTCATGAAGGAACGGTTTATGAGGTTTATGTCCGGCAGATATGGGACAGATGATTTTTCAAAATTTATTTTGGGGGCCTCCCTGGTTTTGATGGTTTTGAATCTGTTTCTGAGGTTCCGATTTTTGAATACCGTGATTTTGCTTCTGCTGGTCTATGTGTATTTCAGGATGTTTTCCAAAAATATCCAGAAGCGGTACCAGGAGAATGCCAAATACCTGCAGGCCAAGGAGCGGGTGGCATCTGTATTTCAGAAGGAGAAGCGGATTGCCCAGGATCGGAAAACCCATCATATTTACAAGTGTCCCAACTGTA
>CAJLNC010000101.1 GCA_905207905.1 uncultured Lachnospiraceae bacterium | reverse complement strand
TCTCGATATCATTTGCAAGGTCTAAGAGTTTGTCTAACTCTTCGACGGAGAAGTCTAATGGACTCATTAAATGACGCATATAAACCTCCTTATAAATACCTGCTCTTTTATAAGAAATTATGATATTTCTCTCAGGCATTTTTACTATCATATAATAAAGTCAGAAGAATTTCAAGCAGAATTTTAGAAAATTTTATTTTGCATTTAAGTGCCGTATGGTCTATACTGTTTATGATACTGTATGAAAGCAGAGTATCCGGAGTGTTGGAAACAGCAGCGTGTGACGAGATTACCGTGACAGAGGTATCGTTGTGCCAGAAATCATATTCTATCATTATAGAGAGACTGCATTGCAGTTAAGGGAGGATTGAAATGGCTTTTACAGAAAAGAAGAGAACATTGTTTTTGGGACTTCCCTGGACTTTTACGACCTATACCGTATCAGAAGAGCTGGTGACCATGAACAGCGGATTTTTTAAAAAAGTAGAAAATGATTGCTATATGTATAAAATCCTGGATGTGCGGCTGGAAACCAGCATCCTGGAGCGGATGTTCGGGCTGGGAACCGTTCACTGTTTTGGCGGAGATGTGACCCATCCGGATATGATTTTGAGCCATATTAAAAATTCCAAGGAGATCAAGGATTATATTCTTCGCAATTCAGAGGAGCAGAGAATTAAGAGAAAAACATTAAATACCCAGGACATCGGCGGAAGGCCTGATCTGGAAGATCTGGCGGATGATGCCTGTTTGTACTAAAGCAGGGCGGAGCTTCTGCACAGCATCCACTCAAAAAACAGGCCTGCCAGAAACCACAGAGGGGCATAGTCCAGTCGGATTAGGCCGTTGATATTCCAGGGTTCCAGGCTGTAATCCCAGGGACACAGATTCAGAGAGCGGAGAAAGAAACCTGTGAGATACTCTGCCGTAAAGATACACACCATGTAGATGAGGCCTCTGAGCACAATGTTCAGAGGCTTTAAGAACTGATAGGCCGGCAGGATCAGAGCTGCCATGCCGTAGATGGGAAACATCCAAAGGGAGGACTGGCCCATAAGCTTTCCATCCCCATGGATCAGGGAGCCCAGTCCGGTCCACAAAATTTCCATTCCCCATCCGATAAGACCGCATTTGATGAAAGCAAACATTTCGGTTCCTCCTGTATAGCTAATTTATAGGGTTGTTTCCCGGTTTGGCTCAAACCACCTGACGGGATGATGTTGTGTGAACAGTAATCAGTTTGTCCAAAAACGGAAGATTTTATTCGGGAATTGTCTGCACCATCAGAAAACCAAGAAGGCAGCGGGGCTGTTGTAAGAGAAAACGGATACGCTCGATTTCTATGAGCCAAATGGGCGGGGGCTTGTAATAAAACCGTGGGGCTGACAAAAACTGAGAGGAAAAGACGAGACGGAAAAACAGAGAGAAAAAATGTATGGCAGAAGAGGAGCAGCGTATGAAAAATTTATTGGAACTTCGAAATCAGATTGATGAGATTGACAGCAGAATCGTAGAGCTGTTTGAGCAGCGAATGGCCATCAGCGAAGAGGTGGCGGAGTTTAAAATTCATACAGGAAAGAAAGTTTTTGACAAGGAACGGGAGCATGCAAAACTGGAGACCCTCTCTGCCATGACCCACAATGAGTTTAATCGCCATGGAGTGGCGGAACTGTTTGGTCAGATTATGTCCATGAGCCGGAAGAAGCAGTATCAGCTTCTGACTAAAAACGGGGTGGCAGGGAGATTGCCCTTTATCGGAGTGGATGAGATTGAGAAAGAGAATATCCGGGTGGTTTTTCAGGGAGTGGAGGGGGCCTACAGCCATGCGGCCATGTGCGCCTACTTTGGAGATGCGGTTAATTCCTTTCATGTAAAAAGATTCCGGGATGCCATGGAGGCCATTGCAGAAGGGGCGGCAGATTACGCAGTGCTTCCTATTGAAAATTCTTCCGCAGGCATTGTGGCGGACAATTTCGATCTGCTGGTGGATTTTGAAAATTATATTGTGGGGGAGCAGGTGGTAAAATGCGAGCATGTGCTCATGGGATTGCCGGGAACCAGATTTTCTGATATTACAGAAGTATACTCCCATCCCCAGGCATTATCTCAGTGTGAGCAGTTTTTGGATGCTCATCCGGAATGGCGTCAGGTTCCCTACGATAATACGGCCCTGGCAGCGAAAAAGGTGGCGGATGACCAGAAAAAAAATCAGGCGGCCATCGGAAGCGCTTTTGCAGCAAAGCGGTTTGGGCTGGAGGTACTGGCAGACCATGTGTACTTTAATGAAGCCAACTCCACTCGTTTTATCATTGTGACGAATCAGAGAATTTTTCAGAAAGATGCCCGAAAGATCAGCATCTGTTTTGAGACTCCGCACTGCAGCGGTTCCCTTTACAACATTCTGTCACATTTTATTTATAATAATCTGAATATGAACCGTATTGAATCCAGACCTATTATCGGCAGGAACTGGGAGTATCGGTTTTTTATTGATTTTGACGGAAATTTAAATGACAGCAGCGTAAAGAATGCCCTTAGGGGGATTCGGGAAGAGGCCATCAACATGAAGATTTTAGGTAACTATTAATTGGTACTTCGCATAAAAAGGACGGAAAAATACGGGAGGGAAGATATCGTATGGGAAAGCTGGGAGAACTGATTTTATACCGCACAGAGGAGGAGAGCCTTCTTGGACGTCTGGAAATGGTGCTTTTAAATATGGAATTTTCCGATCAGCAGCGGGAGCAGGAAGGTGAGGGTTACTGTTTTTCCGCTTATGATAAGGCGCAGCTGCAGAAGGATTATTTTTCCTGTATGCAGGAGCTGATCGAGGTGGCAGAGTCCCATGGATTTTCCGGAAATCTGTGGCACTGTTATCTTACCTATCTTTTGGTGTATCATGAAAATGCTTACAGCAAGGCCTGTGAGATCCATGGAGCTGTGGAGGGAGGCATCAACCGGATCGCCCTTCATGATTTTGAAATTTTTATGGAGCTGTTTTCCTGGGATTTCCAGGAAATCGAGGAGGAGCTTCAAGTCTCCATTTATTCTATGGTGGCGGATTATGCCAATGCGGAGGGAGAACGAAAGATCTTTAACCGGCGGATCCGGGATCGAATCGGTACGTTAAGCGCAGCGCTTGCAAAGGCTCAGTCGCCGGAAGAGTTTAAACAGAATATGGAGCAGTTTTATAAGGAATTCGGTGTGGGAAAATTCGGGCTTCATAAGGCCTTTCGGGTGAACCACACAGAGGAAGGCGCCCGGATCGTTCCGATCACCAACATAGCTCATGTGTATCTGGAGGATCTGGTGGGATATGAAATCCCAAAGAAAAAGCTCATTGAAAATACAGAGGCCTTTGTCCAGGGAAGGCGGGCCAACAATTGTCTGCTTTTTGGGGATGCAGGTACCGGAAAATCTTCCAGTATCAAGGGGATTTTAAACCGCTATTACGATCAGGGGCTGAGAATTATTGAGCTGTACAAGCATCAGTTTCAGGATCTGAACGATATTATTGCTCAGATCAAAAACAGAAATTACAAATTTATTATCTATATGGATGATTTATCTTTTGAGGATTTTGAGGTAGAATATAAGTATCTGAAAGCTGTGATCGAAGGGGGGCTGGAGAAAAAGCCGGACAATATTTTGATCTATGCCACCTCCAACCGCCGTCATTTGATACGGGAAAATTATTCTGACAAAGAAGGAATCCGGCAGGATATGCACACCTCGGACACCGTGCAGGAGAAGCTGTCCTTGGTTTACCGTTTTGGCGTCAGCATCTATTTTGGAGCGCCGGATAAAAAACAGTTCCAGAATATTGTGACGGAGCTGGCAAAGCGGCACGGTGTGACGATACCGGAGGAGGAGCTGCTTTTGGAGGCCAACAAATGGGAACTTAGCCATGGAGGCCTGTCAGGACGCACAGCACAGCAGTTTATCGATTATCTTCTGGGAATACCGGAGGGAAAGGAGTAAACTATGGCAGTGAAAGTGTTTGCAGCGATTGTCATTGGCTCCACTGAGACGGAGATGAAAATTTTTCAGGTATCTCCCAGAAAGGGAATGAAAGAGATCGACTGTGTGAGCACCAGACTTAATCTCGGCGTGGATGCTTACAGCAAGGGACAGCTGGCGGTGGAGAAGGTGAAAGAGCTTTGCCAGGTGCTTCGGGAATTTAAGCGGATGATGGAAGGGTATCGGGCAGATGCTTACCGTCTCTGCGCCACCAGCGCTCTTCGGGAGCTGCGGGCTATGATCATCACCAGGGATTACATCGAGAAGCAAACCGGACTGAAGATTGAGATCTTAAGCAATTCCGAACAGCGCTTCCTGGATTATAAGAGCATTGCCTCAGAGAGCAATGCCTTTGAGACGATTATCCAGAGCGGAACCGCCATCGTAGATATCAGTGGAAACAGTGTTCAGATCTCTGTGTTTGACAATGACAAGCTGATCACTACCCAGAATATCCGTATGGGAAAGGTGAGCACCAGAGAACGGTTTATGCCAATGGCAAAAAACAACCAGCATTTTGAAGCGCTGGTGCTGGAGCTGATGGAGCATGAGATGAATGGTTTTGCAAGGCTGTACCAGAAAGACCGGCAGATCAAAAATTTGATTCTTCTGAACAATGAGCTTTCGGAGGTGCTTACTAAAAATAAGGAAGATGGCTTTTCCATCCCGATTATAGGCAGGGAGGAGTTTATGGAGGTGTATCCAAAGCTGGTGTCCTTGAACCCGGATGAGCTGACTGGCGAATTTGAGATTTCTGCAGATGCGGCTCCTTTTGTGGGTTCCTCCGCCATCTTTTGCCGCTGCCTGCTGGAGAAGACCGGGGCTGAGGTGATCTGGCTGCCGGATATCAGCCTGAATGACGGGCTGTGTTACGATTATGCAGTGGCAAACAAGATGCTTCGTTCCAACCACAGTTTTGATGAAGATATTATTGCCGCTGCCAGGGGGATTGCAAAACGATATAAGAGTAATATGCCCCATATCCGTAATCTGGAGGATATTACCCTGCAGATTTTCGATAAAATGAAAAAGATTCATGGATTGGGACAGAGAGAGCGGCTGCTTTTGCAGGTTTCCGTGATCCTTCACAACTGCGGAAAGTATATCAGCCTGGCAGATGTGGCAGAGTGTGCTTACAATATCATTATGGCAACGGAGATCATCGGTCTGTCCCATGCTGAGCGGAAGATCATTGCCAATGTGGTGCGGTTCAATACGCTGGAATTTTGCTATTATGATGAGCTGGCAGCTGCCAGTTATGTGAGCCGTGAAGAGTATCTGGTGATTGCCAAGCTTACCGCCATTTTGCGGGTGGCCAATGCCCTGGACCGGAGCCATAAACAGAAGTGCCGGGATTTTACAGTGACTCTGCGGGAGGATACTCTGGCGATTGTGGTAAATACGCAGGAAGATCTAACGCTGGAAAAGGGAACCCTGGAGGAAAAGGTAGAGTTTTTTGAAGAAGTGTTCAATGTGCATCCGGTGATTAAACAGAAAAAGAAAATATAGGAGGAAGGGAAGATGGCATCCATAGATTACACAAAACCGGAATATTACACCAACCGGGAATTAAGCTGGCTGGATTTTAATATGCGTATTTTAGGTGAGGCCAGAGACAAGACCAATCCTCTTTTTGAACGGTTGAAGTTTTTAAGTATCACGGCCTCCAATCTGGATGAGTTTTTTATGATCCGGGTGGCTTCTTTAAAAGATATGGTTCATGCCAGATACGCAAAGCCGGATATCTCCGGAATGAAACCGGAGGAACAGCTGGAGAAGATTCAGGAGAAAGCTCACCATCTGGTGGGACTTCAGTACTCTACCTACAACCGATCGCTGCTTCCCAGCCTGAAAAACGCAGGATGGGAGATGGTGACGGCCCATGAGTCCCTGACAGAAGAGCAGAGCGCGTATGTGGACCGGTATTTTGAGGAGAATGTATATCCAGTGTTGACTCCTATGGCCATGGATTCTTCCAGGCCCTTTCCCCTGATTCGAAACAAAACTTTGAATATCGGCGCTTTGATCTCAAAAAAGGGAGCTAAGGAAAAAGCAGAATTTGCCACAGTTCAGGTTCCGGCAGTACTTCCCAGAGTGATTGAGCTTCCGGGGAAGGAGCCGGGAAAGCGTGCAGGCATCCTGCTGGAAGAAGTGATTGAGCGGAATATTGAGAAGCTGTTTTTAAATTATGATGTGGTGAGCGCTCATCCCTACCGGATCATGCGGAATGCGGATCTGACCATTGATGAGGATGAGGCCTCAGACCTTTTAAAAGAGATCCAGAAGCAGTTAAAGAAGCGGCAATGGGGCGAGGTGATTCGTCTGGAGATCGAGGATAAGATGGATGAAAAACTGCTGAAGATCCTGAAAAAAGAGTTTGCAGTAAAGTCAGAGGAGATCTATTCGATCAATGGTCCTTTGGATCTCACTTTTCTGATGAAGATGTATGGGATGGAGGGATTTGATCATTTAAAAACACCGCCCTACAAGCCTCAGCCCATACCGGCGCTGATGGAAGAGCCGGATATTTTTGCCGCTATTCGGAAAAAAGATATTTTCCTGCATCATCCTTATGTAAGCTTTGATCCGGTGGTGGATTTTGTGCGGAAAGCGTCAAAGGATCCACAGGTACTGGCTATCAAGCAGACGTTGTATAGGGTCAGCGGTCATTCGCCTATTGTGGCTGCCCTGGCGCAGGCTGCGGAGAACGGCAAGCAGGTGTCCGTGCTGGTGGAGCTGAAGGCCAGATTTGATGAGGAGAACAATATTATTTGGGCCAAGATGCTGGAGAAAGCGGGCTGTCATGTAATTTACGGTCTGGTGGGTTTAAAGACCCACAGCAAGATTACTCTGGTGGTACGCAGAGAGGAGGATGGGATTCGGCGGTACGTTCATCTGGGTACAGGAAATTATAACGATTCCACTGCCAAGCTGTATACCGACTGCGGTATCATGACCTGTTCGGAAGTGATTGGAGAGGATGCAACGGCTGTGTTTAATATGCTGTCCGGATATTCGGAGCCAAAGCGGTGGAACCGTCTGGTGCTGGCTCCCATTTGGCTGCGGAATAAATTCCTTATGCTGATCCGGAGGGAAGCAGATCATGCCAGGGCAGGACGGCCGGCCAGGATTGTGGCAAAGATGAATTCTCTCTGCGACAGGGAGATTATAGAAGCGCTGTATGAGGCCTCTGCCGCAGGGGTAAAGATTGATCTGATTATCCGCGGCATCTGCTGCCTCAAGGTAGGAATTCCAAAAGTGAGTGAACATATCACCGTGCGCTCTCTGGTAGGTACTTTTCTGGAACACAGCCGGATCTTTTATTTCCAAAACGGCGATCAGGAGGAGGTCTACATGGGAAGCGCGGACTGGATGCCCAGGAATCTGGATAAACGAGTGGAGATTCTGTTCCCGGTGGAGGATCCGGATTTGAAAGAGGAAGTAAAGCATATTCTGGATATTCAGCTGGCAGATACCTTAAAAGCTCATGAGCTGAATTCGGACAATGTATATGAGAAGATTGATAAGAGGGGAAAGGCTCTTTTGGGGGCGCAGGCTTATTTCTGCGAGGAAGCCAGAGAACGGGCAAAGCGGGAGGCAGATCCTGCCTTAAGCCGGGTGTTTATCCCTGCGGAGCCTTCCGAGTAGCAGTTGACTGACAGTTTCGGAAAATGGAGGATGCATATGTTTCGTGATTGTACTAGAAAAATTCATATCGGAGATAAAGTGATTGGAGGGGGCAGCCCCATTCTGATTCAGTCCATGACCAATACAAGGACAGAGGATGTGGAGGCCACAGTGGCTCAGATCAATCGGCTGGCAGCAGCCGGCTGTGAGATTATCCGCTGCGCTGTGCCTACCATGGAGGCGGCCAGAGCGTTGAAGGAGATCAAGAACCAGATCTCCATTCCGCTGGTGGCGGACATTCATTTTGATTATAAACTGGCCATTGCTGCCATTGAAAACGGTGCGGATAAGATCCGGATCAATCCGGGAAATATCGGCAGCAGAGAACGGGTGTTGGCCGTGGTCTCTGCTGCCAAGGAGAGAGGCATTCCCATTCGTGTAGGGGTAAACAGCGGTTCCCTGGAGAAGGAAATCCTGGAGAAATATTCCGGCGTC
Source organism: uncultured Lachnospiraceae bacterium (assembly GCA_905207905.1). The sequence goes on along the minus strand of CAJLNC010000101.1, from coordinate 725 downwards.
ACAGCAGAGGGACTGGTGGAGAGCGCTTTGCAGCAGGTGGCCGGGATTGAAGATATGGGGTACGATAATCTGGTGATCAGTATTAAGTCTTCAGATGTTCTGATGTGCGCCAAGGCTCATGAGCTGATTGCCTCTCAGACAGAGTATCCTCTTCATGTGGGTATTACAGAGGCGGGAACGCTGCTGTCAGGAACCATCAAATCTTCCGTAGGGCTTGGCATCATCTTGTCTCAGGGTATCGGGGATACCATTCGGGTTTCTCTCACCGGAGATCCTATGGAAGAGGTGAAGGCAGGAAAATTGATTTTAAAGACCCTGGGACTTCGCAGCGGCGGTATTGAGGTGGTATCCTGTCCTACCTGCGGGCGCACGCAGATTGATCTGATTGGTCTGGCTAATCAGGTGGAAACGATGGTAGCGGACATTCCTCTGAATTTGAAGGTGGCTGTGATGGGCTGTGTAGTAAATGGGCCTGGGGAAGCCAAGGAAGCAGATATTGGCATTGCCGGCGGAAAAGGGGAAGGACTTCTTATCAAAAAGGGAGAGGTGATTCGCAAAGTGCCGGAGGATCAGCTTCTTACAGCTTTGCGGAAGGAATTGGAAAACTGGAGTGAATAATCATGGCAAAAGCCTTTTATGATGTGTTTCCAGGGCTTGTGCTTCAGGAGGATCTGCGGGAATTGATGGGTCAGACGGAGGTTGTCCGGGTGACTATGAATTCCCGC
>CAJLNC010000100.1 GCA_905207905.1 uncultured Lachnospiraceae bacterium | reverse complement strand
CGAAAATGAATCGAGTGTTCGTGACCTTCCACTCGTAAAACAAAACTAAAGGAGATAATTGAATATGAGAGACAAAAAAGTAGTATTTATGGTTCAGGCCGCTGCTATTGCAGCCATCTATGTGGTGTTAACCTTCGTCTTTGCACCCTTAAGCTTCGGAGAAGTTCAGATCCGGATTGCGGAAGCGCTGACAGTTCTTCCCTATTTTACTCCAGCTGCCATTCCCGGATTGTTTATCGGCTGCTTTATCGGAAATTTCCTGGGTGGAGCCATTCTGCTGGATGTGATCTGCGGAAGCCTTGCTACTCTGGCTGCCGCCGTATTTTCCTGGCTGCTCCGGAAGCATAAGTTTCTGGTTCCCTTGCCGCCGATCGCGGCAAATATCCTGGTGGTTCCCTTTGTATTATTCTACGGATATGGAATAAACCTGCCCATTCCCTTTATGATGCTCACAGTAGGCTTGGGAGAGATCGTATCCTGCGGAGTGATGGGAACGATCCTGCTTCTTGCACTGGACCGCTATAAATCCCATATTTTTCGCCAGATAGAGGCGTAATCGAATGCTTTTTAACACTTCCAGACTGTGGAAAACACGGCTTGGAAGTGTTTTCTTTTTCCTTGTATTCCAGAATTGCAAATCTCTTCCATTTGAATTAAAATGTCGTTTAGCATTCGCTAAATACCCGCACACAAATGCGGCCGCTTATCGCATTGCCGCTGAAATACAATTGTAGATTCTATGAAAATGGAGGTGCCCCATGAAGACGGCTCTTTGTCAAAAAAAATATCTTGCTTTGAAGCCACCCACAGAAGAAGATTCCAGATCTGCTCAGGTACGGATTCTGGAAGCATTAAAGGAAACAAAGGAACCTGTAAAAATGACCCTTTCCGTCATGCGCCAGCTGGAGCAGATCTGCCCCCGGGAAAACTGGAACGTTACCGTAACGCTGTGTTGGGACGAGACCCGATGGCTTATCACAAATGCAGAGCCCGGAAACCATGAGCAGGAAGTTTACGGACTGGCTGTAGATCTTGGAAGCACCACAGTAGTCATGCAGTTGGTAAACTGCCACACCGGAAAGGTACTGGCACAAACCAGTGTCCGAAATCGTCAGAGGGAACGGGGACTGGAGATCTTATCCAGGATCTTCTACGCAAAGGATCAGCCGGAACATCTGGAAGAACTCCGAAGATTAACGATAGACAGCATTTCTGAGGGGATCTCTCTTCTGGAATCCCGGACCGGAATCAAAGGAAAAAACTGCAGTTACATGGTAATATCCGGGAATAATGCCATGATCCACTTTCTTGCAGGCATAGATCCCTTCCCCGTTTTTTCTTCTCCCTACGCTGTGTGGGCCGATCAGATCGGCTTCTGCTCTGCCAGGGAGCTTCAGATTTCCATCTCAGGAATGGTATACTGCATCCCCGCCAGAGCCAACTATCTGGGAGGGGATATTATCAGCGGACTGATGGATGTGGATATTTATCACCGGGAACAGATCCAGCTGTTTTTTGATGTTGGAACCAATGGAGAGCTGGTGATCGGCAATCGGGACTTCCTGATTGCCGGAGCCGGAGCCGCCGGCCCAGCCCTGGAGGGAGAAGCCATACAGACCGGAATGCGGGCAGCCAAGGGAGCTGTTTCTAAGGTTCATCTCAATGACAATACCTTTACACTGTCCACCATCGATGATGCACCTCCCGTTGGTATCTGCGGCTCCGGCATCACAGATATGATCGCAGAATTATATTTAAATGGATGGATCGATACCAAGGGACGATTCCTGCCAGAACAGTCTGACAAAATCGCCTGGCAGGAAGACCGACAGGAGTATGGTGTGTGTTATGCCCCGAATCTGTGGTTCTACGAAAGTGATATTGCAGAATTTTTAAAGGCAAAGGCCGCCGCCTGCACTATGATCCAGATTCTTCTTCAGGAAATCGGCATTGAAATGGAGGATGTGGAAACGCTCTATATGGCAGGAGCCTTTGGCACTCACATTGACAAACACTCCGCCGTCACCATTGGAATGTATCCGGACATTCCTTTGGAAAAAATCCACAGGGCAGGAAACAGTTCCCTAAATGGGGCAAGAAAACTCCTTCTGGATAAGAATAAGCTGGAAGAAATCCCCAAAATCCTGTCTCTTATGAGCTACCTCCAGTTTGGTTCCGTAGACAATTTTCTCAGTGAAATGACTGCCGCTGAAGCCATCCCCCACACAAACATTGAAAAATATCCTTCTGTGGAGGCAGAGAGAAAGAAAAGAAGTGGAAAGGAATAAAAAAAATTCACAAGAAAAGAAGGCTGCCGCCGCATACCTTCGGTGATACGTTTTCCGGTGATCTTCCATCAAAAACGAACCTGTTTTCTGCGGAAAACCCACCGAAAATTCACCAAAATCTGTATGCTGCGACAGCCTTCTGAATCATTCTTTCTGCCATTCCATTCAGCTGTTTTTCTCTTTTACTCCACATAACTGATAAACATATTTCCAGAATCCTCAAACAGCTTGGTGCTGTCCTGGATTCCATAGTATTCCCACTCTGCCTGCCCTGGCTTTAAGAGGTGAGTGTTAAATTCATCGTAACCCACAATACATACCGGGCCGCTGGCTGTCTTAGCCAGAACCGGTCTGCCTTTGCTTACAAAATACAGTACCTGGTCCAGAGTACATCCAGTAAGATCCATCAGTGACTTGCCAGAAGTGTTCTGAAGCTCTCCCATATCCATAGTTCCTGCTGTGAAAGCTGCGGGAACATCCTCCAGGGAGATATCCGCAGTTGTGGGCCTGTCTCCTCTCACCCATACATAGTTTTGCTTTGTATCCACCACAACGCCCACTTTCTCATCTGCCCGGACAATGGCCTCATTGGGGTAGGTATAAATGCTGTCCAGATGACCGGAAGCATACACGTAGTAGAGCTGCTGCCGCTCCTGATTCACGGGAATCTCCAGGGTTCTGGAAGTATCATAGGTGATAATCTTGCTGCGCACCACCTGAGGCGTCTTGTTGGAAAGCGTTGTTCCCACCCGAAGAAGCACCTCCGTCTGTTTGCGGCTGGTAGTCTGAGTGGCAGTTCCCATGGACACTGCTTCCTGAGTGTCTGTGTTGACAATATGATCCTCCGTACCCTCCGTATATCCTTCCCCAGTTTTCACCACTCTGGTAAGAGTCATCATATTTTCCGCCTGACTGGTCTTTGTAACGTAACTGTCTCCCGGCTGGTAAGTTTTTACCGTATTGCCCTCCTGGTCCTGGATCACCAGCTTGTACATGGGAAAAATCCCATTGCCCCCATGCTCCACATTGATGTCCGTGGTAAGTGCCACGCCATAGACCAAATCCTCTTTCATAAATCCCACAGGGCGAATCCGTTCGTTTGCATCACAGGTAATTTCCCGCAGGCTGCCGGTTTCCAGATCCATCACATTCAGAACCTGAGCATCATACTCTCCGCCCTCTTTTAGCCATGCGAAATATCTTCCGGAATCGGAAGCTGCATAGGTATTGTTCATCACTCCTGTCACCACAGAATCGTAAGTTCTGGCATTTAAATCCACCTGATAAACTGTTCCCTCCAGAAAAATATAAAATCTGGAACCATCCTCCGAAATATAAGAAAGGCTCTGGGCATCCCGCATCAAAAGCTCCGGACTTTCCATGGATGCAAGAAAGATCTTTTCATCCACCATGGCGGAGGCAGCTTCAAAATAGTAAACCGCCACTCCATTTTCTCCCTCATGGTTGCCCCGGTTCATATAGCCGTTCACCGTGAACCACACATCTCCCTGGGAATTGACCTGCAGAATCTGAATATCACTCTGATCTTGAAAATCTCTGAAATCCATATTTTCTTTCTGAGGGAAGGAAAAAATCTGCGTAAGCTTTCCGCTGTTAATATCATAGGACCAAAGCTCATCTTCCTGGACAAAAACCACCACCCGGTTTTTACTGTCAGAGGCAAACTCAATCTCCTTATCTGTAATGCCAAGATTAATCCCTTTCTCGGTGATGGCATCATTTTCCGGATTAAAAATCTCATCGGTCGTACGCTCGAAATTCAGCAGATAGACACGGCTGTCCGTGTAGCGCACCCGATAGTACTCATCCACATTGAATACTTCCGTCACCCCGGATTCATTCACTGCTGCAATCCGGTATTCCATGGTAAGAGTGGCTGTATTCCCATTAATCTCCTTGATCTTGGGAGTAGGCTTATAATAAATCTGAGGATTTAACTCCCCCCAGGTAAGCTGAGGAACGCTGTCATGGATATCCATAAAAGCCAGAGTGGACTCTGCATCCGTAGTCTCATCCGGTTCCACCGCAGTTCCCACAGAATTCAGATCTGTCTTATTCACACACTTATCATAAAATCCGCTGACATAGTTCAGATAATCCTTCGTATGAAGCCCATCCGCCAGCAGAACATGGGTGTAATAATAGATATTCCGCCCTCCGGAAGTAATCTTTAATTTCAGCATATACTCCTGGTTCATCAGCATTTTATTCTGAAGCTGCAGGGTAGTGTTCAGAGTATCATTTTCCTCCTGAAGCTTTACCACCTTGGTGTTTTCCAATGTCTTTGCCCCATCCAGGGTGGTAACCTCATAAGATACACTGTCTATGGATGTATTAAAGGACTGGATCTGAATATCCAACTCCCGATTCGAAGACAAGGGCGTAATGCTGTCCCGAATATAAGAGGGATTCATCTCCCTTGCATATCCGCTTAAACAGTTAAAATTCATTCCGTCCTGCTGCATATATACCAAAGGAAAGGTGGTGTTCGGCATGGTCTCCGCCACATCCGGAGCCACCTGATTGATCATACGGCTAAACACTGCCACGGCTCCCAAAAATAAGGCTGCCAGAAACGCCGTATGTAAAACCACATTCCTGATTTTCTTCATTTTTTCCTTCATCTTTTGCTCAATCTCCCAACTGCGGCGATCTGCTGCCTTTCAGATACCATCTGACCTTCTGCAGCATCCTGCGATCTACGAATCATTTTTCTGTAAATTTCCTATTTTCTATTCCAGATTTCAAAAACATTCTAGCAGAAAACAGCAGCCTGCGCAATATGCCTCCCCTGCACTGTCTTCCGGATGGATTCCAGATTTCACTCCCCGTATTTTCCGGTTTTGCCGCTAAAGGCCTGCTCCTGCCTTAACAGTTTATCCAAAGTAGGCTTCACCTTTAAAAATTCCATACAGCCATCCAGACGCTCCCGCTTTTTCTCCAGGCTTTCTCCCATTCCGGCAATTCCTTTCTTTTCCGGAAGGATCTTTTTCGGCTTTCCAGAATGCTTCACTGCCCGGATCAATATATTTTTCGGAGTGTGTTCCATATCAATAAACTCCAGCACCTGCACCTCATATCCCTGCTGCTCTAGAAGAGAAGCCCGCAGGCCGTCCGTGATCAGCGCCGCCATCCGCTCCTTCAACAGCCCGTATTGGAGTACTGGCTGCAAAAGCTCATTTTGAATCTGTCCGTTTAATTCATGCTGACAGCAGGGCACAGAAAGAATAGCCCGGGCATTCCAGGCCACCGCCTTAGCCAGAGCATAATCCGTGGCAGTATCGCAGGCATGAAGGGTCACCACCAGATCCACCTGGCTTACTCCCTCATAATCCGCAATATCCCCGGTCAAAAACTGCAGCTTCTCATATCCAAACTGTTCTGCCAGTCTGCTGCAGTGTTCGATCACATCCTCCTTTAGATCCAGACCAATGATTCTTACATCCAGATTCTGTATCTCATGAAAATAATAGTACATGGCAAAGGTAAGATAGGACTTTCCGCAGCCAAAATCAATCATAGTCAGTTCCCGGCCTCTTGGCAGACAGGGACAGATATCCTCAATAAATTCCAGAAACCGGTTAATCTGCCGGAACTTATCGTGCTTTCCGTTTATTACTTTTCCCTCAGAAGTCATGACTCCCAGCTCCACCAAAAAGGGAACGGGTCTGCCTTCTTCCAATAGGTATCGCTTCTTCCTATTGTGGGATAATTCCTGCGCAGGACGCTGTACTGTAAGAACGCGCCTTTTTATCGTTACCTTCCCCTTTTTACTCACCAGAACAGAAGCAGTCATAGCGGTGGTATCTGCCTGAAGCTGCTTATAGTCCTGCTTCATCCATTCAAGAGCAGCCTCCTTCAACTCAGAGGCAGTCAGATTGCTGTGCTTTTCCTTTTTTCCATCCCAGGCAGCAACCTGATAGAGTATCTGCCCTTTGATCCGTACCGGACGGACCCTGATCTTCCGGGCCGCCTCCGGACGTTTCACTCCGCTGAACACCATATTGAAAAGAGTTTCTCCTATTAATTCTTCCAGAAGCTCTCTCAGCTCTTCCATGTATCTTCCTCCTGCTTTCTTTTTTCGCTGTTTTCCAGGATTCTGCCCCTAGGACTTCCAGAAAACAGTGATCAGGTAAAAATCATCATCTGTCTGATATCGGTAATTCCAGCTGCTGGCTCCATACACCTCCATCAGGTACTGGCCTGCATCGTTGAGCATCCCATTCTCGAACAGCTCATATCTGGCGGAATCATAGGCCTCCCGGCTGCCGAATTTCATCACAATATACGGCTGATCTGCCCATACCGAATTCATCAGGGCATTGTAAATCGTATTATAGTCAAAGCTGTCATAGTACAGATTATTTCGCTTATAGTAATTATAGCTGTCATCCGTACATTCCGGAAGAGGAACCTCCACATCCGGAATATGCGTCTGATAGATCTCCTCATCCGTACAGCAAAGGTAGTTGTAATTCATCACAGAGGAGGAATCCTTTGCCCCTGCATTTACAAATACCGGATCTCCCCAGGTTACATCCACATGGTAATACACTCCGTCGATCCGAACCATATTCCAGCCGTGATCGCTGCCGTCCGTTGTCTTCCCGGTAACATAGGTACAGAACATCCCCATGCGGTGAAGAATATACTGAAATGCCTTGGAATAACCGGCGCAGACAGAATTATGTCCAAGAAGAGCGCTCTGGATATTCTGGTTGTTGGGACTTCCCGCATCGTAATCTGTGGTGTTGATCAGATACTCATATACATATTTGATCTTCTCATAATCAGAAGCCTCCGAACTGATTCCTGCAATACATTCGTCTGCCGCAGCTTCCAGAGAAGCCCTTAAATGATCTCTGTTTTTCTTCTCCACAGTAGTGCTGATCTCATAACCGACCACCTTTCTGGTGAGGGCAGATTCCTTGATCTGCGCGCTGGTTCCCACCCAGAAAAACTCAGGATGATCTGCCAGCACACTGTAATAGGCCGTCCAAAAATCCTTTGCAGACACGGAAGCATATAAATCTGCGGAATCCTCATAATTCTTCAGGCGCTCATACAGCTCCCGGTAAATCTCATTCAGCTCGCTGGGAATCTGATTGAAATAATACTCCTCAATATCCCCATGATCCCACCAGGTATCTCCCAACTGATAGTATGGGCTTTCCCCCATACCGGTTTTCACTGCCGCTGCCTCCAGCATCCCGCAGCCCCCTATGGAAAGGGCTGCGATGCTGACAGCTGCTGCAAAGATCAGCGCTTTACTTGTTTTTATCACCTATTTTATCTCTCCCATTTATCGCAGAGACGTTGGATCTCCTCCGTAAATTTCTTCAGATCCTTGTTCGCTCCGCCTTCATTTTTCTTTACTACTTCCATCAGACGCTGTGCTGCCTCCATCAATCTTGCAAAAATACCTGCAGCCTTTTTGGATGCGCCCTCCAACTTCACTTCCTTCTTAATGCGGACAGGCTCTGTCTGCACTGCATACCTGCCTTCCGTCAGATCATATACCCAGCCAGAATAAGGGGCGCTGGCCATCAGGCCCAACTCCTTCTCCAGCCGATCCCGAAACAGCTGGCACACCGTATCCTCCCCGTGGGTAACAAATACCATCTCCGGTTTTTCCTTTAAAGAAGAAATCCACCGGATCAGTCCCTGATTGTCCGCATGGCCGCTGATACCGGAAAAACGACAGATTTCTGCCTTTACCTCAATTTCTTCTCCAAAAAGCTTTACCTGACTGGCTCCCTCCAGCAAAGTCCTGCCCAGAGTTCCAACCGCCTGATAGCCTACAAAAAGGATCGTTGATTCTGGTCTCCACAGATTATGTTTCAGATGGTGACGAATCCGCCCTGCATCGCACATGCCGCTGGCAGAGAGAATCACCTTCGGCTTTGGATCAAAATTAATGCCCCTGGATTCATCACTGGTGATGGAAGTACGCAGCCCGGTAAATCCAATGGGATTGATTCCCTGATTTAAAAGCTCTGTGGCCTCCTCATCAAAATCACTGTACATCCGCTTCCTAAAAATACTGGTAGCCTCTATAGCCAGGGGACTGTCCACCCAAACCTCAAAATAGTCATGTCCCTTCACCATATGTTCTTCTTTAATCTTCCTGATAAAGTACAGCATCTCCTGGGTTCTGCCCACTGCAAAGGAGGGAATCACCACATTTCCGCCCCGGTCAAAGGTTCTCTGAATCACCTTCGCCAGCTCTGTAGCGTAATCTGTGGGTATCTCATGACTTCTGTCTCCATAGGTGGATTCCATCACCACATAGTCTGCATCCGTGGGATATACAGGATCGTTGATCAAAGGCTGATTACTATTTCCGATATCACCGGAAAACAGCAGCTTTTTCTCCACTCCGTTTTCCTTAATCCAGACCTCAATAGACGCAGAGCCCAGAAGATGCCCCGCATCCGTAAACCGCACCCGGATTCCATCGGCAATGATCCGTTCCTCCCCATACTCACATCTTACAAAACAGGAGATGGCTCCCTGGGCATCCTCCAGATCATAGAGCGGTTCCACCAAAGGTCTGCCTTCCCGGGGTGCCTTCCGGTTTTTTCATTCTGCCTC
>CAJLNC010000099.1 GCA_905207905.1 uncultured Lachnospiraceae bacterium | reverse complement strand
CAGTGTCGTTGATCTGCTTATCCAACTCAGCCTTACGTTGCTCTCTGGAAGCTCTGTCAGCCTCATAGTTACGCTGTAAAGATGCAAGCTGCGTATCATAATAAGCCTGTGTCTGGTCTTTCTGGTCTGCCAGTGCATCCAACTGTGCCTGGATGGATTCGTCAAAGGCTTCTTTTGCATCACGAATACCTTCAATCTGAGCATCTATCATCTCATTGTAGGCATCCTTCTGAGCTTGGGTACCATCAATGATTGCCTGTTGCTTTTCTTCAAAGGCTTCCTTTTCGTCCTCTAACGCCTGTTCTTGGTCAGAGATGTTCTTGTCATGCTGAAATTCATCCAGCTCATCTTTCTTAGCGGCAAGTTCTTCCTCTAACTCCAGACGCTTCTTTTGAGCCTCAATACTGTCATCCAGACCTAACTCAGCCAGCTTTGCTTCGAGGTCGGCAACACCCTTCTGTTTATCAGCCAGCTCTCTTTCATAGTCATGCTGTTCTTCCTTTAAACGAAGGAGTTTTAACTGAGCATCTATGATTTTATTATAGGCATCCAGCTCATCTTCCGCTGCTTTCTCCTGCTCCTCCTGGAGACCTCTGCCAGTGTAATTGACATACTCTTCAAGATCAATATCCCATTCCTCTAAATATTCTGCCAGCTCACGGATAGACATTTTTGTCAGCTTTTCAAGATCAAGCCCGGGATTCGCTGCACACAGCTTTTGTAAAAGAGCTGCCTTGCCCATGGAAATTCCATATTTTCCTGCCAATTCCTCCAACTCATTATCCCTGTGGATCTCCTGATCCAGCACTGTGCCGCTGCCCAGGAGGGAGTCCATGCAAATACTGATCTCGCCGGATAAACGCCCCCTGATATCTTCCGCCTTTTTCCGATTGTTTCCCTCTACAGAAAGCAGCACTATGCGCTGTTCCTCATTCAAATATCCATGCCGTACCATAGAGCCTAAAATTGCGTTCACCGCCACATCCAGATCCGTATTTTTCAAATCCATATCCTTTAAGATTGCCTGACCGTCCGCATTGTTTGCCTTTGCCTGCAGAACCCGTTCCCGGCGGTTCACATCCAGGGCAACGCTGGGATTTACATCCAGATACACAGTAGCTTCCACCCGCAGACTGACCATGTAATATGTCAAAAGGCACAATGCCAGGCAGGCTGCCAGAGAAGAAGCGTATTTGATCACCTTCCTGGCTCCTCCTTTCCGGTCTTTCACCTTCCCGCCTCTGAGTCCGTCCAAATACCACTCATCGCCAGCAGCTTTCTCCACCGTCCGTTTCCAAAGATTCTCTGCCTGATTCGGCACAAGATTCACAACTGCCTTTTTGATATGGTCTTGAATATAGGAGTCTGTTACCTTTTTCATAATCTCTCCTCCAGCTGTTTACGCAGCTTCTTAATTCCTCTGTTATACTTTGACAAAACGGTTGACAGGGGGATCGACAGCAACTCGCTGATCTCTCTGTGCTTTAGTCCTGACACTGCATACAGAACAATGATCTGACATTCTTCCCGGGACAGGATATGAAAAGCCGTCTCCAAAACGATCCGGTCCTCCCGATCTTCAATGTCACTGCAGTCAATATCCTCTCTGATCTCATCCAGAGAAACCCCGGAATAATGCTTTCTCTGTCTGAATTTCATCATGCATACATTCCTGGCAATGGTAAATACCCATGCCATTGGCTTCCCCATAGGCTGATAAAGGTGGGCTGCACTGCGAATTTTCAGATACGTCTCCTGCATAGCGTCCTCGGCATCCTCTCTGTTGCACAGCAGAGAAAGGGCATAGGAAAACACAGCATTTCTGGTTTTCTCATACAGCTCACAAAAAGCCGTCTTATCCCCTGCACCGATACGGTAAAATATCGTTTCCTCTATGAAGATCGTTTCTTTTTCCTGTGGTCTGTCATAAGCCACAGCAGCAAATATCAGCATATTACCTTTCCTCTCACAGCTCCCGGCAAAATTTTTCACACTGAAAATATTTTTCTTTATTATAACTCATTTTTATCATGCTGAACAAGCCCCAGGAGGATGGACAAATTCCCGTTTCTGCAGCGAAGCTGGTCAATAAATTCCTTCTCCTGTTTCATATTTCTCATCTCGATTCGATAGGAAAGCTCAAACATGGTTCCCATATTGGTGGTTTTCACCCGCTCTAAACGGGCAAACCTGGTATATGCCTGAAACAGATCCTCAAAAATCCCCGTATAATTCAGATCTTCCGGAATTGTGATTCGAAGCTCCCGCTCTCTGGAAGTGCTGCTTCCGAAATGCGTTTTTTCCAGAAGCAGAATGGCAAATCCCACAACTACGGTAATCAATGCCGCCAGGGTCAGAAATCCCATTCCTACCGCCAGGCCCACCGCCATGGCAAAAAAGATAAACCCAATTTCTCTTGCCGTTCCCGGAGCGCTGCGGAAACGCACCAGACCAAAAGCTCCCAGCACTGCCACAGAAGTTCCCAGATTGCCATTGACGATCATGATGATTGCCATGACCAACAGCGGCAGAACTGCCAGAATGACCACAAAACTCCCCAGGTGACTCTCTGATGATTTGTAAAACAGGGCAATCGCAATACCCAGGATCAATGCTGCTGCCATTGCCGCAGCCACTGCCTCTATAGAAAATGTTCCTGCATGAAAAATACTGGTCAACATACCTGTCTCCTCCTATTCTCTTCCCAATTTTCATTTCTGTGTATCATCATCTGTTCCAGATCAAAGACTCCGTGTTCCTTTTTGTAAACATTGCCATATTTTGAAAAAGACACCGGATAGATCTCAAGCTCCGACAAAATCTCTGTAAACCACAAAGGCGTAGCTCCCAGCACTTTGCTCTCCATCAGGTAATAGCCCTCCGGAAGCAGCAGCTCCCCGTAATCTCCATTCTCCAGCCCCATAAAAGATCTTCTGCTGCGGATCCTCTGGTCAAAAGTGACCCGAAATTCCGGATCCTCCATTCCAAACAGCGCAGTCCGGTCATAGGCCAGATAGATTCCCCGCATCAGCGGGTAACGATACAGGAAAAAATTAATCTCCTGAAGTATCTGCCGATCCTGTGCCGAGCGGATCCCATGCTCCGCATATTTGCAGCTTTGAGCCGGCTGAATCCCTCGCTCAACATAATCTCCTCCCTGAGCCGGCTGAATCCCTCGCTCAACATAATCGTAAGCCTCCTGCAGTGTCAGCTGAATCCTCCGCTTATTTACTACTTTCCGATACTTTTTCTTAATCTCTAAAAAAACAGGAGAATCTAACGTGGGAATCCCATAGCTGCGCAGCCGCAGTTTTTCTTTATAGACCGGTTTTTCTATGGAACGGCGGATCAGATCATATCCCGGGGTATCATAATAAATATTGCAGATGGTATGAAGGCCGTATTGGTCTGTCTGCATATAGGGCGCCAACCGGAATCTCAGCTCCTGATAAACAGGCTCCGGCATCAGATACTTCTTTTCATAACGGTTAAAAACAGCCTGTGCCATAATGCTCCCCCCCCTAACGTTCCAGCTGCTGGTGAACCTCCAGACAGCCTCCATCACTGACCACCGTTACATTTCCATCCTTCGTCTGAAATACGGAACAGTTCCTTCCCTTTAAAAGCTCCAGTGTCTGTACATCTGCCGGATTTTTGTTGGAAGAGCAGATCACCCCATACTCCGGCGACGTCCGATCCAGCAGCTCCTGCAGTGCGGTGTTATACACTCCATGATGAGGTACTTTCAGAAAATTACAGTCCACAGCCGTTTTCCCCTGTATCCACTCCCGGATCCTCTGTTTTTCTGCATCCCCGGTAAACAGCAGTCTGTTTTCACCATGAACAATGGTCGTAATCAGAGAAAAATTATTATCCATCTCCGCTCCCTCCACCAAAGTTTCATAGGACGCCGGCGGTTCCACCAGCACCTGTGCGTCCCCCAGCATAAATTCCATTGGCTCCCGCAACCGTTTTGGTGTAATCTCTTTCTCCTGAAGCGCGGCTATAAAGTCTACATACTCTGTGCTGTTTCCCTCATAATCCGGCAAAAAAACCTCTCCCACCGAAAGCGTCTCCACCAGTGTGTCCGCTCCCCCCACATGATCCTGGTCAAAATGGGTGATTAACAGAGTGTCCACCTTGGAAATGCCCTGATTGGTTAAAAACTGAATGATCTCCTCCCCATCTTCTTCCTCCCCTGCGTCCATCACCATGGTATGATCCTGGCATTGGAGGATGATGGCATCCGCCTTTCCCACCTTCAGCAGCGTTGCCTTCAGAGGTTCCATTCCCCCGTCTCCCTTTACCGTTTTCCCTGTTGTAGCGATCAGCACGCAAACTGCGATTCCCAAAAGTATTCCTACTGCGCTTACTGCCTTGTATTTTTTCATAAAAAAAGCACCTCCTTCTTGTCCCTTTATAAGTACAATGCACAGGAGGTGCCTTTTATTGCATAGATTTTCCAAATTTTCTATTTTTTATTCTCAGTTTTTTCTATCTTTACTTCTATTTTGTTCGGATCCTTTTCCCCTCTTCGTTCCACTTCCGGCTTCTCTGCAAACAAATGATCTTAGCCTTCCCCAGGCTGGCATGGGGGGAAAGGCATCATCGAAATGGGAAAGAAGAATGCGTTTGGGCCGCAGCCGCTCCACCACCCGGTCCGCCTCTGCCACCAGGTCATGATTTCCAGAATAGGGCAGGATCACCAGATCTACTCCCTGGGGATAAACCTCCCTCTCATCCAGCGCCAGACTTCCAAGAAGCAGGATCCTTCTGCCCTCTGCCTGTATCTCAAAAGCCACCGTCTCATCACCGTCTTTAAAGGTGTGATTGGCCCAAAGAAGAAAGGGCAGATTCCGCCAATGACGCAGCACCCGCAGCGGACTCATAGTCTCAAAGATCCGTTTTATCTGAAAATCAATATGCCTGCCCTTCCGCACCCAAATCTTCATTCCTCCGATGGGGATACAGTCCCCCACCCGGATCCTCACCACTCTTCCAGTCTCCTCCGTAAAACGCTCCAGCGTCTCTGCCGGGCAGGCTGTACAGAATACCGTGGCTTCCCCCTCTTCCAGAAGCTGGGGAACCCAGTACAGATGATCAAAATGCCCATGGGTGATAAAAATGGTTTCCTCATTTACAAACTCCTCAAAGACCCCTGGATTCTCTCCGCCCCGGATCTGTACAAAGGGATCAAAGAGGATCCGCTCTCCTGCTGCCTCTAAAAGGAAGGAGGCCGTACCTTTCCAGGTGATGCGAATGCCGCCTTTTGGGGACTTTTTCTCCGAACTGTCCCGGAATTTTGTTTTATTTTCTTCTTTGCCATTCATTGGCTTTGTCTTTGGTTTTTCCATTTTTTCCCCTTATCTTTCTATATTTCTAGGTCTGCCGGATCCGTAAAAAATGGAGTGCATACCTTGCACACAAATTCTGTCATTTTTCATTTATCTTTAGCGCTTCGCGCCTTCTTGGGAAATTCCCCCGCTATACCAGTTAGGGATCGGATTTTCCATTCCGTCAAACCAGGAAAGGATCTCCTTTGCCTGCTCCAGCATGGTTCTTATCTCCCTATCGCCGAAGGGTATTGCCCAGGGAATGGAAGAGAGGGTATTGCTCCCAATGTACAATGCAAGCAGTTTCCAAAAAGCACCTGGCACTCCTTTCTCAAAATATCCGTCAACCATTCCTGACGCAAAAGCCGGAGCTTTTTGGGCGCACCAGACAATGCGGTTAAATTCCTCCCAGGGATCCCCAAAATCGTAGCGGTCAAAATCAATGATAACAATCCTGCTGTTTTCAATCATCATATTCCCGATATGGTAATCACCATGCTGAAAAGTCTGGGGGCGGTTAGCCAACAGGCCACGATTTTCATTGATATACCCAATCACCCTGTCGGCACCTTCAAATTTTATGGGACACTCCAGAAACCGTTTTATGTTTCTGTCTATTTTTGCGTTAAAACGAATCTCCCAGTCCGGCAGCCGTTCCGGAGCTGGAATAGAATGCAGCCGTTTTAATATGCTGCCTGCTTCCATCCCCAGCTCATACTGTTCCTGCTTCGAAAGAAACGGTACAACCTCTTCTGCATCCTTTCCGTCGATCCAGGTCTGCAAACTATAAATGCCCTCCTCGCATTGTCCTGTCTCTACCAGCCTGCACATTGGAACGGAAAGGGCTTCCGCTTTTTCCAGTACGTAAAGCAGTTTTTCTATATTGGCACCCTTTTCAAAAGACATGATTCGCAAAAGATATTTTGTTCCATCTAAATCTGTTACACAGTATTTTTTATCACCAGACCACCCTTTATGGATTGGTTCTTTTGAGATATAAGTCCTCATAATTCTGTTTCTTTTTCCTCAAGTCTTCATTTGTGAAGCCCATTTATCGCTTCCGGTGTACGGTTTCAATTATACGCTAAATCATAGAAAAAAACAAAAAAACTGTGCCATTTCCTAAAAACTCTTTGAATAAATCTTTAGAAAATGACACCGAACAATCAGTTTTTATTTAAACTATATTTTTCAATATTTACATGTGCTCTGCCATCAGAAACAAATTTAATCCCTGCCGCAGTCTGAGGCGTATAAATCGTAAATGTTGCTGCTTTCTCTCCATCATTCAAAAAGATTTCCATACTATATCGATCCAGAAGAATGCGCAGCTTTAGCTTTCCTTTTACCGGTTTAATCGTAATCTCTCTGGTATGTACAATATCATGCGGAAATCCACTGCCGCTTCGATCCACACACAGTTTATTTCTATCCGCATCATACATGATCAAGGTTTTATTCTCTTTGTCACATGCTAACTGGATCACAAACTGATGAAATTGTTTTATATCCAGTAATTCAACTGTCAAGTCAATTACTCTTCCCTCGATTTTGTCTAATGTCAGCTCTTTATTGCTGATCTCAACATCAAAATAAGCAACTTTGTCCTGTCGGTAGCTTTCCAATTCTCTTACTGGATTCTGATACAATTTATCATTCACAACAGTAAGTTCCCTCGGAACCGTCATCTGCCCAAAATATTTTGCCCCTTCCGGGACAAATGTCGATGTTGACCACGCCTGCATCCACCCGATCATGATCCGACGGCCGTCGGAAGTTTCCATTGTCTGCGGAGCATAGAAATCAATCCCATAATCAATCAGATGATGATTTTCTCTTTGGAAGGAATAATTTTCTTTGTCATATTCCCCCAAATAACAGATAGTACCATGTCCCGGATGAAAGTCTTCTCCATTTGGCTTCATTTCCACAGGACTTATTAATAATACCTGTTTCCCATTCAGTGAAAAGAAATCCGGACACTCCCACATATTTCCAAGTTCCCCAAGGCTGGAAGCCAAAATGCCGCAAAATTCCCAATGAAACAGATCTTTGCTTCTGTGCAGAAAAACAGATCCATTTTTCATTTTATTTGCTGTTGCCACATAAAAGAAACCTTCCTCAAACCAGATCTTAGGATCCCGAAATTCCAAAGGATCTGCGCCTTCTGGAAGATCCTTCTGGGAGATGACAGGGTTTTGATCGTATTTTTTGTAATCCCGTCCATCCCCAATGGCAATGCACTGTGTTTGGAATCTTTTCCTTTCGCCATAATCATCTGTCTTTTCTTGTACCCCTGTATAGATCAGCAGCTGTTCTCCGCTGTCTAATTCCAGCGCGCTTCCGGAGAAACAACCGTCTTTATCATATCCTTCATCCGGTGCCAGAGCCACAGGCAGTCTTTCCCATGTAATAAAATCTTTGCTCTTTACATGCCCCCAGTGCATATCTCCCCATTCATTGGCATAGGGATAATGCTGATAGAATAAATGATATTCATTTTTATATTCAGAGAAACCATTGGGATCATTGATCCAGCCAGTCGTACCGGTAACGTGGTATACCGGACGCTCAGAATCTAAAACCAATTTCCCGTATTCCTGCTCATATTTCCTGGCTTTTTCTAACTTTTCTGTATTCATTCTCCTCTACCTCGGCCAACGTTCTTCCTTATCCGGCAATGGCTGATAACTGTTATCTTCATTTTCCTGATACCAGTAAGCAACACTGGTCAGATCATCCTGCCGCTCAAATAAGCCTTTATAAGATACACCGATCTGCTGCAATGTCACACGGATATCTTCGTGAAAATAGATAGGATCCGGAATATGAAACCTATAAAAACCCCTCATAGGAGGACAGTCATCATTATGATAGGGGTTGGTCATCAGATCATCATGATTCGAATAATAGGGATACCCTAAAAATGGGGTGGAATAATTTTGCTCGATGGTTTTTCCATCCACATGCCTGGCAAAACTCCAGGAGCCTCCCACATAATCTTCCATACCGGTTCCGCAAATAGTGGGAAATTCTTCATCTCCATCCAGATAAAATTTCACCTCTCCTTCGCCCCACCAGTAGCGTTCCAGCGTTTGAAGTCCAAGATAAGTGCCAACATAAATTCCACGTCCTTTTACATTTTCCAATATCGTGTAATCATGTCCCTTTTCGGTCAGTCGCTCCCGATTCCACCTGGCATGAAAATAAAGAACCTGCTCCGGCAAACTATCATACAGACAATAATCAATCTGATAGAAAAATGCTGGGATTGGATTTTTATGCTGATTGATCAGCTCGATCCTCGCATGTTTCCGAAATGGCATGGAAAAATAACTGTTCAATCCTCTGGATGGCACAACAACAACAGGAAGAGAATGGATCTCGCATTCTTTTGCAAAACCACAGCAGAAAAAATCTCCCAGCGGAACTTCCACCGCAGGTGTTCTCTGGTCATCCCAGATCATGCGCAAAACCAGATCCCGCAATACAAAACAGTCTTCTTCTGAAGTTTTATTGTCCACTGTGATCCAGATATGATTGATCACTCCGCACCCTGAAATATCTGCCAGAG
>CAJLNC010000098.1 GCA_905207905.1 uncultured Lachnospiraceae bacterium | reverse complement strand
GGGAGTGGATGCAGATCCGGTGCGAATGGAGCCGTATATCCCCACTTTTTATGAGACCACCTGCATTCATGCTCAGGATTTGGGGCTACGTCTATTCCCTCATGCAAGAGTGATCATGGCCCCCAACATTGGAAGTTATGTGGGAGGGGATATCACAGCGGGAACTCTGGCCAGCTGCATCTGGAATCAGCCGGAAATGTCACTCTTTGTGGACTTGGGAACCAACGGAGAGCTGGTATTTGGAAATGAAGAGTTTATGATGAGCTGTGCTTGTTCCGCCGGCCCCGCTTTTGAGGGCGGAGACATCAGCTGCGGTATGCGTGCAACGGATGGCGCTATTGAAGCCTGTGTGATCGATAAAGAGACTATGGAGCCTACCTTAAAGATTATCGGAGACCAGGGACAGAAAGCAGTGGGCATCTGCGGCTCCGGAATCATTGATCTGATCAGCGAACTGTTTCGCTGCGGTATTATCAATCCCAAGGGAAAATTTGTTCGGGAAGGAAAACGCGTGCGTTATGATCAATATGGAATGGGCAGCTATGTGCTGGTATTCCAGGAGGATGCAGGCTCTGTGAAGGATGTGGAGATTAATGAGGTGGATATCGACAACTTTATGAGAGCGAAAGGCGCTATTTTCTCTGCTATCCGGGTAATGCTGAACTCTCTGGATTTTACAGTGGATATGATCGACCATGTGTATGTGGCAGGGGGTATCGGAAGCGGCATCAACATGAAAAATGCAGTGAATATCGGTATGTTCCCGGATATTGATCTGGAAAAATTCAGCTATATTGGAAATTCTTCTCTTTCCGGCGCCTACATTATGCTTTTGTCTAATGAAGCGGAGGAGAAGGTGCAGGAGGTTTCCAGGAATATGACGTATCTGGAGCTCTCCAATGAGCCTACTTATATGGATGAATTTGTGGCAAGCTGCTTTTTGCCCCATACTGATGCTACCCTGTTTCCGTCATTAACTTTTAAATGAGCATCCAGAATTTTAACGGAACGGAGATGGAATACTTATGGAGATCACGAATAATAAAGAGCTGGTGCCCCTGGAGCATTACCTGGAAGAATACGCCAAGGCGGATCCTGGAGAAATGGCGGCCAGAACCGGATTTTCTTTTCAGGAGGAGACGGGATGCTTTCAGGCGGTCTTTCTTGGACGCAGGTATGAGATCAGCCATCCTGATTTTACCATTGCCTGTGCAGATCAGGTGCCTGGATATTCCCCTTTGCTGGAGACCAATCCGGCAAAGATTTTGATGGCGCGTTTTTTGCTGGAGGGTTCCACAGTGCCTGGTACAGGAAAATTTCTTACTTATCGGGACGTTCCCTGGGGAGAGGTGTATTACCGGCAGTTTAACGGGCGTTGTATGATGCGTCTGGCCTTTTCTTACGGCAATAAGCTGGAAGCTTTTTTGAATGCCTGTGAGAAGCTGGGAGCCAGAAAGGTATCCGCCGCAGATGCGGCTTATGAATTTGAGGTGTTTCCGGGCTACTATGTCCAGTTCCTGCTCTGGGCGGGGGATGAAGAATTTCCACCTTCTTCTCAGATTCTTTTTTCCGATAATTTCCCTGTGGGTTTTCATGCGGAGGATCTGGTAGTGGTGTGCGATGTGATTTTGAACACACTGAAGCAGATTTCTTGTTTTAAGGCAAATGAATTCCTATAGAGATTCGGGTGTCAAAAGCCCTATTAACAAACGTTCTCTGTCCGATTGCACTGTGAGGACAGGAAAAATGCTATCAATCAGAACGGAGAAAAACGGAAACATTTCCTAAAAAAATAATAAAAATTGGAAAGAATATTGAATTTTTATTGGTTTTATTTTACAATGTTACCAGAGGTATACTGCCTTGATTTATATATTATGGCAAATGTTTTCAGAAAGAAAGGAGATTGATACCAATGGGATTTAAAACAGACATTGAAATCGCACAGGAAACTACAATGGCGCCGATCACTGAGATCGCTGCAAAGGCAGGCATTGATGCCAAGTATTTGGAGCAGTACGGCAATTATAAAGCAAAGATTGACTACAATATGTTAAAAGAGGTAGACCAGCCGGATGGAAAGCTGATCCTGGTAACTGCCATCAACCCCACTCCTGCTGGAGAAGGAAAGACCACAACCACCGTTGGTCTGGCAGACGGAATGAGCAGACTGGGCAAGAAGGTTTGCGTAGCGCTTCGTGAGCCGTCCTTAGGACCGGTATTCGGAGTAAAAGGCGGAGCAGCCGGCGGCGGATACGCTCAGGTAGTTCCCATGGAGGATATTAACCTTCATTTCACCGGCGACTTCCATGCCATCGGCGCAGCCAACAACCTGCTGGCAGCTATGCTGGACAACCATATCTATCAGGGCAATGCGCTGAACATCGATCCCAGAAAGATCACCTGGAGAAGATGTGTGGATATGAACGACCGTCAGCTTCGTTTTGTAGTGGACGGCCTTGGCGGAAAGACCAACGGAATGCCCAGAGAGGATGGCTATGACATCACCGTAGCATCTGAGATCATGGCAGTTCTGTGTCTGGCCAATGATATCAAGGATCTGAAGGCTCGTCTGGCCCGGATCATTGTAGGCTACACCTACGGAAAAGCTTCTGAACAGAAACCGGTAACCGCCGGAGATCTTCATGCAGAAGGCGCAATGACCGCACTGTTAAAGGATGCCTTAAAGCCCAACCTGGTACAGACACTGGAGCATACTCCTGCGATCGTACACGGCGGACCTTTCGCAAACATCGCTCACGGCTGCAACTCCGTAATCGCCACCAAGATGGCTCTGAAACTGGGTGATTACGCTATCACAGAGGCAGGCTTCGGCGCAGACCTGGGAGCAGAGAAGTTCCTGGATATCAAGTGCCGTATGGCAGGCTTAAAGCCCAACGCAGTAGTGATCGTAGCTACTGTTCGTGCTCTGAAATACAACGGCGGTGTTCCCAAGGCTGAGCTGAACAACCAGAATCTGGAGGCTCTGGAGAAGGGACTGCCCAACCTGTTGAAGCATGTAAGCAACATCAAGAATGTATACAAACTGCCCTGCGTAGTAGCAATCAATGCATTCCCCACCGATACCAAGGAAGAGCTTGACCTGGTAGAGGCAAAATGTAAAGAGCTGGGCGTAAACGTAGCTCTGTCCGAAGTATGGGCAAAGGGCGGCGAAGGCGGCAAGAGACTGGCAGAAGAAGTGATCCGCCTGGTAGAAGAGCCCAATGACTTCTCCTACAGCTATGAGCTGGAAGGAAGCATTGAGGATAAGCTGAACCAGATCGTACAGAAGATCTACGGCGGCAAGAAAGTGGTTCTGACGGCCAATGCTCAGAAGCAGGCAAAAGAGCTGGAAGCTTTGGGATACGGCAACTGCCCCATCTGTGTGGCAAAGACCCAGTATTCCTTAACAGATGACCAGACCAAGTTGGGAGCACCTACAGACTTTGAGGTTACTGTGCGGAACCTGAAGATCTCCGCAGGCGCAGGCTTTATCGTAGCCCTTACCGGAGAGATTATGACCATGCCTGGTCTGCCCAAAGTACCGGCTGCAGAGCGGATCGACGTAGACGAGACTGGAAAGATTTCCGGCCTGTTCTAAGGCGGCTTTAAGACAGAATTCTGTTCTAAGATGAAAACGGTGGATGACACCAAAATGGTGACTGTCAGCAGTTTTCGGGACAGCTTGAAGAAACGCAGGGGGAAATATAGAAAACCCTTCCCACAATGGGGAGGCCCCCTGCGGTAAATAGAAAAATTGGGGAAGAGAGTGATTCCTATGTATGAAAATGATATCGTAGCAGTCAGCACGACTGCCAAAAACAAAGTGAATTTTATGGAAAAAAACCTGCTGGGATTTTTTCTCATGTCCTGTATGGCAGGCCTTTACATCGGCCTTGGCAGTATCCTTATGGGGATCATAGGCGGAACCTTTAATGCAGCAGGGGCTTACAGCACAAAACTGATCAACGGTCTGGTATTTTCCGTGGGTCTTTGCATGGTGACGAATGCTGGTTCTGAACTGTTCACTGGAAACAATATGGTAATGGCAGTGGGCGGATATGCCAAGACAGTTACCTGGGGCAAGGTAGCGAAATACTGGGCAATCTGCTGGCTGGGCAATCTGGTAGGTTCTGTACTTACCGGAGGCATCTTCAGTCTCACGGGAATCGCTACGGGTGATGTGGGCGCTTATTTTGGAAGTCTGGCTGCCGGCAAGATGGCAGGAACGCCCATGAATCTGCTGACCAAAGGTATCCTGTGCAATATCTGCGTATGCGTAGCCATCTGGTGTGGTGCAAGGCTGAAATCAGAGGGTGCAAAGATTGCCATGTGTATTGCCTGTGTAGTGACTTTTGTAAGCTGCGGTTTTGAGCACAGCATTGCCAATATGACTTTCTTTACGGTTGGACTGTTAAATCCCAATGGCGCAGCAGTAAGCCTTGGCGGAGCTGTTTACAATCTGGCCATCGTTACCATCGGAAATATGATTGGCGGAGCACTGCTGGTAGGACTTCCCTACTACCTTACAGGAAAGGCAAAGAAGAATTAACACGGCGAAAGAAGCTTCTGCACAGTTGTTTTTCACTGTGCGGGAAATCCAGAGTATCTATATAAGGAATGACCAGGATTTTTGCATCGAGTGTTATGGAATAGATAAAAGCAATAAAAAAGGACAGCCCCCATACGTTCGGAAATTTTTCGGACTGATGGGGGCTGTCCTTTTGCTGCGGCGCTGCAGTTTCCAGCGGTAATGGAGCGCAAACAGCCTCAAAGCGTTGGAAGATGGAAAAGGGCTATTGCCAGTTGGCAGCTTTGGCAACTTCCAGGGCATCATGGACAGCGTTCAGCAGCATCTGAGAAGTGTACTTGTTGTTTTCCGGGCAGGTGATATTTTCCAGAGACTGCTTTTCACAGATCTGAGCAGACAGCTCCTCCAAAGAAGGAGACACCAGAGGGTACATAGCAGTGGCAGCCTCGCTTAAGTTTACCAGCCGGATGGAG
Source organism: uncultured Lachnospiraceae bacterium (assembly GCA_905207905.1). Next base: position 3,946 of record CAJLNC010000098.1, on the reverse strand, counting down.
TTGATGTGATTTTCATCCACCACCACCTCCACATCCACAGTGGATTCTCCCAGGGTGATGGGAGTGGTGTACACGCCGGCTATGTACTGAGCCGTATCGGTTTCAGATGCTGGCTGGAGCCCGGAGGTTTTCTTGGAAGGTTTGGAGGAAAACATGAAAAAAAGCAGAACTGCCAGGGCTATAAGCAGTACCAGAAAAATGGCAGTGTAGATGATTTCCCGCATTTTCACAACCATGATTTTTGTCTTAGAACTCATGGAGCACCTCTTTGCCGTTTTTTTCATTTTATGAGAGCAACGAAGTGATTATGCGGGGAAGAGGGAAAAAACAGAAGGATCCGGACGTTTTTTCTTTGCAGAAGAGGAACTGCGGCTTCCCGACCGTCTGAAAATTAAATTACAGTAAAAATTATAAAACTTTTATTGCTAGAATCTGGGAAAAAGTGTATGATTAGTGGGAAAAGCCTGAATAAAAAGGAGGAACTGCTATGACAGATTATATAATTACCTCAGACAATATGGTGGATTTACCTGATGAGTATGTCCGGGAGCACGGGCTGATGCTCATGTCTTTGACGTATCTTTTGGAGGGAGTAAGTTATAATGAAGATCATCCACTCCCTTATCAAGAATTTTATGCAAAGATGCGGTCAGGTTCCATGCCTACGACCTCTCAGATCAATCCGGAGGAGGCAAAAGAAAAGTTCCGCGCATTTTTGAAGGTTCATAAACAAATTATTCATATTGCATTTTCCAGCGGCTTAAGCGGCACCTGCGGCAGTGTGGCGATCGCAGCCAGAGAACTGATGGAGGAGGATCCGGAGTGCCGGATCACGGTGATAGATTCACTGGCAGCCTCTTTGGGCCAGGGACTTTTGGTGCATAAGGCTTTAGAACAGCAGAAGAAAGGCTTAAGCTATGAGAAACTGGTTCAGTGGCTGGAAGAACATCGTCTGAATGTATGTCACAATTTTACCGTGGACGATCTGTTCCATCTCTACCGGGGAGGCCGGGTATCTAAGGCTGCTGCTGTGGTGGGAACCATGATCAATTTAAAGCCGCTGCTTCATGTAGACAATGAAGGAAAACTGATCCCGGTGGGCAAGGTTCGGGGCAGAAAGAAATCTCTTACAGCCTTGGTGGATGCCATGGAACAACAGATCGGAAGCTGGAGAGATAAAAATGATGTGGTATTTATCAGTCACGGTGACTGTATAGAGGACGCAGAGTTTGTGAAGAAGCTGGTGGAACAGCGGTTTGGTATCCAGAACTTTATCATTAATCCGGTAGGCCCCACCATTGGCGCTCATTCTGGTCCTGGTACGCTGGCTCTGTTCTATATGGGAGACGTGAGGTAAATTGGTGGAAGCGTTTTGGGGGTGAGTGATAAGCAGCTCTTGACTTGTGAGATTTTTGTCAATTATATTTTTTGAAAATTTGGAGACTCTATTCTTAGTATACAACTGCAGAACGTTACCTGCAGCGAAACGAAGAACAGGAGTCTCCAAAATTATGGAAAAAATTACAAACAGTCTGCAGGAGAATGAGGCGCTGTTAAGTCAGCTTTTGCGGATCGAGGAAAATTTTGATATTGTAAAGCGGCAGACCATGGTAGCAGACAGAGCGGCCTGTCTTTTTTTCGTGGACGGCTTTGTGAAAGATGAAATCATGGAAAAATTGATGGACTTTTTTTATTCTATTGTGCCGTCGGATCTTCCCCAGGACAGCCAGGGATTGTTTCAGGGATTTATTCCTTATATTGAAGTGGAATTGGCACAAAAGACTCAGGAGATCGCAGAAGGGATTTTATCCGGTATGATGTGTCTGGTGATCGACGGATACACCAAATGTTTTCTTATTGACTGCAGAACCTATCCGGTGCGGAGTGTGGAGGAGCCGGAGAAGGATAAGGCTCTTAGAGGGTCCAGGGACGGTTTTGTGGAAACGGTGATTTTTAATACAGCACTGATTCGCAGACGGATCCGCAGCCCTTGGTTTTCCACCAGGCAAATGACAGTGGGAGAAGCCTCAAAAACGGACGTGGTTTTATGTTACATGGAAGATCGGGTGGATAAAAAATTTTTGAAAAAAATTCAGGATCAGATTGCCGGGATCCGGGTGGATGCCCTGACGATGAATCAGGAAAGCCTGGCGGAGTGCCTTCATCCCAAACGATGGTGGAATCCGTTCCCTAAATTTCGATATACAGAGCGGCCGGATACAGCCGCAGCCAGTATTCTGGAGGGAAAGATTGTGATTCTGGTGGACAACTCTCCCTCTGCCATGATCCTTCCTGCAGCCTTATTGGATATTCTGGACGAGGCGGATGACTATTATTTTCCTCCGGTTACCGGAACTTATCTTCGCTTGTCCAGGTTTTTGATTGCATTGCTGACGTTGTTTCTTACACCGGTGTGGCTGCTTTTGCTGGAGCATCCGCAATGGGTACCGTCTGGGCTTTCCTTTATTTTGCTGGAGGAGGCGCCGAATGTGCCCATCATCTGGCAGCTTCTTCTGCTGGAACTGGCCATTGACGGACTGCGGCTGGCTTCTATCAACACCCCGACTATGCTGAACACGCCACTCAGTGTGATCGCAGGTATTGTAGTGGGGGAATTTGCAGTAAAATCCGGGTGGTTTCATTCAGAGACTATGCTGTACATGGCATTTGTGGCGATTGCAAACTACACCCAGGCCAGCCTGGAGCTTGGCTATGCACTGAAATTTATGCGGCTTATGCTTTTGATTTTTACGGCTGCAGTTGGTCTGCCGGGCTTTTTGGCAGGAACCGGGCTGATCTTTCTCTTTTTATTGTGTAACAAAACACTTTCCGGGGAGAGCTATCTTTATCCCATTATACCCTTTGATTTTGGGAAGCTGATGCAGCGTCTGTTCCGAAAAAGAATTCCATGCAAAAAAGAATAAAACAGAGGGAACGGTGCATATTAACCATAGGAGCAGCAAACGGCTGCTTAGAATAAATGGTAAAGGAGATATGGTATGAAAAAGATTCAGATGTTTGTGATTGGCGCAGCGGCTCTGATCTGTGCAGGAGCACTGACTGCCTGTGGAAATGACAAAAATAATACGCCAACAGAAAAGCCCGGGAATCTTAATGCAGCTACTACGGAAAATGCAGAGCATAAGACCAGCGCGCCAGATAACAGAGGAAACGCAGGAAATTCCAATGTAGACGGTATGCGTGGAGATGACGGAACGATAAAAGATGCGGCAGATGATCTGGGTAATGCTGGAAAAGATATCGTGGATGGTGTGGGCGATGCCGGAAAAGATATTGTGGACGGTGTAGGTGATGCCGGAAAGAAAATTATTGACGGCGCGGAAAATTTGGGAGACGGGATCATGAACGGCTCCAATCAGAATAAGGAGAATACAGCTGAAACTGCGGCAGACCATACAGGTGTGAATCCTTAGAAGTGAAATTCAGCCTTTTCTGACTCCAAGACCTCAGCCATAGAGATTTGCTGGATGTTCAAGGCGGACGATAGAAGCGTATGGATATACGCTGATGGCATCCAACACAGAAAACCTGGCAAATCTCATGGCTTGAGGCGTTTTGTCCGATGTACATTGATGCTGCGGATGCTTTTTTTATTTTATAGAAAATTCCTTCCTATGAAACAAAATGCTTGGCAGGATCGCACTGCGGCGGACAGGGAAGATGGCGCCGAAGTGACAAGGCCCAGGTAAAGGAGATGTCGTAAAATATTACTTCCGGTGGATTTTTGATGTGTTTTTCTCCGAAAAGATATTATTTTTCGGAGAAAAATTATGAAAAGCAGTGGTTGTGCAGAGAAAAAAGATAGGTTAGAATAGGAACAGAGGATTGCTTAGGCTTTTGTCTGAATTGATTTGATCAAAGGAAAGCAAGGAGGCGTACGGGATGCGGTTTCGGCCGTGTATTGATATACATAACGGAAAAATAA
>CAJLNC010000097.1 GCA_905207905.1 uncultured Lachnospiraceae bacterium | reverse complement strand
TAAACCGAAAATCCGCCAGTGGGTACTCGCTGGCTGTGCTTGCTATCGTAACCCTACCCTCGTATTCTCCCTCTACTAATACTACAATTTGAAACAGAGATTTTGGCTATTTCCATCTAAAAATCTTTAACGTCATGGGCCTTTATCAAAATTTGACACAGAAGAAATTATCACATATACTTAATAGCAGTTAGTTATGGCGAACTGAAGGGAGGAATGGATAGTGCTGACCTATGAAAAACAAGCACTCTCTGGTGCGATTGAAATATTATCACGGTCTGAATTGCCAGATGAATTTGAAGGAACAAAGCTATACGGCTCTCCTGAAGAAGATGAACTGCGGCAGGATTGCAAAATTTTCCGGCTGTCGAATGAAACAGGATATGGACTGATCACTGTTTATCAGGTTTTTCCGGGTATTGAACTTTACTACAACGATATGCACATAGGCTATTGTAACCAAAACCAGGCCACTGCGAAAAATATGATAGAGATTAACCACTGCCTGATTGGACGTTTCGAGTGCAGCTTTGGTGAAAATAGCTGCTGCTATATGGCGGAAGGCGATTTGTCGATCAGCTCCATGATGAAGAAAAAGTCAAATTCGTGTTTTCCGCTGAACCACTATCACGGTATTTCCATCATCATCAATCTGGATGAATTGTTGCCGGAAGTACGGCAAATCATGGAACTGTTGAATATTGATTTGCATTACATACAAAAATATATTTGCGAAGGAAACCGTTGCTGCATCATGCGGGCCAATCCGTCTATTGAACATATTTTTTCGGAACTCTATCATGTCCGGGAAAAAAGAAAACCAGGATACATGAAAGTCAAAATACTGGAACTGCTTCTGTTTTTAAGCGATCTCAATACGGCAGAAGAGGTTTTACAGACGGATTATTTCAATCAAAATCAGGTCTCATTGATTAAAGCAGTAGCATCCTATATTACGGAGGACTTGACAGCACATCATACGATTGAACAGCTTTCCCAGAAATTCGAGATTTCTACAACAGCATTGAAAAAGTGCTTTCGAGGTGTCTATGGAACCTCTGTCTATTCTTATCTTCGTACCTATCGGCTTCAAGTCGCCAAAAAATTGTTGCTGGAAACAGAGTTGTCAGTAACGGAGATTGCAGGCAAAATCGGATATGAAAATCCGAATAAATTCACTTCTGCTTTCAAAGAAGCGTATGGCAGCTCTCCAACGGAGCTCAGAAAGAGTGTCCGTTTGGATAGAAGCGGGTCCGTATGGAGTGGCGAAGAAATCTGAGCTGTATTAAAATATCCTTTGTCAGATAAAAGCAGAAAGCCCGCTTGAAGCTGGCCTATTTTTTGAATAGTGGGTTAGGTGCTGCTAACTTTCTGCAAGACAAAGGAGGATTTCCAAATGGAAAATGAAAAATCGACAGGTAACAAGTTCACTGTCAAAGACGCGGCAATCATCGGTATCTTCTGTGCGGTCATGTTCGTTGTATTTATGGTCTATTCGACACTGACTGGCGCTTCTCTGTTCTATTCCATGATTTTTAACGCCGCTGGTGCGGCTCTTATCCTCGCACCGTTCTATGTTTACATGTGCATGAAAGTCGGCAAGCATGGCCCCGCTCTTGTCTACAATATCATGTGGGCGATTATCGCCGGATTGATGATGGGGCCGTTTATGATCCCGTGGTTTTTGGGCGGCGGTATCATCGCAGAGCTTTCCATGTGCGGAAAGGATGCTTACCATGACATTAAGCGTGTATCTATTTCGTGGGTAATTACAGCATTGGTTCGCGCTGCACACGGTATGTCAGAAATCTGGTTTTTCAAAGACGCATTTCTTGCCACTGGCGTCAGTGAGCAGCAGGTTCAGGTTCAGACCCAGTATTACACCGATCCGAAGTATGTTATTTTGAGCCTGGCTGTTACTGTTATTCTGGCCATCCTTGGCTGCATGATTAGCAACAAACTGATTGTAAAGCACTTCAGAAAGAGTGGCGCGATTAAATAAACTATGAGCATGAAATTTGATTTTCGGACCAAATTGCTTGTCATAGTTCTCACTATGTCGCTTGTGGCGGTGCTCACAAGCGACATTTTGATATACACACTTTTGGGTGTTTTGAGCGTGTATCTGATTATTCAGGGCTTTGGCAGGCAGACAATAAAATATCTAATCGTCTGCGGTGTTTTTATCGTGTTGAGGCTGCTTTCAGGAGGACAGGGCATTACCATTCTTATGCCGGAAATGTTCCTGTTCATGGTGCTGCGTATTTTGATGATGGTTATGGCTGCGCAGCCCGTGATTGGTATGCCGCCGGGAGAAGTTGTAGCAGTTTTTAAGAAAATCCACGCGCCTAATGGAATTGCCCTGCCCGTAACCTTCATGTTGCGTTTCTTCCCTACTGTGCGCAGTGAATTTTCCGATGTGTTTGCCTCACTTCGGCTGCGAAAACTGTTGTCATGGAAACACCCTTTGGACGCAATGGAGTATATTGTTACGCCTGTTATTTTCCGTTCATCCAGAATAGCTGAAGAACTCGCAGCTTCTGCTGAAAGCAGGGGGATTTCCAATCCGGGAAAACATACCTGCCGCAGGAAGATAGAATTTCAAAAAAGAGATTGGATTATGTGCGTGGTTGCTGTTTGCGTAACCGCACTCTATTTTGTGCTGGAAAGGACGGTAGCATAATGATAAATGATAAAGCAAGGCGATCCGTTATCCAGTTTGAAGATGTATCTTTTGAATATCCGGGAGCCGAAACAGAAAGTATCCATCATATCAGCCTCGATATAAAAAAGGGCGAGTTCCTTGTTCTGACTGGCGGGAGCGGCTGCGGAAAAACAACTTTAACACGATTGATAAACGGGTTAGCTGAACAATTTTACGAAGGGACGCTGAAAGGGCGAGTCACACTGCTGGGACGCAGCATATCGGAATATCCTCTGTATGAAATCGGGAAAAAAGTAGGTTCAATCTTTCAAGATCCAAAGAGCCAGTTTTTTGCCAGTATTACAGAGGATGAAATTGCGTTCGGGTGTGAAAACTATGGCGTTCCGTATGAAGAACTGGATGGACGGGTTTCAAGTGCGATCAAACGTATTAACGGAGATATGCTGCGGGGGAAAGAAATTTATCCGATGTCCAGCGGAGAAAAACAGAAAATAGCGGTGCCCTCCGTCAATGCTGTTGACCCGGAAATTTATGTGTTTGATGAACCTTCGGCCAATTTGGATATGTATTCCGTTGAGGCGCTTAAAAATTTGATGGGTGGACTAAAAGCGGAAGGCCACACAATCATTGTTGCTGAACACCGGCTTTATTATCTTACTGACCTTGCAGACCGTTTTCTTTATATGGAAAACGGGAGCATAAAAGAAGAATGGACGGCGGGAGAACTGCTCTCTATTCCAGAAGAAAAAAGACGAGCCATAGGAATACGGGCGGCAGATTTACACCATATTGAAGTAGATATTCCCCCTACAAAAGAAAAAGATATGACGATGGAGGTAAAGGATTTGGCGTTTTCCTATCGCAAACATCCGGTTTTCCACGATATATCTTTTCGGGCGTATGCTGGCGACCTGATTGCGATTGTAGGCCATAACGGAATAGGGAAAACTACTTTGTCGAATATTCTTTGTGGTATGCAAAAGGAAAAAGAGGGTCAGGTCATATATAACGGGACAAAGGTATCTAAAGGCAAAAGGAAAAATTTTGCCTACTTTGTTATGCAAAATACAGATTGCCAGTTGTTTGGGGACAGCGTAGAAGAAGAACTGCTATTAAACGGAAAAGGCAGTACCCAGGAGCAACGCGATGATCTGCTAAAATTATATGGCTTGTTTGAATGGAAAGAACGGCATCCTGCTACTCTTTCCGGCGGGCAGAAACAGCGGCTCGCTCTCGCTGTATCGGATTGGATAGATACCCCCGTTTTGATTTTGGATGAGCCTACCAGCGGTCTTGATTTCAAAAATATGATGAGAATATCGGAGCATTTGAAAGCTCTGGCGCAAAAAGGAAAGACCATTTTAATCATTACCCATGATTATGAATTTGCTGCTATGACTTGTAATCGGGTTCTGCATTTTGTTGATGAAGGTCATGTAGAAACATTCTCATTACAGGAAAATCTTCCTCGATTATATTCCTGTCTGATGTGTCAATGAGTTGTGTGTCTGATTGGATAGATATGCTCTGTATGGAGTGGCAGAAATAACTAAATGATTTTATGATAATAGACGGGTTAGAAGTTACTAACCCGTCTATTACTACGAAAGGAGCCTTGCTTATGGAGAAGCAAAAAAATGGAGAGCTGTCCAGAATGTTCGGATATGCAGGGAAATTCCATGCTTTGACCGTTTTGGGATGTGTCCTCTCCGGGATTAGTACCATTTTATCTATGCTGCCTTTTGTTTGTATTTGGCTTGTTATCCGTGATTTAATCCAGGCGTTTGCCGCCGGGGATATATCTCTTGCAACGGAAAGCACCCATTATGCGTGGATGGCGGTTGTGTTTGCGGCAGCAAGCATTTTAATTTATTTTATCGCCCTGAACTGTACTCATCTGGCGGCGTTTCGTACAGCCACCAATATGAGAAAATCTGCAATCCATCATATCGTGACGCTGCCGTTGGGGTATTTCAGCCAAAATGCAAGCGGACGGCTCAGAAAAATCATTGATGATAATGCAGGCCTTACAGAAGGATTTCTGGCCCATCAGCTTCCCGATCTGACCGGAGCCGCAGTTATGCCGGTCGCCGTCATTATTTTGATTTTCCTTTTTGACTGGCGGCTGGGAATTTGCTGCCTGATACCTATGGGAATCAGTGTCATCTTTCTAAAACAGATGATGGGCGGAGATAATGCGCAGTTTATGGGCAAGTATATGACTGCACTGGAAACGATGAATAAAGAAGCTGTGGAATATATTCGCGGTATTCCTGTTGTAAAAGTATTTCAGCAGACTATTTATTCCTTCAAAAATTTTCACGCTGCAATAGAAGAATACGAAAAATTTGCTTCCGGGTATGCCTTAAAATGCCGTATTCCTCTTACTGGATTTACAGTAACACTGAACGGCACATTTGTTTTACTTATTCCAGTCGCCATGTTTATTTTGTCCGGGGTCAGCGGCCAGGCGGCTTATGAAAATGTTGTGATGGATTTTCTGTTTTACAGTTTGTTTACTCCGGTCTGTGCAACTATGATGAACCGTATCATGTTTGCCAGCGAGCAGCTTATGGCGGCTAAAAGCGCAGTCAACCGGGTGGATGAAATTTTGCAGGAACAGCCATTGAAGGAGCCGGAACAGCCCCTGATCCCGGCAGACGCTTCGATTGTGTTTTCGGATGTTTCCTTCGCCTATCCAGGTGCCAAAGAGAAGGCCTTAGACCATATCAGCTTTGAGGTTCCGACAGGAAAAACAGTGGCGCTCGTTGGTGCCTCTGGCAGTGGTAAAAGTACAGCGGCAAGCCTCATTCCCCGATTTTATGATGTTCAATCAGGTTCTGTTACGATTGGCGGCGTGGATGTACGCAATATCGAGAAGCAGGAACTGATGAAAAGAGTTGCTTTCGTATTTCAGAATACCCGTTTGTTCAAGGACACCTTGCTGAATAATATTAAGGCGGCCCGCCCGGACGCGACCAGAGAAGAAGTCCTGAAAGCAGCCGATGAAGCACAATGCAAGGACATTATTGACCGGCTCCCGGATGGGCTTGATACGCTCGTTGGAACAGGAGGCACATATCTCTCAGGAGGCGAAAATCAAAGGATTGCTCTTGCAAGGGCAATCTTAAAAGACGCCCCTATTATTGTACTGGATGAAGCCACAGCATTTGCAGATGCCGAAAATGAACATCAGATACAGCTCGCTTTTGAGCGGCTGACCCAAAACAAAACGGTTCTGATGATTGCCCACCGGCTCTCTACGATACAAGACGCAGACCTTATCCTGGTGTTCAAGGAGGGGCAGATTGCAGAAAGAGGTACGCATGAAGAATTGGTAGCCTTAAATGGTATTTATTCTTCTATGTGGAAGGATTACCAAACCTCGATTGCCTGGAAGGTCGGAAAGGAGGATGAGCAGCATGATTAAGGCGTTAAAAAAGAAGTATGCGTTAAGCGATCAGGGTGCAAAAGACCTGATAAAAGGGATCGTTTATTCGGTGCTGGCCAATATCAGCCTTATGTTTCCTGTTATTCTTCTGGCTATCGTCCTCAATCAGCTTCTTGCGCCTGTTTTGGGAGCGAGTGCGCCAGAGATCAGTGCCGCCGTTTACACTGTGATTGGAATTGTGATTTTAGCTGTTGTTTTTATTTTTCATTATTGCCAGTACACCGCAGCATATCTCGGAACGTATGACGAAAGCGCAAGGAGGCGTATCGGTCTTGCGGAAAAATTGCGCACCCTTCCGCTGACCTTCTTCCACCAGCGTGATCTTGCTGACCTGACAAGCACTATTATGGGAGACTGTGCAAACTTTGAGCACGCATTTTCCCATACGGTTCCGCAATTCTTTGGAGCAGTTATCTCTACGGGGATTGTTTGTATCGGTTTGCTGATTTTCAACTGGCAAATGGGCCTGGCTCTTCTCTGGGTAGCCCCGATTTCATTTGCAATCGTTATTCTGTCACGGAAATGGCAGGAAAAACTCAACAAAAAGCACATGAACGCAAGACTGGAGCTTGCAGAAGGCATTCAGGAGTGCTTGGAAACCGTACAGGATATAAAGGCTTGCAATCAGGAAGAAGATTATCTTCGCAAATTGGACGCAAAGATGGATGCTGCGGAAAAAGCACAGATTTCATCCGAAATGACAACGGCAAGTCTGCTGACAACCGGCCAGATGTTTTTACGGCTCGGTTTGGCAACGGTGATTGTAGTAGGTAATAGTCTTGTGGTAAGTGGAGATACCTCTCTGTTTACCTATATCCTGTTTTTGATTGCTGCCTCACGCCTCTACGATCCACTTTCCGGGGCGATGTCAAATATGGCGGAGCTGTTTTCTGTACAGCTTCAGGTAAACCGCTTGAAAGAAATAGAGGAATACCCGGAAGAAACCGGCGAGAAGAATATCCATACAAACGGGTACGATATTACATTCGATCATGTCCAGTTTTCTTACGAAAAGGGCAAACCGGTACTGAGGGATGTTTCGTTTACTGCAAAACAGGGACAGGTCACAGCATTGGTTGGCCCGTCCGGCGGCGGCAAAAGTACAGTCGCAAAACTGGCAGCCAAATTTTATCCTCTGGACGGAGGAAGAATACTGTTGGGCGGAACCGATATTGCTCCGCTAAATTCAACCATGTTGATGAAAAACTTTTCTATCGTTTTTCAAGATGTTGTGCTGTTTAATAACACCATCATGGAAAATATTCGTGTCGGTAAAAAGGACGCAACGGACGAGGAAGTGGTTGCCGCAGCTAAAGCAGCGCAGTGTGATGAATTTATTTCAAAATTGCCGGACGGCTATCAGACGGTAATCGGAGAAAATGGTTCAACACTATCTGGCGGTGAGTGCCAGCGCCTTTCTATCGCACGCGCTCTTTTGAAAGACGCTCCTGTTATTCTTCTGGATGAAGCTACTGCTTCTCTTGATGTAGATAACGAAACTGAAATTCAAAACGCAATATCCAGGCTGGTAAAAGGCAAGACGGTTCTTATAATCGCTCACAGAATGAGGACGGTGGAGTCCGCTGATAACATCGTTGTATTGTCAGATGGTATTGTAGCCGAAAACGGAACTCACGAAGAACTTATGAAAGAAAATGGCCTATATCGTAGACTGGTCGATTTGCAGACAGCTTCTGCAAATTGGAAGTTAAGCGTTTAATTCGTAATAAGGAGGTACTGATGAAACTTCATGCGTCCGGGGAGGACTATCTGGAGGCTACCCTTGTTCTCCATAAGAAGATGGGCATGGTGCGCTCCGTGGATGTCGCCCGGCACCTGGAGGTCACAAAGCCCAGCGTGTGCCATGCGGTGGTGACCCTGCGGGACGGGGGCTTCCTGACGATGGACAGCGACTATTTCCTGCATCTGACCGATGTGGGGCGGGAAGTGGCGGAGCAGATCTACGAAAAGCACCGCTTTTTCACCGACCGGCTGATTGAAGCCGGCGTAGACCCGGAAACGGCGGAGCGGGACGCCTGCCGAATGGAGCACGTCATCAGCCAGGAGTCCTTCGAGCATCTGCGCGATGCCTATAAAACAAAAAATGAATAATCTGCCCGCATAGCAAACGGGTGAAACAGTAACGCGGCCGGGCACATCGAACCCGACCGCGTTACTCGTCTTTCTGGAAGGCTTCCGCCTGTTTGCAGAGTGCGATAAATTTTTCAATCTCTGCTTCGCTTTTCCCGGCAAAGAAGTCCACGACTGTTTTCGAGACTGTCTGATTTACCATTTCCGGGAAGATAGCGGCGTCCACGCTGATATTCAGTTCTTTGGCGACAAGGACCACCGTTTCAAATTTCGGATTACTCTGGCAGGTCTCCAAATCTATGATCGTGCGGGGGTTCATACCGAGGCGTTCAGCCAACTGCTTCTGCGTCAGATGCTGCCGCTTCCGTTCTGACCGCACCTTCCATGCAAATAGATCCAGCGGATTGTTCACTGCACATCACCTCTACATCATTGTAGGGTGTGCTTCCGCTCATATAAATAACCATAGAACTCATGTAAAGTGAGTTATAACTCATATTTCGGAGTAAAGGGGGATATGGATGAGAGCGCCAACACAAAGGAGGTCAAAATAAGGCGGGGTTTACCGCTTATGCGGTGGACGCCCATGCCACTACGAAAAATATTCCAATAACGCAGCAGCGAGCCATGCTCATGAAAGTGAGTTGTGGCTCGCTTTTTATATACTGTGGCTCATATTTCGCAAACCCCGTCTCTTTGAGTGCCTGGGCGTGGGCTGCCGCTCCCCGCCCCGTTTCGTTCCGGCCTGTCAACCCGAACGAAACGAAAGGAGCCAATTATGAGCGGCAAAAAATTTTTTCAGATAGATCCCGAAAACCGGCCAAACCAGACCACTCGTGAACGAGTAGTGAGCGAAAGGGGAAGAAAAGAACTGCCTCCCGGCACGAAGGGA
>CAJLNC010000096.1 GCA_905207905.1 uncultured Lachnospiraceae bacterium | reverse complement strand
TCCGGCAGTTTGTAACGGCAGGAACCAAGATAAGCGCCTGGTGTGTGTTTCAGATAATCCAGCTGTTCACCTGGCAGAGCTTCACGGAAATTCAGAATCCTGTCCTCAAGAAAGCCTTCGATTCCGTTTACCATACCGTAAACTTCGCCAATCTCATCAGAATGAGCAATTCCCTCGGAAACCACTCCGTAAAGACTGCTGTTGATCACTGCTGTAGGGCCGCCGGACTGTCCGACGATCAGATTCTTTTTTGTCATTTTGTACCTCCGATATGGATAATTGTAGGATTTCCCACTGATGCAAGTATACCATATGAAGAAGGGAATGACAAACAGAGAAAAAGGCTGACCGGGAACCAATGGATCGGAATAGAGCAAGGATTCGTTGTATTTTAAACATTCTTATATTATAATGAGTTTATTCAGAAAACAGCTGCGGCCTTTATCCGGAAGGCTTCACTGTAAATCAAGCATCAGAACAGGAGAATGACATGAGAGCATATGAGAGATTTTTGAATTATGTAAAAATCCACACGACAAGTGACGAAAACAGCAATACAACGCCAAGCACCAGACGCCAGTTTGATCTTGCAGAGATTCTTGCAGAGGAAATGAAAAAACTTGGAGTGAAAGATGTCAGAGTGGATGAAAACTGTTATGTATACGGGGCGATTCCGGCAACCCCGGGATATGAAGACAAACCTGCCATCGGCCTGATCGCTCATCTGGATACTGCTCCGGATTTTTGCGGAGAACATGTAAATCCTCAGATATACAGAAATTATAATGGAGAGGACGTAACGCTTGGAGACAGCGGAAAGGTGCTTTCTGTTAAGACCTTTCCTCATCTGAAAGAGCTGAAGGGAAGAACACTGATCACTACGGATGGAACCACTCTTCTGGGGGCAGATGACAAAGCCGGAATCGCAGAGATCATGACAGTTGCAGAAGAGCTGCTGAAGGGAACCATGCCTCACGGAAAGATATGTATTGCTTTTACACCGGATGAAGAGGTGGGAAGCGGCGCAGATAAATTGGATATTCCGGCATTTGGAGCCCAGTATGCCTATACTGCAGACGGCGGCTGTGAAAATGAGATTGTATACGAGAATTTTAATGCCAGCGAGGCAGTGTTTAAAATCAGAGGATTTAATATTCATCCAGGCGAAGCCAGGAACAAAATGATAAATGCGGCTCTTGTGGGAATGGAGATCAACAGTATGCTTCCAAATCTGGAAACACCTGCACATACAGAGCTGTATGAAGGCTTTTTCCATCTCTGTGAGATGGAAGGCACTGTGGAGAATGCAACGCTTCAGTATATTATCCGTGATCACAGCGCAGCCTCTTTTGAGGCAAGAGAAAATACTCTGAGACATATTGAAAAAATCATGAATGAAAAATATGGTCAAGGAACAGTAAAACTTGAAATTCATGAGCAGTACCGCAACATGATAGAAAAAGTAGCGCCATGTATGCAGCTTGTGGATTATGCAAAGGATGCAATCAGAGAACTGGGAATGGAGCCCAATACAGATCCGATCCGCGGAGGTACAGACGGAGCTCAGCTTAGTTTCCGGGGACTTCCCTGTCCGAATCTTGGAACAGGCGGCTATGCTTTCCACGGCCCTTATGAGCATATCACAGCAGAGGGAATGGATACAGCCGTTCATGTGATGCTGGGAATTTTAAAGAGATTTGCGCAGTAACAAAAAAGGATGTGAGCAATCACATCCTTTTTTGTCAGTTATAAGAATTATTCCTGAGGACCTGCTGAAACAAGAGCTTTGCCAGCCTCGTTTCCTTCGTATTTAGCGAAGTTCTTAACGAATCTCTGTGCAAGGTCTTTTGCTTTTACTTCCCACTCAGAAGCGTCTGCGTAGGTGTCACGAGGATCAAGAATGTTTGTATCAACGCCCGGAAGCTCTGTCGGAACTTCGAAGTTGAAGTGCGGGATAGTCTTGGTCGGTGCGTTGTTGATGTCTCCATTAAGGATTGCATCGATGATACCACGGGTATCTTTGATGGAGATACGTTTTCCGGAGCCGTTCCATCCTGTATTTACAAGATAAGCTTTAGCGCCGTTTGCTTCCATCTTCTTAACAAGCTCCTCAGCATATTTTGTCGGATGAAGCTCAAGGAAAGCCTGTCCGAAGCAAGCGGAGAAGGTAGGTGTAGGCTCAGTGATTCCTCGCTCTGTACCGGCAAGTTTAGCTGTGAAGCCAGACAGGAAGTAGTACTGAGTCTGCTCCGGTGTAAGAACAGATACTGGAGGCAGTACGCCGAAAGCATCTGCGGAAAGGAAGATTACGTTCTTAGCTGCAGGAGCTGCGGAAACCGGACGAACGATATTGTCGATATGGTCGATCGGATAGGAAACACGAGTGTTCTCTGTTACGCTCTTGTCATTGAAGTCAATCTTTCCGTCTTTGTCAAGAGTAACGTTCTCAAGAAGAGCGTTGCGTCTGATCGCATTGTAGATGTCCGGCTCAGACTCTTTGTCAAGGTTGATAACCTTAGCGTAGCATCCACCCTCGAAGTTGAATACTCCGTTGTCATCCCAGCCATGCTCGTCATCACCGATCAGAAGACGCTTAGGATCTGTGGAAAGTGTTGTCTTACCTGTTCCGGAAAGACCGAAGAAGATTGCTGTGTTCTCTCCGTTAAGGTCTGTGTTTGCAGAGCAGTGCATGGAAGCGATGCCCTTCAGCGGCAGATAGTAGTTCATCATGGAGAACATACCTTTTTTCATCTCTCCGCCGTACCAGGTATTTAAGATAACCTGTTCGCGGGAAGTGATGTTGAAGATAGCAGCGGTCTCAGAATTTAAGCCCAGCTCTTTGTAGTTCTCAACTTTTGCCTTGGAAGCGTTAAATACAACGAAATCCGGCTCAAAGTTCTTCAGCTCTTCCTCAGAGGGAACGATGAACATATTCTTTACAAAGTGTGCCTGCCAAGCCACCTCAACGATGAAACGAATAGCCATGCGGGTATCAGCGTTGGTACCGCAGAACGCATCTACTACAAACAGTCTCTTGTTGGACAGCTCTTTCAGAGCGATTGCCTTACAAGCATCCCATGCTTCCTGAGAAGCCGGATGGTTATCATTCTTGTACTCATCGCTGGTCCACCATACAGTGTCCTTGGAGTTTTCATCCATAACGATGAATTTGTCTTTGGGAGAACGTCCGGTATAAATACCAGTCATAACGTTAACAGCGCCCAATTCACTTACCTGACCTTTTTCGTAGCCTTCCAGCTCCGGTTTGGTCTCTTCTTCAAACAACAGCTCGTAAGAAGGGTTGTACACGATCTCAGTGGTACCGGTAATACCGTACTTAGTTAAGTCGATGTTTGCCATTTTACATTTACCTCTCTTCTTTATAGTAGTGTGGGGCCAATCCCTGTGGATAAGGGCCGTTGGCGCCTGTTTACAGAAAGCCAAAAAATGACTCTTATATAATTATACATAATTAGTCTACAAAATCAACAAAAAAATACTTGAATTTATTGAAATTTAAGAGATGGGCACTCGATGACAGGCTAAGGTAGGCAGGCGCAGAAATTTATGATATACTTTTAAACATGGAACTATAGAGTGAATAGAAACAGATCTTTCCTATGAGTGGCAGGGAAACCGGTGTCCTTGAAATAGGAATGGAAGGGGCAGAAAAGGTGGAGAAACGAGTATGGAGAATGAAAAAGTGTTTGCAATGGAATTTGGAAAAATCTATCCATTGCTTATTGCGAAAGCAGAAAGAAAAAATCGAACCAAGCAGGAGGTAGATGAAGTGATCTGCTGGCTTACCGGATACACGGAGAAAGAACTGGAAGAAAAACTTTTGGACAATATATCTTACGGACAGTTTTTCCGGGAAGCACCTCATATGAATCCGAATTGTGAGAAAATCACAGGCAGTATCTGCGGCGTGAAAATACAGGAAATAAAAGACCCTCTGATGAAAAAGATTCGTTGCCTGGATAAGCTGGTGGATGAGCTTGCAAAAGGGAAGGCCATGGAAAAGATTTTAAGAAAATAGAGTTTATGGATCAGATACGCTGCGTCGTAGCTGGAAACAGAACGAAGAGAGCAGGAATTCGAGAGCAATCCAGAATACAACCGAGGAGGAGAAACAATCGAAGAGAAGATTCTGCTTGACAGGAACAGTAAGAATGGGTAAGATAACTGATAGAAAACAGAAAGGCTTTGAAAGTGTTTAAGTAGAAGTTCATTTTCCAACAGAGAGAAGATGCCGCTGGCTGAAAACATCTTCAGGTTCAGATGAATTTTGAAATTCCCACTGGAGCTGCATATCTGAAAAATGGAGTCATGGAAAGTGGAGCCATTGAGTAGGAAATGACGGTCCGTGCACGTTACGCATATTGAGTGTCTGTGCAGAGACTGCGCAGAAATCAGGGTGGTACCACGGAGATGATTCGTCCCTCTTTTTAGAGGGGCGTTTTTTGTTTCACAGGATCAGGGCTTTTGACGCCTCGATCATCATAGAAAATGGTTTCCTAATGATAAAAACGCTCCGCGGAATGGCTGACAAAACAGCCTTGTACAGGCGCAGGCGAAAGTGGATGATAAGCGGAAATGAAAGGAGATACCTAATGAAAGAGAAACTTCAGGCAATTAAAGAGCAGGCTTTGGAGCTGATTTCCCAAGCGGACAGCCTGGACAAGCTGAATGAGGTAAGAGTGGCTTACCTGGGGAAAAAGGGAGAGCTGACAGCTGTTTTAAAAGGAATGAAGGATGTAGCCCCCCAGGATCGTCCCCTGGTAGGACAGATGGTAAATGAGACCAGGGAGAGCATTGAATGTGCTCTGGAGGAGACGAAGAAGAATCTGGAATCAAAGGCAAGAGAGGCGCAGATGGCCAGAGAGGTAATCGATGTAACGCTTCCGGCGAAAAAAAATAATGTGGGTCACCGCCATCCAAACGCGATTGCGCAGGAGGAAGTGGAGAGGATTTTTGTGGGCATGGGCTATGAAGTGATCGAAGGCCCGGAAGTAGAATACGATGAGTACAATTTTGAAAAGTTGAACATTCCTGCCAACCATCCGGCCAAGGATGAACAGGATACGTTCTATATTACTAAGGATATTGTGCTGCGTACCCAGACCTCTCCGGTTCAGGCCCGTATCATGGAGCAGGGAAAGCTTCCGATTCGGATGATCTCTCCTGGTCGGGTGTTCCGCTCCGATGAGGTGGATGCAACGCACTCTCCCTCCTTCCATCAGATCGAAGGACTGGTGATTGATAAAAATATTACCTTTGCAGATTTGAAGGGAACTTTGGAGGAGTTTGCCAAAGAGCTGTTCGGGCCGGAGACAAAGACAAAATTCCGTCCCCACCATTTCCCTTTCACAGAGCCTAGCGCAGAGGTGGATGTCTCCTGCTTTAAGTGCGGAGGCAAAGGCTGCCGGTTCTGTAAGGGCAGCGGCTGGATTGAGATTTTAGGCTGCGGTATGGTACATCCCCATGTGCTGGAGATGTGCGGCATTGACCCCAAGGAATATACCGGTTTTGCTTTCGGTGTAGGTCTTGAGCGGATTGCGCTGCTGAAATATGAAATCGATGATATGCGTCTTCTTTATGAAAACGACTATCGCTTCTTAAAACAGTTCTGATGGAGGAAAAATAGATGAATACAACATTATCATGGATCAAGGCATATGTTCCGGATTTGGATGTCACTGCCCAGGAGTATACAGATGCCATGACCTTAAGCGGAACCAAGGTGGAGGGATTCGTGAGAGCAGACGCGGATCTGGAAAATATTGTAATTGGTCAGATTGAAAAAATTGAAGCTCATCCCGATGCGGACAAGCTGATTATCTGTCAGGTGAATGTGGGAACAGAGACTACCCAGATCGTTACCGGCGCACCGAACGTGAAGGTGGGAGATAAGGTACCGGTAGTTTTGGACGGCGGCCGGGTGGCAGGAGGCCACGACGGAAAACCCACTCCCGGGGGAATTGCCATTAAAAAGGGGAAACTGCGGGGCGTTGAGTCCAATGGTATGATGTGCTCTATTGAGGAGCTGGGTTCTACAAGAGAATTTTACCCAGATGCTCCGGAGTACGGCATCTATATTTTCCCAGAGGATGCCAAGGTGGGAGAGAGCGCCATCAAAGCTCTGGGACTGGATGATGTGACTTTTGAATATGAGATTACTTCTAACCGGGTAGATTGTTTCAGTGTGATTGGTATTGCAAGAGAGGCTGCTGCTACATTCCGGAAAGAGTTTCATCCTCCGGTGGTGACTCCCACAGGAAACAATGAGGATGCTCGCGATTATGTGAAGGTGACAGTGAAGGATCCGGATCTTTGTCCGCGATACTGTGCAAGAGTGGTGAAAAATATCAAGATCGCACCCTCTCCCCAGTGGATGCAGAGACGGCTGGCCTCCGCTGGTATCCGTCCCATCAACAATATTGTAGATATTACCAACTATGTGATGGAGGAATATGGCCAGCCCATGCACGCTTTTGATTATGACCGGATTGCAGGTCATGAGATTATCGTGAGACGGGCAGAGCAGGGAGAAAAATTCGTGACTCTGGATGGTCAGGAACGGCAGATGGATGAGAACGTGCTGATGATCTGCGATGGGGAAAAATCAGTGGGGATTGCAGGAATCATGGGAGGAGAAAATTCCATGATCACGGATGAGGTAAAAACCATGATGTTTGAGGCCGCCTGCTTTGACGGAACCAATATCCGCCTTTCCTCCAAGCGCATCGGTCTTCGCACAGACGCTTCCGGAAAGTTTGAGAAAGGACTGGATCCCAACAATGCCAAGGCTGCCATTGACCGGGCCTGCCAGCTGGTGGAAGAGCTGGGAGCCGGAGAAGTTGTGGGCGGTATGGTAGATGTGTACAGCAAGGTGAAAGAGCCGGTTCGGGTGAAATTTGAGCCGGAAAAGATCAACGCTCTGCTGGGCACAGATCTTTCTGCTGAGGAAATGCTGGGATATTTCCGGAAGATCGATCTGGAATACGATGCACAGGCCAATGAGGTGATCGCTCCCACCTTCCGCCATGATATTTTCCGGACAGCGGATCTTGCGGAGGAAGTGGCCAGATTTTATGGATATGACAATATTCCCACAACCCTGCCTTCCGGTGAGGCTACCACAGGAAAGAAGCCGAAAAAAATGCGAATCGAGGATGCGGCAAAGGAGATCGCAGAGTTCTGCGGTTTCTCTCAGGGAATGTGCTATTCCTTTGAAAGTCCCAAGGTGTTTGACAAGCTGATGATCCCGGCGGATTCCCCGTTGAGAAATGCCATTCAGATTTCCAATCCCCTGGGAGAGGATTTCAGCATTATGCGTACCATTTCTTTAAATGGAATGCTCACCTCCCTGGCTTTTAACTATAATCACAGAAACAAAAATGTTCGTCTTTATGAATTGGGAAATGTTTATCTGCCCAAGCAGCTTCCGCTGACAGAGCTGCCGGATGAGCGGATGAAATTTACGCTTGGTATGTACGGAGAAGGAGATTTCTTCACCATGAAGGGAGTGGTGGAGGAATTTCTGGAAAAGGTAGGGCTGAAAGAGAAAAAGACCTACGATCCTTCGAAGAGAAAGCCCTTCCTTCATCCAGGGCGCCAGGCGGATGTGATCTACCAGGAAAAGGTCATTGGATATCTGGGAGAGGTGCATCCTCAGGTGATGGACAATTACGGTATTGGAGAGAAAACCTATGTAGCGGTTCTGGATATGCCCCAGATCGTTGAGTTGGCCACTTTTGACCGGAAATACAATGGGATTGCCAGATATCCGGCAGTGACCAGAGATATCAGCATGATTGTGCCCAAGGATGTTCTGGCAGGACAGATCGAAGCGGTCATTGACCAGCGGGGAGGCAAGATTTTGGAAGGCTATCATCTCTTTGATATTTATGAAGGCAGTCAGATCCAGGAAGGCTTCAAGTCCATGGCTTATTCCATCAGCTTCCGGGCAAAAGACCGGACTTTGGAGGAGGCAGATATCACTGGCGCTATGAAGAAGATCTGGAACGGATTAGAGCGTTTGGGAATCGAAATCCGGTCCTGAGGTTATTTCAGAAAACCGAAAAAGGAGCAGGCAGGTTCCAGTGATGGAAAGAATGGTAACTGTGTCACGTTCCTTTTTGGATATCTGTAAGGAGAATGGGACAGCTTAGAGATTTACGGAGCCGGGATGGGAAGAAAACCGGTTCCGGGATTAAAGTTTATACAGGCGTGAGGTTTCAATTATGAGAATTTACATGATCCGTCACGGTGAGACGGAATGGAATAAGCTGGGACGTCTTCAGGGGCGAACCGATATTCCTCTGAATGAGACTGGCCGGGAATTAGCCCGCAGGGTAGGATATGCCCTGCGGGACATTCCTTTTTCCAGGGCAATCTCCAGCCCGTTAAGCCGGGCTGTGGAGACAGCCAGGCTGGTGCTGGAGGGTCAGAAGGATCAGGCAGTTTTACAGCCTGGTTCCAACAGCAGGGAAAATGGGGACAGGGAGATGGCGCTGTCCAAAGGGGGCAGCGGAGAAATTCTGGAAGTCGTTACGGATGAAAGACTTCAGGAGATGAGTTTTGGGGTCTATGAAGGCTACACGGCAGCCAGTAATCATTTTCCTGCAACACCGGGGTATCCAACGCCAGATGCGGAATTTCACAATTTTTTCGATGAACCGGCCAGATATCATGCACCGCAGGGAGGCGAGAGTTTTGAACAGCTTCTTGCCAGAACCAGAGACTTTCTAGAGGAACTGGCTGCAATGAATGGGGAAGACGAAACCAAAGATGTGTTGAAAAAGGATGGAACACATAGGATAGTCAAGAAGCAGGAGAACTGGCTGATCTCTGCTCACGGAGCCACTTCCCGGGCGCTTCTTGCCAATATCAAAGGGACTTCCTTGGAAGATTTCTGGAAGCAGGGCGTTCCGAAAAACTGTTCTGTTTCCATTGCTGAAACAGAAAACGGAGAATGGAGACTGCTGAAGCAGGATGTAATTTACTATTGACTTGTATCGCATCCGTGTACCTGGGATAATACAAAAACGGGTATGATAGAAAGCGATTTTATGTGGGAAGAAATTTCTTATAGAAATAATTTTATAGAAAGCGGTTATAAATTATGAAAACGTCCGATTTTTATTATGATCTGCCTCAGGAGCTGATTGCCCAGGATCCCCTGGAGGATCGGGCTTCCTCCCGGTTGATGGTGCTGGATAAGGAAACCGGGGCAGTAAAACATCATGTGTTTCGGGATATTTTGGAGTATTTAAATCCAGGAGACTGTCTGG
>CAJLNC010000095.1 GCA_905207905.1 uncultured Lachnospiraceae bacterium | reverse complement strand
GAGAAGATCGGCTATGCGGCTGACTTTTATGTAGTAGATATTGGAGACGGCGCCCGTTGTCTGGATTAAGACAGGTGCAGAACAAAAGGAGGTATAAGAATGAAAATTTTGGTGACAGGCGGAGCAGGTTATATTGGAAGCCATACGTGTGTGGAACTTCTGAATGCAGGTTATGATGTAGTAGTTGTAGATAATCTTTACAATGCCAGTGAGAAAGCCCTGGAGCGGGTGAAAAAGATCACAGGTAAGGATCTCACCTTTTATCAGGCAGATATCTGCGACCGCCAGGCTATGGACAGGATTTTTGAGCAGGAGAAGATTGATGCAGTGATTCATTTTGCCGGACTCAAGGCGGTGGGTGAGTCTGTGGCAAAGCCCATTGAATATTATCAGAACAATATTGCAGGAACTTTAACTCTCTGCGATTCCATGAGAAGCCATGGGGTAAAGAACATTATTTTCAGTTCCTCCGCCACAGTATATGGAGATCCTGCTTTTGTTCCCATCACAGAGGAGTGCCCCAAGGGAGTGTGTACCAATCCCTACGGTTGGACCAAGTGGATGCTGGAGCAGGTGCTTACAGATATCCAGAAGGCAGATCCGGAGTGGAATGTGATCCTTCTGCGTTACTTTAACCCCATTGGAGCCCACAAGAGCGGTCTGATCGGAGAGGATCCCAAGGGCATTCCCAATAACCTTCTTCCCTATGTGGCCCAGGTAGCCATTGGCAAGCTGGAGTGTCTGGGAGTGTTCGGAAATGATTACGATACACCGGACGGAACCGGTGTGAGAGACTATATTCATGTGGTAGATCTGGCAAAGGGACATGTGAAGGCAATCCAGAAGCTGGCCGATAAAGAGGGCGTGAGTGTATACAATCTGGGAACCGGGAATGGCTACAGCGTGCTTCAGGTGGTGTCAGCTTTTGAGAAGGCCTGCGGCCATGCCATTAAATATGAGATTAAGCCCCGCCGTGCCGGAGACATTGCTACCTGCTACTGCGATCCTTCCAAAGCCAAGGCAGAGTTGGGATGGGAAGCAGAGAACGGCATTGAGCAGATGTGTGCAGATTCCTGGAACTGGCAGCAGAAGAATCCCAATGGCTATCAGGAGTAATGGAACGTACCAGGGAAGTAGAAGAAACGCCGTGCGGTGCTGTTTGATGCACCGGCGGCGTTTCGTTGTGTCAGAGTTGCGGCAGGGAGGATGACAGCGCGGCCTCTCTGCCTTTTGCAGTGTAAGAAATAGCTTCGATCTTATAGACCACTGTGTTGGCAAGAGAAGAGGGGGAGAAGGCATTCGCTTCTATTCCGTAATGACAGAGAAGTTCACGCAACAGGATTGCTTTCTCTGACTCCTTTGCGCGAGAGACCAGTCCCTGCCCGATGATGCTCTTATAGGCAAAGCTGGCTGTGCAGGCCTCTGTTCCGGCAGGTGGGATCAGCTGATGGCAGCAGTCAGTCTCGAAGGCCACATGAGGATCAGCCTCTATGATTCCGTGTTTGGCCCCCTCTTTGGCTCCGTGGAAAAAGAGGGTTAAATGCTGCTTTTCCATTTTAAATCCAAAGTTTACTGGAAGCAGGTAAGGATAAGTTCCATTGTGGAAGGCAATGTGCAGAACCTTGGCTTGTTCTAAAATCTGTCGGATTTCTGCAGGATTATTGATTTCTCTTTCTTTTCTTCGCATAATCACACCTCTGCGTTCATGATACTACGCTTCGCACCTTCGGTGCTTGACGCTGCTTTGCAGCTAGCGTGGTCACCATTCACCGCTCCCGATGAACAGGCTACGCTTGCTCCCGCTCATTATACCACAATTCCAAATAGAAGGAAGCTTCTGTTTTACAAAGAGGATTTAGGTGAACTGCTTCAGTAAAAAGTGGGAGGGGCAAGTTTTCCGGATTTGTGGTTGAAATTCCCCGGGGTTTATAATAGAATGAGGATGCTGGGGCAGAATGGGCGGCCTTTCAGAAGGAGAAAGGGGAGCGGGCCTGTGGGGCGCAGATGCAACATAGGAGAAGCACACGAGCGCATAGCCACCAGGAGATATGACTGCGAAAACCCAGGAGAAAAGAGAGGAAACGTATGCGTTGGAATAAATTTCGATTAAAAACGCTGTCCAGTGTGGAGGATATTGTAATTTCCACCCTGGCAGAAGCCGGAGTAGAGGGCGTAGAGATTGAGGATAAAGTGCCTCTTACGGAGGAAGATAAGCAGCAGATGTTCGTGGATATCCTTCCGGAGGGACCGGAGGATGACGGTATTGCCTATCTGAATTTTTATCTGGAGGAGGATGCAGATAAGGAAGAAATCTTAACAAGAGTGAAGGAAGAACTGGAAGAACTGCGCCAGTTTATGGATATTGGAGATTGTACGATAGAGGAATCCCAGACAGAGGATAAGGATTGGATCAATAATTGGAAGGAGTTTTTCCATCAGTTTTATGTGGATGACATTCTTATCATTCCTTCCTGGGAACAGATGAAGCCGGAGGATCAGGACAAAATGGTGATTCATATCGATCCCGGCACTGCCTTTGGCACCGGGATGCATGAGACCACCCAGCTTTGTATGCGTCAGTTGAAAAAATATGTAACTCAGGATACCGAGCTTTTGGATGTTGGAACTGGAAGCGGGATTCTATCCATTGTGGCCCTCAAGCTGGGAGCAACACATGCGGTGGGAACGGATCTGGATCCCTGCGCCATCAGCGCCACCAGGGAGAATCTGGAAGTCAATGAGATCCCGGAGGGAGCCATGGAGGTAATGATCGGCAATATCATTGACGATCCCAAGGTGCAGGATGCAGTGGGGTATGAGAAATATGATATTGTGGCAGCTAATATTCTGGCGGATGTGCTGGTGCCCTTGACGCCTGTGATTGTGCGTCAGATGAAAAAGGGAGGTATCTACATTACCTCCGGAATCATTGATGAGAAGGAAGAGACGGTAGTGAATGCGGTGAAGGCGGCTGGACTGGAAGTGGTGGAGGTGACCCATCAGGGAGAGTGGGTGTCCGTCACTGCAAGAAAATGACAGAAGATACGGGGTTGATTTTGGAAAACACATATATACGGATGCTGAGATAAGGAGCAGATATGTATCATTTCTTTGTAAAACCGGAGCAGATCGGGGAACAGGAGATTTTTATAGAAGGCCCGGATGTGAATCATATCCGGAACGTGCTGCGGATGCGGCCGGGAGAGCAGGTGCGCCTTTGCACAGGGCTGGACAATAAGGAATACCGCTGTGAGATCGCCGCTTTGGAGGAGGCCGCTGTCAGGACAAGGATTCTGTGGACAGAGGAGAGCGGCGTGGAGCTGCCCTCTAAGATCTATCTGTTTCAGGGGCTTCCAAAGAGCGACAAGCTGGAGCTGATCATCCAAAAGGCGGTGGAGCTGGGAGCCTATGAGATCATCCCGGTAGCTACGAAACGATCCGTTGTGAAACTGGATCAGAGGAAGGAGGCTGCCAAGCAGAAGCGCTGGGCAGCCATATCCGAGAGCGCTGCCAAGCAGTCCAAGCGGCTGCTGATACCAAAAGTTACACCAGTGATGACCTTCCACCAGGCCCTGGAATATGCAAGCGGGCTGAATGTAAAGCTGATTCCCTATGAACGGGCGGAGGATATGGAGCGCACCAGGGAAATTTTTGGCGGGATAGAGCCCGGGCAGTCGGTCGGTATTTTTATAGGCCCGGAGGGGGGCTTTGAGCCGGAGGAGGTTCAGCAGGCCTTAGAACAGGGGGCGAAGGCGATCACCCTGGGAAGACGAATCCTGCGGACAGAGACTGCGGGGATGAGCGTTCTTTCTGTGCTGATGTTTCAGATGGAAAACAGAGGATGCAGAAACGCGCAGGAATAGAATGGCAAGGATAGAAAGGCAGCAGTAATTGCGTCTGATATGTTTTAATATCAGATCAGATTGAGGAAAAAGTATGGAAGCGTATTTAGATAACTCAGCCACCACCCGGTGCCTGGAGAGCGTTCGGGATGCGGTGGTCAGGACTATGATGGAGGATTACGGAAATCCTTCTTCCAGACATCAGAAAGGCGTGGAAGCAGAGTGGTATTTAAAAGAGGCCAGAGAGACGATTGCAGCCACTCTGAAAGCCAGTGAAAAGGAGATTTTTTTTACTTCCGGGGGAACGGAGTCCAATAACTGGGCCATTCTGGGAGGTGCGCTGGCCAACAGACGGTCAGGAAAGCATGTGATTACCACGGCCATTGAACACGCAGCAGTGATTCAGCCCATGATGTATCTTCAGGAGCTGGGCTTTGAGGTAACCTACCTGAAGGTGGATGAGAAGGGGCACATTGATCCGGAGGAGCTTCGGCAGGCCTTAAGACCGGATACCATCCTGGTGTCCATTATGTATGTGAACAACGAGATGGGGGCAGTGGAGCCTATTGAAGAAATTGGCAGGATCATAAAAAATTATCGCCGGGAGATTCTATTTCATGTGGATGCCATTCAGGCCTATGGGAAGTACCGAATCTGTCCCAAGAGGCTGGGCATTGATCTTCTTTCCGTCAGCGGTCACAAGATTCATGGACCCAAGGGCGTGGGATTTTTGTATGTAAAGGAAAAAACAAAGATCAGACCTTTCGTTTTAGGCGGCGGACAGCAGAAGGGGATGCGCTCCGGCACAGACAATGTTCCTGGGATCGCCGGGCTTTCCGCGGCTGCCAAAGAGGCTTATACAGATTTTGAAAAAAAGAGGGATCACCTTCTTCGACTGAAACAGCATTTTATGGAGGGGCTGTCATCCCTGCCGGATATCCGGATCAACAGTGAGCCGGGAGAGGCGGGAGCGCCTCACATTGTTAGCGTCAGTTTCCGGGGAGTCCGCAGCGAAGTGCTGCTTCACGCGCTGGAAGAGCGGGGCATTTATGTATCTTCCGGCTCTGCCTGTTCCTCCAACAAAAAGCTGCCGGTGAGTCCGGTGCTGAAAGAGATACACTTGGAGCCGGCATTGCTGGAGACTACTCTGAGGTTTAGTTTCTGTGAGCAGACCACGGAGGAAGAACTGGATTATTGTTTAACAACACTGGGAGAGCTGCTGCCCATGCTGCGCCGCTATACCAGACATTAGGAGGAGACATGTTTAAAACATTTTTGATCAAGTACGGGGAAATTGGCATCAAGGGAAAGAATCGCCATTTGTTTGAGGCTGCTTTGGTGAATCAGATTCGCCATGCCCTGGAGCAGGTGGAAGGGGATTTTACCGTGCAGCGGCAGCAGGGCAGAATCTATGTTGACGTAGAAGGCTTCTATGATTTTGAGGAAACGGTGGAGGCTTTGCAGAGAGTATTCGGCATTGTGGGGATCTGCCCGGTGATGAAAGTGGAAGACAGGGGCCTGGAGGAACTGGGAAACGATGTGATCGAGTTCCTGTCCAGAGTGTATGAGATGAAGAGCCAGACCTTTAAGGTGGACACCAGAAGGGCCAGAAAAAGCTATCCGGTGGATTCCATGGAGGTGAACGCATATCTTGGCGGCAGAATTCTGGATGCGTTTCCAGGAATATCGGTGGATGTGCACAAGCCGGAGCTGATGCTCCATGTGGAGATCCGGGAGAAGATTTACATTTATTCCAGAATCATTCCCGGCCCGGGAGGAATGCCGGTGGGAACCAACGGGAAAGCCATGCTGCTGTTATCCGGCGGTATCGACAGTCCGGTGGCAGGCTATATGATTGCCAAGCGGGGCGTTCAGATCGACGCCACCTATTTCCATGCGCCGCCCTATACCAGTGAGCGGGCAAAGCAAAAGGTAGTGGATCTGGCAAAGCTGGTGGCCAGATACTCCGGCCCCATCAGGCTTCATGTGGTAAATTTTACGGACATTCAGCTGTATATTTATGATCAATGCCCTCACGATGAGCTGACCATTATTATGCGCCGCTATATGATGAAGATTGCAGAACACTTTGCTAAGGAGAACAAGGATCTGGCGCTGGTGACGGGAGAGAGCATCGGCCAGGTAGCGTCTCAGACCATGCAGAGCCTGGCGGCTACGAATGCGGTGTGTACTCTGCCGGTGTTCCGGCCCCTGATCGGCTTTGATAAGCAGGATATTGTGAACATTGCAGAGAAGATCGACACTTATGAGACTTCTATCCTGCCCTTTGAGGACTGCTGTACCATCTTTGTGGCCAAGCATCCGGTGACAAAGCCCAATTTAAAGGCTATCTGCCGTTCCGAGCAGAAGTTGGAAGAAAAAATTGACGAACTGGTAAAAACAGCTATTGAGACTACGGAAGTTCTGGAGATCCGGTAAAAAGGCGTGTCCTGATTTTAGGATACAGTGGATAGAACTTTCTCATAGCAAAAAAAGGGGATGCTGCAAAATACCCTCGGCGGTACCCTTTCGGGTGATTTTTCTCCGAAAAACAACATTTTTCCAGAAAAAATCACACCGAAACCCCACCGAAATTCGTATTTTACAGCATCCCCTTGCAGATGGTTTTCAGTAGTTTTGTGTAAAACACCTGAAAATCTCCAGGACTTCGTATGCAGCGGTAGCGCCTGTAAAAATCAGATCATGCAGTGCGTATGATCAGCAGGCTGCTTTTTATCAAAAGTAAAGAAAGATCTAAAAGCAAAGATGATTATTCAATAATGTAAGGCTTCAGAGTATCCAGGATTTCATCAATATCATCTTCAGCGTGGATGCTTAAATCAATAGGTTTGGATAAATCCAAGCTGAAGATACCCATGATGGATTTTGCATCAATCACATATCTTCCGGATACTAAATCGAAATCGTAGTTAAATTTTGTAATATCATTGACAAAAGATTTTACTTTGTCAATGGAATTTAATGAAATCTGAACTGTTTTCATTCTGCTTTTCCTCCATAAAAATCAATAAGATGTTATATGGATATCTTAGCGTTTCTGCCAGTAAAAGTCAAGACGGAAACTGGAGAAGTTCGGAGGCGGAAAGGTCGGCTGCAAGACGGCAGGCCTTATCCTGCCAGCCGTCTTGCAGTGAGTAAAACAGATCGAAGGAACAGAGAAAACCAGATGGAAACAAGCAGACACAGAATCTGACAGAAAGGAGATAATACCTTTATGGAATACAGAAACGGAAAAAAGGCAGCTCTTCACAATCTGGGCTGCAAGGTAAATGCCTATGAGACAGAGGCCATGGAACAGAAACTGGAGCAGGCGGGATATGAGATCGTCCCTTTTGCTCCAGGAGCAGATGTGTATGTGATCAATACCTGTTCGGTTACTAATATAGCAGACCGGAAATCCAGGCAGATGCTTCATAAAGCCAAGAAACTGAATCCCCAGGCAGTGGTGGTAGCGGCAGGGTGTTATGTCCAGACTGCAAAGGAGCGGACCGGGCTGGCGGTGGAGGCAGACATCATTCTTGGCAATAATAAAAAGAAGGATCTTTTGGAAGCACTGGAAGAGTTTGAACAGCAGCGCCGCAGGGAGAGCCGGGACAGTGAGAAAGAAGCGGCCTGTCTGGAAGAAGCGGTCGGACAGAAGGAAAATTCCGACTGCCGGCAGAGGAGTGAGCGGGTGATTGACATTAATCATACCGGGGAGTATGAGCAGCTTTTCCTCTCCAAGACGCAGGAGCACACCAGGGCTTATATTAAGGTGCAGGACGGTTGCAATCAGTTCTGCAGTTACTGTATTATCCCCTATGCCAGGGGCCGGGCCAGAAGCCGGGAGATGGAGGAAGTGCTGAAGGAGCTGAAGACCCTTGCAGATACGGGGGTGAAGGAAGTGGTGCTCACAGGCATCCACTTAAGCTCTTATGGGAAGGATTTGGGTTCCAGTCTTTTGGAACTGATCCAGGCGGTTCACAGATTGCCCGGAATTGAGCGGATTCGACTGGGGTCTTTAGAACCTGGGATTGTCACAGAGGAGTTTGCCCGGGCACTGAGCAGCCTGCCGAAAATGTGTCCTCATTTTCATCTTTCTTTGCAAAGCGGCAGCGATACGGTGCTGAAGCGGATGAACCGCAGATATACGGCTGATGAGTATGCAAAGCGGTGTGAAATACTGCGGAATTATTTTGAGTATCCGGCCCTGACTACAGATGTGATCGTGGGCTTTCCGGGAGAGACAGAAGAGGAATTTTTGGAAACACTGGAGTTTTTGAAAAAGATCCGGTTTTATGAGACTCATATTTTCAAATATTCCAAGAGAAAGGGAACCAAAGCAGCAGTGATGGAAGGGCAGATACCGGAGGAGATAAAGGGAAGGCGAAGCGATGTGCTGCTGGAACTGAATGAAAAGAATAAGCAGGCGTATGAGGAATCTTTACTTGGCAGGAAAGCGGAGGTTTTGCTGGAGGAGAGAATCCAAAAGGGGAATGAAGCGTATTATAACGGATATACCAGGGAATACGTGAAAGTGTTGGTTTCGGCAGAAAACCGGGAGGAAAACCAGATTTTTTCGGGGACGCTGAAGCGTCAGAGCGATGGGAGCCTGTTTGTGGAGTAATCGGAGCAAAGATTCCGTTTTTGCATTCCTTTAAAGGTTTTTTGAAAAGGGATTGATTAATTGAAGCATTTATATTAAAATGGATTTGAATTGATTGTCAGAAAGAATTGACTGGACAGTTGTGATAAAGTTTAAGTAAGGGCGTGATAAAATGGCTGATATCAATAATACACAGTACTTCAAAGTCAATACAGATCCGGAAACCAGAGTAAAGATGGTTCTGGATGTGGTTTACAATGCCATGGCGGAAAAGGGCTATAACCCTGTGAATCAGATGGTGGGATATATTATGTCTGGTGACCCTACCTACATCACCAGTCACAAGAATGCCCGCAGTATGATCATGAAGGTGGAGCGGGACGAATTGGTGGAAGAATTATTGAAAGAGTACATTAAGAATAAGTCATGGAAACAAAGATAACAAAGGGAAGGATCATGGGCCTGGACTTTGGTTCCAAAACGGTGGGGGTGGCAGTGAGCGACGGACTTGGCATCACCGCCCAGGGCCTGGAGATCGTGCGGAGAACGTCCGAAAATAAACTTCGTCAGACACTGGCAAGGATTGAGACACTGATTCGGGAATACGGCGTGACCAGCATCGTTCTGGGGTTTCCGAAGAATATGAATAATACTATTGGGGACAGGGCTGAGAAATCGCTGGCATTTAAAGAGATGCTGGAGCGAAGGACAGGCCTGCCAGTTGTGATGTGGGATGAACGGTTAACCACAGTCTCTGCTCACCGGACGCTTATGGAAGCAGGCGTGCGCAGAGAGAACAGAAAAGAGTATGTGGATCAGCTTGCAGCGGTTTATATTCTGCAGGGTTATTTGGACAACCTTGCTTTTCGCGCGAAGCAGCAGGATTCAGAGGACGACAATTCATAGAGGAAAAATAATGGAAAAAATTATGTTTTTGCCGGAAGGCGAAGAAAAAGCAGTAGAATTTTACGTTTTGGAGCAGACCAGGA
>CAJLNC010000094.1 GCA_905207905.1 uncultured Lachnospiraceae bacterium | reverse complement strand
GTCTTGCCGCTGCCATCAAAAGGCCTGGTACATTCTTATCACAGTTGGGAATCATCACCAGCGCATCAAACTGATGAGCCCTTGCCATACACTCTGTAGAATCTGCAATCAGATCTCTGGTCACCAAAGAATACTTCATCCCCTCATGGCCCATGGCAATTCCGTCGCAGACTGCAATCGCCGGGAACTCCCTGGGAACACCTCCTGCCATAGCCACTCCCAGCTTCACGGCCTCTGTGATCTTATCCAGATTCATGTGGCCCGGAACAATCTCATTATAAGAATTAACAATACCGATCAGCGGCTTGTTCATCTCTTCCTTAGTCAGCCCCAGGGCATTGAACAATGACCGATGGGGTGCCTGCTGGATTCCTTTTTTTACTGCATCGCTTTTCATAATCCGTCCTCCTCTTGTATTTATGCCTTCTGCTTATACTCCTGCACTCAGACTTTTGTGTTTATACTTCTATCCTTATCCTTCTGTACTTGAGCTTTTGTGTTTATACTTCTATCCCAATTCTTCTGTACTTGGGCTTTTGTGTTTATACTTCTATCCCTATCCTTCGGGACTCGGGCTTTTGCATTGATACTCATATACCTGCGCTTCGGCTTTTGTACCTACACCCTTATACTTATACTCCTGTATTCAGGCGCTTATTCCTACACTCTCTTGGCAATCAGATCTCCCATCTCCACAGTCCCTACTTTCATACAGTTCTCCGACCAGATATCCGGTGTGCGGTAACCGTCCTTTAACACCTGACGCACCGCCGCTTCAATGCCTTCTGCCGCTTCATCCAAATCCAGGGAATACCGCAGCATCATAGCTGCCGATAAAATGGTGGCAATGGGATTTGCCAGATTTTTTCCTGCAATATCCGGCGCGGATCCATGGCTTGGCTCATACAGGCCGAACTTCGTCTCATTCAGGGATGCGGAGGAGAGCATTCCGATGGAACCAGTTACCATGCTGGCTTCATCAGATAAAATATCTCCAAACATATTTTCCGTCAGAATCACATCAAACTGGGCCGGATCTCTCACCAGCTGCATAGCGCAGTTATCCACCAGCATATGCTCCAGCGTCACATCCGGGTAATCCTTTGCCACTTCCTCCACCACAGCTCTCCACAATCTGGAGGAATCCAGCACATTCGCCTTATCCACGCTGCACACCTTTCGGCGTCTCTTTCTAGCAATATCAAATCCTTTCACAGCGATTCTCCGAATCTCTTCTTCACTGTAAACCAGAGTGTCTACCGCCTTGCGCACCCCATTTTCTTCGGTGGTATGCCGCTCTCCAAAATAAAGGCCTCCTGTGAGTTCTCTCATGATCATCATATCAAAACCAGCAGCGCTGATATCCTCTCGCAAAGGACAGGCTGCCCGAAGTTCTTCATATAAATAAGCGGGCCGCAGGTTCGCAAACAGATTCAACGATTTTCTTATTTTTAACAGTCCTGCCTCCGGCCGTCTCTCCGGCGGAAGCTGGTACCAGGGAGAAGTCTTAGCATCTCCTCCGATGGAGCCCATCAAAACTGCGTCGCTTGCCTTGGCGGTCTCAATAGCCTCGTCTGTCAACGGAACTCCGTGTACATCAATAGAGGCTCCTCCCATCAAAACTTCCGTGTAATCCAGGGTAAAACCAAATTTCTTTCCGGCTGCATCCAGCACTTTCTGCGCTTCTTTTACAATCTCCGGGCCGATCCCGTCACCGGGAATCACAGCGATCTTATGTCCCATTGTTTTTCATCCTTTCCATGTGAACCTGCCTTTTATCTGCCATTTAACCCACAAAATCCTATGCAGATAAACAGGAAAACACTTTTGTTCTATATATTAATGTATTTTTTGAAATTTTTCAACCCAAACTACGAAAAATGTGCTATACTATTTGCGGTGAACCACAAAATCACACTAAAATTTAAGATTTTATAGAAGGAAGCAAGAAAAATTATGGATTACTTAGATTATCAGATTTTAAACGAACTCAAAACCAACGCCAGACAGACAGCCTCTGAGATCAGCAAAAATATCCATCTGTCCGTATCCACGGTCATTGAGCGAATCAAAAAGATGGAAAAATCCGGATTGATCCAATATTATACTGCTATCACAGATGACGCAAAGCTGGGAAATGATATCACGGTTCTCATGGAGGTGAGTATGGAGCACCCCCGCTACAATGAGGACTTCATCCATCAGGTGAACACCCACCCCAACATCATTGCCTGCTACTATCTTACCGGGGATTTTGATTTTCTTCTGAAGATTTGCTGTAAATCCGCAGATCATCTGGAGCAGATACACAAACATATCAAAGACTGCAACGGCGTGCGTTTTACCAAGTCCCACTATGTGCTAAGAACTGTGAAGAATATCCATTCCTCACCTGCTGATCCGGACGAAGAATAAAGGTTCCTGTTTTTCTCCTCTCACAAATCAAATGAAGATACTGCTGAATATCCGCACAAGTGCTGCCAAGCTCATTGCTCACGGAAATAAATATTGTATAAATATTTTATAAAGTGCTTGCTGAATTGGAAGAAACTGTGTATAGTAGTAATAGTGTCCAAATGAGACAGGAATAGAATTGCAGGAGGAAAATCAGAATGATGAATTTATTGACAGAAGGAGCTCAAGCCGGAGCTGCCGGCGGCGGAATGATGCTGATGCTGGTCTACATCCTGATCATCGGCGGTGCCATGTATTTCTTTGCCATCCGTCCCCAGAAAAAGGAGCAGAAGAGAATGGCCGCTCTGTTAGCTTCCATGGAAGTAGGCGACGTGGTAGTGACCACCAGCGGATTTTACGGCATTGTAATCTCTATCCAGGACGATGACTGCATCGTAGAATTCGGCAACAACAAAAACTGCCGTATTCCCATGAGAAAAGCAGCTATCGCCGAGGTAGAAAAACAGAGCGAGGCTGTGGAAGCTGCTCCGGAAAAGACTGAGACGAAAAAAGAAAAATAGAACCATGCTCTTCCGTAGTAATGGTTGAAAATACCCTGCTAAGCAGGAGGTTCCCCGTATTCTTTCGGTACCTCCCTTGCTTAGCAGGGTATTCTTTTTATTACATCTGATACATAGATACTACTCTCCGGCCAGCATTCCGTCAATCTTATGCTTCTTGTAGCGCTGATAGCAGCCTGCGTCAATGGCCTCCCGAATCTCCTCCATCATGTGATTGTAAAAATAAAGATTGTGAAGAACACAAAGACGCATGCCCAGCATCTCCTTAGCCTTCAGAAGATGGCGGATGTAGGCTCTGCTGTAGCTGCGGCAGGCCGGGCACTGACAGCCCTCCTCTATGGGCCGTTCATCCAGCTCGTACTTGGCATTAAACAGATTCAGCTTGCCATGGTTGGTATATACATGGCCATGGCGGCCATTACGGCTGGGATACACGCAGTCAAAGAAATCCACGCCCCGATCCACACCCTCCAGGATGTTAATGGGAGTGCCCACCCCCATCAGGTAGGTGGGCTTATCCTCCGGCAGATAAGGAGTCACAGCTTCAATAATCCGATACATCTCCTCATGAGACTCACCTACTGCCAACCCTCCGATGGCGTAGCCGTCCAGATCCAGTTCTGCGATCTGCTTGGCATGTTCAATACGGATGTCATCATAAATGGCTCCCTGATTGATACCAAAGAGCATCTGATTTTTATTAATGGTATCCTCCAGTCCATTCAGTCTGGCCATCTCCGCCTTGCAGCGATGAAGCCATCTGGTGGTACGATCCACAGAGTTCTGCACATAGGTGCGGTCTGCCACACTGGAAGGACACTCGTCGAACGCCATGGCAATGGTGGAAGCTAAGTGGGACTGGATCTGCATACTCTGCTCCGGCCCCATAAAAATCTTCCGGCCGTCAATGTGGGACTGGAAGTACACCCCCTCCTCCTTGATCTTTCTGAGGCTGGCCAGGGAAAATACCTGAAATCCGCCGGAATCGGTTAAGATCGGACGGTCCCAGTTCATAAACTTGTGAAGTCCTCCCAGCTTTTTTACAATCTCATCTCCCGGTCGGACGTGAAGATGGTAGGTATTCGATAATTCCACCTGGGTTCCGATGGTCTTTAAATCCTCCGTGGAAACAGCCCCTTTGATGGCAGCCACAGTGCCCACGTTCATAAATACCGGCGTCTGAATCACCCCATGGACAGTACGAAACTCGCCCCGTTTGGCTCCTCCGTCTTTTTTTAATAATGTATAATTTTTACTCATAAACGCTCAGCCTCTCCTGCTTTTTTATCACTTTTTACTCTGGTTTTTCCCCGATTCTTTCCTTATAAAATGTGGAAATTTAATTATTCCCGGAAATGTACCCATTACAATTTAGAAATATTTTTGCTCCCTTAGTATATATGGAAAAATTTAATAATGCAAGGGGTTTGAATTTTTTTAACTTTTGTCGTATAATGTATCCTTAGCATTCGTGTGCAAAGGGCTGCGCGCCTCTAACCACGATAGCTGCTGTTTGGCCTTACTGACTCTTATCCAGGAGCCGGGCAGCAGGAAATCTTTTCGCCCGGGCATCCAGCTTTCTCTGGATCCCCGATGCTTTATACAAAGGAGGTAGCAGATACAATCTGACTATTATGAGTGAACGAAACATACATACTCTCGGAATTGATATCGGCTCGACTACCGTTAAAATCGCCATCTTAGATGAGAAACAGCAGCTTGTATTTTCCGACTATGAGCGTCACTATGCCAATATTCAGGAGACGCTGGCTTCTCTGACTCAAAAAGCAAGGATGCAGCTTGGAGATCTGACCGCAGCTCCGGTAATCACTGGTTCCGGCGGGCTGACTCTGGCCAATCATATGGGAATCCCCTTTGTGCAGGAGGTGATTGCGGTCTCCTCCTCCCTGCAGCATCTCTGTCCCAAAACAGATGTTGCCATCGAGCTTGGCGGGGAGGATGCCAAGATCATTTACTTTGAAGGGGGCACGGTAGAACAGCGGATGAACGGCATCTGCGCAGGCGGCACTGGTTCTTTTATCGACCAGATGGCCTCCCTGCTCCAGACAGATGCCACGGGACTGAATGAATATGCGAAAAATTATCAGTCTCTCTACTCCATCGCCGCCCGCTGCGGCGTATTCGCCAAATCCGATATTCAGCCTTTGATCAACGAAGGGGCTACTAAAGAGGATCTGGCAGCTTCCATTTTTCAGGCAGTGGTAAACCAGACCATCAGCGGACTGGCCTGCGGTAAACCCATCCGGGGCCATGTCGCATTTTTAGGCGGCCCATTGCACTTTCTGTCCGAGCTTCGCACTGCCTTTATCCGTACGCTGAAGCTGGACGATGAACACGCCATCATTCCGGAAAACTCCCACCTGTTTGCCGCCATCGGCTCTGCCCTCAATGCTGACCGATCTGTGACAACCACTCTGGAGTCTTTAACCAGCCAGCTTTCTCACAGTATTAAGCTGGAATTTGAGGTGGCCCGCATGGAACCTCTCTTTGCATCCAGGGAAGACTATGAAGAATTTATTGAACGGCAGAACAGCTACAATGTGGTAACGGATGATCTCTCCACCTATGAAGGAAACTGCTTTCTGGGAATCGACGCCGGTTCCACCACCACCAAAGCTGCCCTGGTAGGAGAGGATGGCTCTCTGCTGTATTCTTTCTACAGCAATAACAACGGCAGCCCGCTAAAGACCACCATCCGGGCTATGCAGGAAATCTACTCTCTGCTGCCGGATACCGCTAATATCGTATACTCCTGCTCCACCGGCTATGGAGAAGCTCTGATTAAAGCTGCCCTGATGCTGGACGAGGGGGAGGTGGAGACCGTATCCCACTACTATGCAGCCGCCTTTTTCGACCCACAGGTGGACTGTATCTTGGACATCGGCGGCCAGGATATGAAATGCATTAAGATTAAAAATGAAACTGTGGACAGCGTGCAGTTAAATGAAGCCTGCTCCTCCGGCTGCGGTTCCTTCATCGAAACCTTTGCCAAATCCCTGAATTACTCTGTTCAGGATTTCGCCAAGGCAGCGCTCTTTGCCAAGAACCCCATAGATCTTGGTACCAGATGTACCGTATTCATGAACTCCAAGGTAAAGCAGGCTCAAAAAGAAGGAGCGGAAGTGTCCGACATCTCTGCCGGCCTGGCTTACTCTGTGATCAAGAACGCTCTGTACAAAGTAATCAAGGTCTCCGATGCCGCAGAACTCGGAAAACACATTGTAGTCCAGGGCGGTACTTTCTACAATGATGCAGTGCTGCGCAGTTTTGAAAAAATCGCAGGCTGCGAGGCTATCCGACCGGATATTGCAGGAATCATGGGGGCCTTTGGCGCTGCCTTGATTGCCCGAGAACGGTACAAGCCGGAAAAAGAGACTACCATGCTGTCTATTGACAAAATCAATACTCTGCAGTTTACCACCCATATGGCCAAATGCAAGGGCTGCACCAATCAGTGCCGCCTCACCATCAACCGTTTCTCCGGGGGACGGCAGTTTATCAGCGGTAACCGCTGTGAGCGGGGCATAGGCAAAGAACGGAATAAGGACAATATTCCCAACCTGTTTGACTTTAAGAACAAACTGCTGTTTTCCTATCCTCCCTTGGAGGAGGATGAAGCTGTCCGGGGCATTGTTGGTATTCCAAGAGTCCTGAATATGTATGAGAATTATCCCTTCTGGTTCCGTTTCTTCACGGATCTGAAATACCGGGTAATCCTCTCCCCTCCTTCTTCCAGGAAGATTTATGAGCTGGGTATTGAATCTATTCCAAGCGAGTCCGAATGTTATCCGGCAAAGCTGGCCCATGGGCATGTGGAATGGCTGATCAAGCATGGGGTTCCCTACATTTTTTACCCCTGCATCCCCTACGAACGAAATGAATTCCCAGATGCGCCCAACCATTACAACTGCCCCATCGTCACCTCCTATGCGGAAAACATCAAAAACAATGTGGAGGATCTCCGCACCGGGCGGGTACGGTTTGATAATCCTTTTATCGCTTTCACCAATTTAAGTACTGTCACCCGGCAGCTGCTGAAGGCATTTCCGGAGCTTCCCCAGTTAGAAGTAGAAGCGGCTGCCAAAGCTGGGTGGGCAGAACTGGAGCGCACAAGGCAGATCATGTACCAGAAGGGACAGGAAACCTTAAAATATATGGAGGAAACAGGACACCGGGGCATTGTTCTGGCAGGGAGACCCTACCATGTGGACTCTGAGATCAATCACGGTATCCCGGAGCTAATCAACTCCTACGGCATCGCAGTGCTCACTGAAGATTCTGTCTCCAACCTCAATCCGGTGGAGAGACCGCTCATCGTTCTGGATCAGTGGATGTACCACAGCCGCCTTTACGCTGCAGCCAACTTTGTCAAAACCAGGGAGGATCTGGATCTGATTCAGCTGAATTCCTTTGGCTGCGGACTGGATGCCGTCACTACAGACTGCGTCAATGACATCCTCTCCTCCTCCGGAAAAATCTATACCTGTTTGAAAATTGACGAGGTAAACAACCTGGGAGCTGCAAGGATTCGGATTCGTTCCCTCATCGCAGCCATTCGGGTTCGGGAGGAACGAAAGCAGAACCGCACTATTGTGCCCTCTAATATCTCTCCTGTCTCTTTTACCCAGGAGATGCGGAAAAACTACACCATCCTCTGTCCCCAGATGTCTCCCATCCACTTTAGTTTGCTGGAACCTGCCTTTCAGGCCGGTGGATATCAGTTGGAAGTCGTAAAGGCAGATGAGCGAAAGGCTGTGGACATGGGGCTGAAATATGTAAACAATGACGCCTGCTATCCCTCCCTGATCGTGGTAGGACAGATGATGGAAGCTCTCCACTCCGGAAAGTACGACTTAAACCGCACCGCCATCATTATGACCCAGACTGGCGGCGGCTGCCGCGCTTCCAACTATGTAGGATTTTTTCGCCGGGCTCTGCGAAAAGCCGGAATGGAACAGATCCCGGTAATTTCTCTGAATTTAAGCGGATTAGAGAGCAATCCAGGCTTTCAGTTAAACTACAATATTGTGCGGCGGGGACTGTTCGCCGTAGTATTCGGAGATATTTTTATGCGCTGCCTCTACCGGATGCGTCCCTATGAGCTGGTTCCCGGCTCTGCCAATGAGCTTCATCGGGAACTGGAGACACAGTGCAAAGAATTTCTGCGCCACTCTAATGCAAGCTACCGGGGCTTCCGCCAGCTTTGCAGGGAGATCGTCCAGAAATTTGACCGTCTCCCCATCACTGATGAAGTAAAACCAAAAGTAGGTATCGTGGGAGAAATTCTGGTGAAGTTCCACCCGGCTGCCAACAACCATCTGGTGGAGCTTCTGGAGGCGGAAGGTGCCGAGGCTGTGGTGCCGGATCTGATGGACTTTCTGCTCTACTGTTTCTACAACCAGAACTTTAAGGCAGAAAATCTTGGGGCCAAACGAACTGCCGCTCTTATGGGCAATCTAGGCAATTCTATTTTGGAATGGCTGCGGAAAACAGCCCGGACAGAACTGGAGAACAGTACCCACTTTACTCCCCCGGCCCATATTGAAGAACTGGGAAATATGGCAAAGGATATTGTATCTCTGGGCAACCAGACCGGAGAGGGATGGTTCCTTACCGGAGAGATGCTGGAGCTGATCCATGGCGGTACCAACAATATTGTGTGTACCCAGCCCTTTGGCTGCCTGCCCAACCATGTGGTGGGCAAGGGTGTGATCAAGGAGATCCGCAGACGCTATCCTCTTGCCAATATTGTAGCCATTGACTATGATCCCGGCGCCAGCGAAGTAAACCAGCTGAACCGGATCAAGCTGATGCTTTCCACAGCGCAAAAGAATCTGGAAAAAGAAGCTCTGGAGAAAGCAGAATAATGCTTCCAGAACACTGATTTGCGATATAACTAAAAACAGAGAACAGGAGATACTGCAAAACACACGGGCCATTCACCAAATCTGGTATTTTGCAGAATCTCCTGTTTTTTTGTTTACACTTTTCTTTTTTTCTACTCTTTATAAGGTGTCATCGATGATACAAAACAAAAACATAAGTCGGAAAAATCCCAAGCTACCTGAGTGTCTCATTTACTTCTTTAAGGAAGCCTCTCATAAAGCTCCATCTGGCGGTACAGCCGTTTAGCCAGCGTCTCATCCCAGTCTCCCGGCAATGCTCTCCAGCGCCAGTTTTCTCCCTGGGTAGAAGGAATATTCATCCGCCCCTCCCTGCCAAGTCCCAAAAGATCCTGCATCTGAACGATCACCAGATCTGCCCGGCTGGCCCACAGAGCAGCCATCATGCCCCAGTTTTCTTCCTTTCCAGGTTCCAGACGCAGATACTCTCTGGCAAGCGCCACATCCTCCGGGTCTGCCTGCTCCAGCCACCCAAGAGCCGTCTCATTGTCGTGGGTTCCCACATAGGCCACGCAGTTTTCTGGATAATTGTGAGGCTGATACATCCTGCCGCCCCCATCT
>CAJLNC010000093.1 GCA_905207905.1 uncultured Lachnospiraceae bacterium | reverse complement strand
GATTGACAAGCTTATAGTTATATGGTAATATCTCTATTCGTAGCGGGTCAACCGCACAGGCTGCTGTGGCTCAGTCGGTAGAGCGTCACATTGGTAATGTGGAGGTCACGGGTCCGATTCCCGTCAGCAGCTTTGTTACAAAAGAGGAAGAAGCCCTTGCATTTGCAAGGGCTTTTAATTTTTTATTTCATAGGAAATTTCTTCCTGTGAAATAAAAATGCTTGGCAGGACCGCATAGCGGCGGGCGGGGAAGATGTGGCCGAAGCGACAGGGCCCAGGCAGCATCCCTTTTTTGCCCGCATTGACAGAAACTGTCAAAATCCAGTATAATATAAAAATGACGGTATTTGCGCAGAAGGCTCAAAAGAACAGGGCCTTTGGCCTGTCAGGCTGAAAAAAGAAGGGTAGATCCCGGACGGGCCGGGAGGATAGCCCAGTCTAACAACATTTAGGGGGATTTTTTTATGAAATATGATGTGATTATTATTGGAGCAGGTCCCGGAGGGATTTTTTCCGCCTACGAATTGATGAAGGAGGCTCCGCAGCTGAAGGTGGCTGTCTTTGAGGCTGGGCACTCTCTGGACAAACGGCATTGTCCCATTGACGGAGACAAGGTAAAGTCCTGCATTAAATGCAGAACCTGCGCGATTATGAACGGTTTTGGAGGCGCCGGTGCCTTCTCGGACGGAAAATATAATATCACCAATGATTTTGGCGGTACGCTGTATGAATATATTGGAAAGAAAGAGGCGATCCACCTCATGGAGTATGTGGATGAGATCAATATGAGCCATGGGGGCGCTGGAACGAAAATGTACTCCACCGCAGGCACAAAGTTTAAAAAGCTGTGTCTGCAGAATAAGCTAAAATTGCTGGATGCCTCTGTGCGCCATCTTGGAACAGATATTAATTATGTGGTTTTGGGGAATATTTTTGAAGAACTGAAGGAGCATGTGGATTTCTTTTTCGATACTCCGGTGGATCATATCCAGGTACTTTCAGACGGTGAAGGTTATCGGGTATTTTACGGAGATGAGTCTGCGGATTGCAGGGAGTGTATTGTCTCTGTAGGACGCAGCGGAAGCAAGTGGATGGAGCAGGTGTGTTCAGAACTGAAGATTCCTACAAAATCTAACCGGGTGGATATTGGCGTGAGAGTGGAGCTTCCGGCGGTGATCTTTTCCCATCTGACGGATGAGCTGTATGAGAGCAAGATCGTGTACCGTACAGAGAAGTTTGAGGACAATGTGCGCACTTTCTGCATGAATCCCTGCGGCATCGTGGTAAATGAAAATACGAACGGTATTGTGACTGTAAACGGCCACAGCTATGAGGACAGTGAGAAAAAGACAGAGAACACGAATTTTGCCCTCCTGGTGGCAAAGCATTTTTCAGAGCCTTTCAAGGACAGCAACGGCTATGGGGAGAGTATTGCCCGTCTTTCCAATATGCTGGGAGGCGGTGTGATCGTTCAGCGCTTCGGAGATCTGGTACGGGGACGGCGAAGTACGGTAAACCGCATTGAGGAGGGGCTGGTGACGCCCACCCTGGCTGCCACACCGGGAGATTTAAGCCTGGTGCTGCCAAAGCGAATCCTGGATGGCATTATCGAGATGGTGTATGCGCTGGATAAGATCGCACCCGGAACGGCGAATGACGATACCCTGCTCTATGGAGTGGAAGTGAAATTCTATAACATGGAGGTGGAGTTGGATGAGAATTTGGAGACAAAATACAAAGGGCTTTATATTATTGGAGATGGAAGCGGAGTAACCCATTCCCTGTCCCATGCTTCTGCCAGCGGAGTGTATGTGGCAAGAAAAATTGCAAAGTCCGGGAAGAAGGGAACCGTTTACAAAAATTGAAACTATTCTTGTTAAAACTCTTGTAATATTTGTAATTTTATTGTAAAATATACCCATCAGTTATTTTGGGAGGTATGATTTTGAAGAAAGTAAGGACAGGTTTTTTCTGTATGCTGCTGTTGATGTTCTGCTGTCTGGTTCCCTCTAAGGAGGCTCAGGCCGCCACATCCAGAAAGCTGTTTTCAGTGGTAGTAAACGATGGTTTTGTTAAGCAGACGGTGCCCTTCTATGAATATAAGGAAAAGAACGGCACCACCTATGTAAAGCCGGCAGCCAGTATGAGGAAGCTTCCGGTGTATGCCGGCGCTAAAACGGTGAGCGTCAGTCTCACAGAAAAGACCAGCTACTATAAAAATAATTACAGGAGTGTCACGTACAAGAGAAAAGCTTCTTTATCTGCAAACACGAATTTGATCTATACCCTGAAGAATAAAAAAGGGCAGAGAAAAACTGCAGTGCTGACGCTGCAGAGGCCAAATATGCCAAAGATCAGTTCCATGTCGGCCAAGAC
Source organism: uncultured Lachnospiraceae bacterium (assembly GCA_905207905.1). The sequence continues at coordinate 7,203 of CAJLNC010000093.1, read as the reverse complement.
GCCCTCCGGCGGCTTTGTACCCGGCAAGGGAAAGATGACCTTTAAGATCAGCGCAAGATCTTCCGTGGCTGTGAAGGCTTATTATAAGATCAAAGACAGCAAGGGCAAGGTAGTGTATCAGAAAACACTGGGCACGAAGAAGAATGTGAATTATACCGTCAGCTGGAGCGGTAAACCGTCCAAGGGCAACCAGGCAGGGCTTTCCACTTCAAAATATGTACCTTCCGGAACCTATAAGGCTACCGCTTATCTTCAGTATAAGGTGGGAAATAAATCCAAGTATATCAGCAAAACAGTGACCTTTAAGGTTGGAAAGCAGAACAATTCCGGTTCTGCGGGAGATGATTCCCTTAACCAGGGAGACGGCGGATCCCAAGGGGAGCAGACGGTAAATAGCAATTGGAACTGGAAGGTGGTACTCACGGGAGATGATACCATCGACTATCTGGCAGAGACTATCTGCAAAAAAGTGCTGAATAACAAGATGTCTGCCATAGAGCGGGCCAGAGCTTTATACTGGTGGTGCGGAGAGAATATCAAGTACAGCAAGACTGCCTACAGCGATGGGGAGTGTAAGATCGACATTACCAGCGCCAAGGGCAAGGCGGCTGTGAAGGCCTACGGAAAGACGGCGGACGCTTTGCTTCGCAGCGGCAAGGCTTCCATCAACTGCAAGGACAGCTATTTTGCCAAGGCCAGCAGCACTGTTTTAAATACCACAAAGAAAGGCTGGCTGAAGAGAGGACTGGCTAATTTTAAGGGAGACTGTCTGATCATGTCTCTGACCTACCAGGTGCTTTGCCGCCACGCCGGGATTCCGGAGATTGATCTTGTGGAGAATGACGGCAGTGCAGGGCATCACTTCTGGAATGTGATGAAGGTGAATGGCAAATATTATTACACCGATGTGAATCAGGCTACAGAGCAGTTTAAGAGCCTGGGGGCTGTGCGCATTGAGTTTTTCCTGGCAGGCACCAATTACTGTTATCAGCATGGGCTGTACAATACAGTAAAGACCAGCCGTTATCCTCTGTCCAAGAGCGTGAGCAAGACGGACTGCCCTGGAAGAAGTAAGTAGAGAACAGCATAAAGCCGAAAAGGGATAAAAGAAAAGTAATACACAAAAGAGAGAAGAGACTGTTTGCCGCAGGAGGCTGGGGCGGACAGTTTCTTTTTTATACATAGGAAATTTCATTTCCTATGTAATAAAAAGCCTCCGGCAGGATGCATACTGCGGCGTACAAGGAAGATGTCGCAAGCGACCGCTGCAGGCGCTGAATATGCGAAGCCTATTCTTTGTTACTTAAGCGAAGCTGGTCTGAAAATTTATATAGACCTAAAAAGTGAACTGAGTTTACTATTGACAGAATTGCTTGAATTTACTATAATTAAACCAATGATTATGTGCAAAATTGATAAAAATGCGGAAAAATCGAGGGATTAAGGAAATGCTGAAGTTAGGTGTAAACAGAGAAAACCAGAAGCGAACCAACCGGGGATTGGTGCTGAAGCTGATCGCTACTCACCGGTGTACTTCACGGGTGGATCTGGCCAGAATGACCGGACTTACCAAGACGGCAATCTCTCAGATCGTGAATGAACTGATTGCCAAGGGGCTGCTGGTGGAAAAAGAAAAAGAAACTACATCTGAATTGGGAAGAAATCCGGTGGGGCTTGGAATTTCTCCCAAGGCACCTCTTTTTGCAGGATTGCTGGTGCAGAGAGGATACTGTGAGGCAGTGCTTTGCGATATGCAGCTGAATATGCTAAGAATAGAACGGGCCTGTGGAAATTGGACAAATGGGGAAGAACTGATGGCCAGCGCCTATGAGGTGATGGATCGGCTTCTGGAGGGACAGGAGAGGCCGGTGGCCATAGGGGCGGCCACCATCGGTCCTGTCAGTGTAAAGGAGGGCATGATTGTTCACCCGCTGTATTTTAACGAGGTGGAGAACGTTCCTGTCAGGGAGCTTTTGCATCAGAGATATCAGCTTCCGGTATATTTTGATCATGACAACCAGAGCGCAGTGTTGGCAGAGCATCTCTACGGAAATGGACGGGGGTATCAGGACATTCTGCTGGTGAGCGTGGGAGCAGGCGTGGGCTGCGGAATCCTGGTAGATGGAGAGCGGGTTCATAGCTATTCCGGTTATGCGCCGGAGATCGGCCATGTGTCCATTGATTATCAGGGAGAGCCCTGTATCTGCGGAAACACTGGCTGTCTGGAACGGTACATCAATTCCCCTAGAATGATGGAGAAGTTTCGGGAAGCCACTGGATTGGATCTGGAGTATGAGCAGTTTTGCAAAATGGATGACGCTAGAATTAGAAGCATTATGGATGATGCGGTGGAGAAACTGGCCAATGGGATTACCAGCGCTTTGAATATCCTAAATTCCCAGATTATTTTGCTCTGCATGGATTGCGGCTACTGGCCGGAGGAGTACATAAGGAAACTGGAGCAGCAGATCAACCGGAAAAAATTTGGAAATTTCGATATGCTGGTGCCTGTGAAGAAAACCCGTTTTCTGGGAAGAACCCAGGTGCTGGGCGCTGCCTGCAATGCAGTGAATCAGGTTTTTTACGGCGAACTGCTCTTATAGTAAATAGCATCTGTGTACCTGGGATAATCCAGTAAATCTCATGGTTTGAGACGTGTTGCCCCATGTACACGGATGTTGCATAGATTGATGGGATAGCGAGCGGAGGAGAGGAAAACACCGTCTTTTTTTGTGAAAAATATATAAAAATAGAAAAAGAAATTCGTGAAAAACATCAAAAAAACAATTAGTGTATTGACTTGATTAATTGCAAGTACTATACTGAAAACGTCTAAAGAGATTAATAGAGTAATAACAGATGAAAACAATTTCGGAGGTCTAAAACTATGACAGATGTTTACAGCATTGGCGAGATGGTGATTGATTTTATTCCGGGAAGCGAGGAGGCCAGCTATATCAGAAAGGCCGGAGGAGCTCCCGCAAACGTAGCTATCGCAGTGGCGAAAAATGGATTGTCTGCAAGTATGTGCTGCAAGGTGGGCGCAGATGATTTTGGCCGTTTTCTTATGAAGACTCTGGAAGAATATGATGTGACAGCAGCCTGCCCAAAACTGTGCGAGGAGGCGATCACTACCATGGCTTTTGTATCTCTGGCAGAAGACGGAGAACGGATGTTTACCTTTGCCAGAAAGCCGGGGGCAGATATGTTTTTGTCTGAGGAAGAAGTAAAGGAAGAGGATATCGAGAATTCTGCCATTGTTCATGCTGGTTCCTGTTCTCTGTCTGCAGAACCGGTGGCTTCCGCTACCGTGAAGGCCATGCGTCTGGCTCATGAAAAGGGAAAACTGGTAAGCTTTGACGTGAATTATCGGAACGTAATGTGGAAAGACGATATCGCTGCCTGCACCGCAGCGGTGATGGATATTCTCAAATATGTGGATCTTTTGAAGATTTCTGAGGAAGAGGTGGAGATGATGGGGGGCGAAGAGGCCCTGGCTGGACTGATGGAGAAAAATCACATCACGCTTCTCATCGAGACGCTTGGTTCAGAGGGAGCTAAGGCTTTCTTTAAAGGACAGGAGATCCGGGTGCAGGGCCGCAAGGTTCATGCAGTAGATGCCACCGGGGCAGGAGATGCTTTTTGGGGCGGATTCTTGTCCAGTCTGCGGATACAGGGAGTGAATAAGGCAGACGATCTGACTGCTGAGATTATCCGCACTGCCATGGAATACGGCAACGTTTCCGGCTGCATCTGCGTGCAGGGCAAGGGAGCGATTGTCTCCATCCCCACAAGAGCGCAGATTGAAGAATATATCAAAGTCAACGGTTAAAACCGGACACAGGAGGAACGAACATGCAGTCTGTATGGAATGAAAAATGTATTATTTCACCATCTTTGATCTGTCTTGATATGTGCAATCTGGAGAGCCAGGTGAAAATTTTAGAAGAGTCCGGCATTAAGATGCTCCATGTGGACATTCTGGACGGCCATTTCAGTCCCAGTATGCCTTTGGGGCTGGATACGGTGCGTCAGCTTCGGGCTAAGACCAATCTTCAGTTTGACTGCCATGTGATGGTGACAGAGCAGGATTATTTTGTAGATGAACTTTTGGATATTGGAGTGGAGCAGATCGTATTCCACGGGGAGACCCAGCCCCACATTGACGGGATGTTAAACAGAATCCATGCAAAGGGCGTGAAGGCCGGAGTTGCCCTGAAGCCCTCCACTCCCCTTTCTATGGTAGAGTATGTGCTGGAAAAATGCGATACAGTGCTTCTGATGCTGATCAATCCCGGATACGCCTTTGTAAAAGGAGAGAAGCAGGTGGCTTACGCAGACCGTAAGATCAGAGAGCTGCGGAGAATGATCACAGACCGGGGCCTGAATACCAAAATCGAGGTAGATGGACGGATTTCACCGGAGAATTTGAAGACTTACGGCAAAGATGACGTGGATATTTTTGTTACCGGAAGCACTTGCCTGGAGCGCAACGACCTGGCAGGAAGTTTTCAGAAGCTGAATGACCTTCGGGCACAGATCTTAAAATAGAGAGTGAAGGAGTAAAAAAATGGCATTCAAAGAGAACTATGAAAAAGCCTGCACCGATGTGGTTGCAGAATTACAGAAGACATTGGCAAGCATTGATCCGGCTTCCCTGGAACGTCTGGTAGAGGAGATCCTGGCGGCAGATCAGGTGTTCTTTGTGGGCGTGGGAAGAGTGATGCTGGCGCTGCAGTGCGTCTGCAAGCGTCTGGCGCATCTGGGCATCAAGGCTCACTATGTGGGTGAAATCACAGAGCCTGCCATTACGAAAAACGATCTTCTGATCGTTGGTTCCGGTTCCGGCGGATCCTTGTTCCCCCTGGGAATTGCAAAGAAGGCCAGAAAGATTGTGGACTGCAGGATCGTACATATTGGTTCCAATCCTAACAGTGAGATGAAGGAGATCTGCGACTTTATGGTTCGCATTCCAGTGCGCACCAAGTTTTATCTGGAGGATGAGATCGATTCCTGTCAGCCTATGACCTCTCTCTTTGAGCAGAGTGTTCTGCTGCTGGGAGATATTCTGGCAAAGATGATTATTGAGGACAAGCAGCTGGATATGAAGGGATTGTGGCAGTATCACGCAAATCTTGAGTGATTCCATAGCAGGATTGGCAGAATGCAAGGTTCGGCTGGAAGAATTAGGAGAACGATGATGAAAAAGCAGGATATGATGAAATATATGGGAACCATGCAGCAGGTGGCTTACGTCCGCCCGGTGACCTACACAGAGGGGCGTTCCACTGGCCTGAAGGCCTATCAGGTGAAGAACGGCTGCATGACCTATCAGGTGCTGGCAGATAAATGCCTGGATGTGGGAGAGATGACCTATAAGGGAATCAATATAAACTTCCTTTCCAAACCGGGACTTCAGGGAAGAAATCATTATGACACCAATGGGGAGGAGGCCATCCGCAGCATCATGGGCGGGTTGTTTTTCACCTCCGGTTTGGAGAACATCTGCGCGCCCTGTACCATTGAGGGAAACGATTATCCGATGCATGGACGGATACGTACTACGCCTGGAGAACATCTGAGCGCAGACGCTTTCTGGGAGGGTGATAAATATCATCTTACCGTCAGCGGAGAGATGCGGGAGGCAGCACTGTTTGGAGAAAATATGGTGCTGCGCCGTCAGATTTCCAGTGTGTACGGAGAAAAGACCATTACAGTTACAGATGAGATGGAAAATGAGTCCTACCGGGAAGAGCCTTTGATGATCTTATATCATATTAACATGGGCTACCCGTTCCTGGACGAACATACAAGGCTGTATATTCCTACCAGAAGCGTCACAGCCAGAGATGCAGACGGGGTGGGACATGAGGCGGAGTATGACAGGATGGACAGCCCCAAGGATAATGAACCGGAATATGTGTTTATTCATGATCTGAAGACAGATGAAAATGGAAATACAGAAGTTCTGGTGATCAATGAGGCGTTGGAGCTGGGCCTGAAGCTTCACTACAATACGAAGTATCTGCCTTACTTTATGGAGTGGAAATCTACTGCTTCCGGAGATTATGTGATCGGCCTGGAGCCTTCCAATTCCAGCGTATATGGGAGACCTTACCATGAGAAGGAAGGCAGCGTCCATAAGCTGGCGCCTTTTGCCAAGGAGAAAAATGAGCTGAAGTTTACCATCCTGGACGGAGCAGAGGAGATCAGGGCGGCAGTGAAAGCCTTTGGGGAAAAATTCCGGTAATTGGTGTTTCGGGCTGGCAGATCCTGGTGGTCTGCAAAGCAAAAGCGAAAAACGGTATCAGACAGTTTCGGGAAGTCCCGGCTGTTTATATAATTTATTAAGCAAAGGAGATCAAATATGAAACGTTCAAAGATTAACGCAATCATCAAAGATTTTGAAGCTATGCTGAAGGAATACAAATTTGCCCTTCCTCCGTTTTTGGATTTCACTCCGGAAGAGTGGGCGGAAAAAGGCCATGAGTACGACGAGATTCGTGACAATGCTCTTGGCTGGGATATCACAGACTACGGCGAGGGTGATTTTGAGACCAAGGGTCTTTCTCTGATCACGATTCGTAACGGCAATGTACATAATCCCAAATACACAAAATCCTATGCAGAGAAGATTATGATGCTGTATCCTGGCCAGATCTCTCCCAACCATTTCCACTGGAATAAGATGGAAGATATCATCAACCGCGGAGGCGGAGACATTGTGTTCCATCTGTGGAATGCAGACAGAGAGGATGAAGGGAAACTGTTGGATACGGATGTAGAGATCAACAAGGACGGACGCCGCTATATGGTTCCCGCAGGTTCGGATGTGATCTTAAAGCCCGGCGAGAGCCTGTCTCTGTATCCTTACTACTATCATGAGTTCATTATCCCGAAGGACGGACAGAAGGTTCTGATCGGTGAGGTTTCCATGTGCAACGATGACAATACAGACAACCGTTTCTATGAGCCCCTGGGACGTTTCCCCACCATTGAGGAGGACGAGGCTCCTTACCGTCTGCTTTGCAACGAGTATCCTGCTGCAAAAGACTGATTGAGATTCAGAGGCGCAGAGCGCTGAGAATAGAGAATAAAGGTATGAAAGGAGCAAATCAATGAGTGAGTATGCTGTTTCTATGGAGCACATCACAAAGACGTTTCCAGGCGTAAAAGCTCTGGATGATGTCCAGCTTCATCTGA
>CAJLNC010000092.1 GCA_905207905.1 uncultured Lachnospiraceae bacterium | reverse complement strand
TTGATCAGCTTATCCTCGCCATTCCAGCTGTACAGTTTACGGATCTCCTCTCCCACAATCTCTGAGGGATGCTCTGCTGCCAGCTTGCGCATAGCTTTAAAATGTACCTGTCCCCCTGCACTGGACATATCCAGAAGGAAGTCCTTTGCAAAAGTACCATCCTGAATATCGCTCAGGATCTTCTTCATAGTCTTCTTTGTCTCCTCTGTGATCAGCTTCGGGCCAGTGATATAATCGCCGTACTCTGCTGTATTGGAGATCGAATATCTCATGCCCGCGAAGCCGGACTGATAGATCAGGTCAACAATCAGCTTCATTTCGTGGATACACTCAAAGTATGCATTTCTGGGATCATATCCGGCCTCCACCAAGGTCTCATAGCCAGCCTGCATCAAAGCGCACACACCGCCGCAAAGCACCGCCTGCTCACCGAACAGGTCTGTCTCTGTCTCTGTACGGAAAGTGGTCTCCAGAACGCCTGCTCTTGCCCCGCCGATAGCCTGAGCGTAAGCCAATGCCAGATCAAGCGCTTTTCCGGTGGCATCCTGATGCACTGCCACCAGACAGGGAACACCTTTTCCAGCCTGGTATTCGCTTCTTACCGTATGTCCCGGTCCCTTGGGAGCAATCATCGTAACATCCACATTCTTCGGGGGAACAATGCAGCCAAAGTGAATATTAAATCCATGGGCAAACATCAGCATATTGCCCTCCTCCAGATTGGGTTCAATATCCTTCTTATACAGTTCAGCCTGCTTTTCGTCGTTGATCAGGATCATGATAATATCTGCTCTCTTAGCCGCCTCAGCCGCTGTGTAAACCTCAAATCCCTGATCCACTGCCTTCTGCCAGGATCTTGAGCCCTCATACAAACCGATGATCACGTGGCAGCCGGACTCCTTTGCATTCAACGCATGGGCATGTCCCTGGCTTCCGTAGCCAATCACTGCAATGGTCTTGCCTTCCAGCATAGAAAGGTTGCAATCTTCCTGATAATAAATTTTAGCTGACATTTCCTCTACCTCGCTTTATATAAATTTTTCTGTTGCCTACAAATAACGGATATCGTCGGTGCCTCTGCTCAGACCGGTAATACCGGTTCTGGCCAGCTCCAGAATCTCATAATCCTTCAAAAGCCGCAGGAAAGCATCCAGCTTGCTCTGCTGTCCTGTGAGTTCGATGATCAGAGAATCCACACCCACATCTACAATCTTTCCCCGGAACACATTCACCATAGAAATCACGGACTGACGATCCTCACCGTCCACCCGCACCTTCACAAGCACCAGTTCCCGGTTTACGCTGTTTTCCGCATTCAGTACCTTGATATCCACCACATCCACCAGCTTGGCCAGCTGCTTGGTAATCTGCTCCAAAATCAGCTCATCCCCAACTGCCACAATCGTCATACGGGAATATCTGGGATCTGCTGTCTCCCCCACCGTAAGGCTCTCTATATTGTACCCTCTGCGGCTGAACAAACCGGCCACCCGACTTAATACACCGGAGGTATTATCCACCAGCAAAGACAAAACTCTTTTCTTCATGCTCGCTACCTCAACTTTTCTTCACGGTATGTCTTTATTTGCTAAATATTTTAACAACATCTGGTTTTCTTGTCAACTGCTGAAATGTAATAATTATCCATTATCAGGAATAATAATCCACGATAGCATCACTGACTGCCTTTGCCATCTTACTTTTATTCTTTGTATAAAAACGCATATCGTCCCCGTCATCAATAAAGGCAGTCTCCAAAAGTCCATAGCTGACTCCCAGTTCCTGGCAAACTCTGGCGTTAAACAGACCGGAAGAGGCAAAAACACCGCTTCCCCACTGCTTAAAGCCAAGGCGCACTACCCTGGAAAGAATATTTCTCTCCAGCGTGTATTTATTCTTATAATTGTTGATATAAAAACCAATGCCTGTATAGCTGCCGTTTCCTTGAGGATTCTTTCCGGATCCCATGGCGTTAAAATGGATCTCCAGCACATAATCATAGTCTGTAAACACAGGCAGATTGGGATTGCGCTTTAAAGCCGCCTTTACCCTGTTCTTTGCATTTCCCTTACCAGTAATGAGACGGCTGATATTAGCACCCGAGCTGCCCAACGTCTTGGCATTCTGCTGATAGCAGTCATAGCTGGCGCTGCCATTTTTATAATAGGTTACATCCACCTTGCCGCTCTTTTTCAGTTCATTTACAATCAGCTTTGCAAACTGTCTCGTGTAATTGCTCTCATATCCCCAGGTAGAGGTAGCTCCCGGGTCTCCCTGACCATGACCTGCGATCACCAGGATCTTCGGTTTGGAGTTGGGATCCTTGGTAGCCACGCCATTTTCGTCTACCACGTAGCCGTCTACCGTTGTATTCCTCTGAAGCTGTCCTTTGTCGTTAAAGTAATAGGTTTTGCTGCCGATCTTCACCAGACCTTTCTGCATCACGCCCTGGGAAGTAAAGTGATACCGATTCTTCCCTATATTCTGCCATCCTGTCACCCGGAAACCATCTGCATCCAGATAATACCGCTTACCATTTACTGTTTTCCATTCTTTTTCCAGGAACCGTTTCTGGCTCTTTACATAATATTTCCATTTATTCTGGATCTTTACCCAGCCGTTTACCTTTGTGGTTCCTACCTTTTTTCCATCCTCCCCTACCAGATAGCCGTCGGGAGTCACCGTATTCACCAGCTTGGCTCCATCCTTACCTACATAATAGTACTTTTTTACCCAGGTATTTTTCAGCATAGTGCCTTTTTCGCCAAAATAATACCGCTTACCTTTCCAGCTTTTAAAGCAGTTCTTTACCGCTTTTCCCCTTACTCCCATGGTTTTGCTGGTACTGAAAAAATAGGTCTGTCTGCCCACCTTTCTCATCCCTGTGGCCACCACGCCGTTCTTTTCAAAGTAAAACTTATCCTTCCCAATCGTTTTTAAGCCCGTATACATAGCTCCCTTGTCCCCGATGTTTCCTGTAGGCTTAAAATAGCGGTAACCGTCCTCTGTCTTGATCCAACCGGTCTTTAAGATTCCCCACTTATCAAAATAATAGGTCTTTTTTCCAATCTTCCAAAGCCCCTTTACCTTTTCTCCCTGATTCTCTCCCTCCGGGCTGCGGTAATAGATCTTCTTTCCATTCTGTATCCATCCGGTCTTACCCGCAGCCATAGCCGGCGCTGCAAACAGCCCCAACAGCAAAATCATGAACATGGACACCATCAAAACTCTTCTCTTTTTCACTTTCCAATCTCTCCTTGTAACTATTCTTACTTTTTACAATTTTATATCAAAGTTATTACATCCTATTCTAACACTCCCCCACCCGCAAGACAAGAAAATTTTGTGCAAAAACAGTGAAAACAAAATTTCCTATGAAATAAAAACAGCCCTGGAAATCAACGCTTCCCATCAGGGGCTGCCTTGGTTTCCAGGGCTGTTCAGACTTTTATTGTTTTGATTTTGCAGCTTCGCTTTTTACTTTCTGGCCTTACACCAGCACCTTCACCGGCTTTATCTCCTGGCACTCTCTTTTCCTGCTTTTCTCTACGCAATAGGAAATAATGCTCCGCCTGGTGACAATACCGATAAAAGTCCGGTTATCGTCAATCACCGGGATAAAATTCTGATTCATGCTGGGAAGGATCAGATCTTCCATATCGCAGTTAATATTCACCGGCTCATTATCCCGGCAGCGCTTCAACTGACGCACCAGCAGTTCCTCCGTCTCCTTTACATCCATAATTCCCCGCTCCTTCAGCCCCCAGAGAATATCTCCCTCTGTAAGGCTACCCACATAGCTTCCCTTCCGGTTAATGATGGGCACAGAAGAATAGCGGTAATATTCCAGCTTTTCCATAGCCTGACGCACGGTATAGTCATCATAGATATAAGCAATCTCACTCTTTGGTACTAAATAAAATAGTATGTTCATAAAACGCCCCATCCCCTGTTTCTGTCTGTGCAGAATGCACACATGATGTCAACTGTTTCCTTATATTTATTATACTTGTTTTCCAGAGGTGCGTCAACGAAACTGAAACGATTTTACTTTTTCTTAAGTTTTCAGACATAGAATAGGCACAATTTCAACGCCGCCTAAGCCTCATTTTTCCGGATATATTCTTTTAAAAATTCATACATCTGGTTTTCTGTAGGGGGACACCCTCCCAGCGAATGCTGAAACTTTCTGGTGCAATTTCCTACCCCCAGCTTTCCTTCTTTCCCTCTGTATCCCTGGCCTATACAGATCTTCTCTGTTAGGCTGTCCAAAAGTCCCTCCCTCTCCAGCATCTCCAGAGCCGGCAGCAGATACCCATAACAGGCGCTGCAGGAATCCACCTCTTCTGCCTTCTCTGCCAGCTTCATCACATAACCGTATCCCCCCTGCGCTCTCTGTATTCCAGATGGGTCTGCCTCTTCATAACAGATTCTCCCAGACTCTGTTTGTTCCAAATAAAAGACGAGCCTGGCATTCCTGATATCCAGACTTCCAGCCTCCAGGGCAGCTGCCTTGGTAAGATAAGGCACTTCCTCCACAGAAAGCCCCAAAAGGAAGCAGCCAAAGGCATCCACCAGCACCGGATCCAGACCTGCTATCAACCGATTTTGCTCCACCGGATTCCCTCCGTCCTCAAAGGTAAGGTCCCCACAGATGCTGTCCACCAAAACAAAATCCTGGCGAATCCCAACGCTTAAATGAGCGATAGGATCATGCAGCCCCAGCCGGTGGAACCTCCGCTTTTCACTGTTTGGAAGCAATCCCTTCATGTTTTTTAATGCACAGGTGATCTTGGTCTGACAGTGTCCCTTTAATACCGGAACGTTAATGAGAAATCCAATCTCCCTTATCCGCCTGCAGACATGGAGTTTCATGCCTGCACAATCTCTCTCTTCTCCAGCTTCCTTCTGCATATCCCAGAAAGGAAGCTGATACTTTTCCAGAATCCGGTCATAACCACAGTATTCCACCGCCGCCTGAGTAGCATCTCCCACCCAGGAGCCTTCCAGAAGCACCAGATTATAGAAGCCCCTTTCCTGAAGATATTCGATCAACCCCTCTACCACCTCAGGATGGGTCGTCCCTCCCTCACTGGCCAGCACCGGCCCTACCAGATTGGGTTTGATTCCTATCAGAGTGTCCCTATCCGGTATCTGTCCCGCCAGATCTGCAAGACGCAGCAGCTCCTTTGTCATTTTTTTGTATTCTTTTCCATTGATCACAATGAGTTCATTTTTTTTCATGTGTTGACCTCTCTCCATCCCGCCTGCCCTGGGCAATGTCCTCCAGTGATGACAGACTCTGGATCCGCATTCTGTTCCTTCCGGGAATGCTTTCCGGATTTCATCCCTAGCTCCCCAAAAATGCCCTTAGATTTTTCTTCATCTGCTCCTCGAGGGCAGCAACGGTCATTCCCTTAACCTTGGCAGAAACGGCCAGATTTTCCTTTAATGTCTTTGAAATCTCTTCCACGCTAAGCTCCTGTACTCCTCTTGCCCAGGCTATGGCCGCCAGACCGTCCGTCTCCACGAACAGCCGCTCCGCCGGAATCTCCCTTAGCATACGCCATCGAACCTTCTGCTCGTAGCTCTCGTTTTCAGCCCTACAAAGTGCTCCGGTATCCGGCCCCAGGGTAAAATAGCAGTCCTGTTCCAAATACGCTTCCAAATCTTTAAGGTTTCCGGAGTACCAATGGACGCAGGCCTTTCCTTGAAATCCCCTGAGGATCTGACTGACACGTTTTTCCTCTCCTTTGGTATGGAGGATTACCGGTTTTTGAAGCTCCCAGGCCAACTGCAGCTGCTCTTCCAGCTGCCGCTCCTGGACTTTTCCGGGAACCTGACACCAGACGGAATCCATGCCGATCTCACCAATAAAATCGCACTGCTCCAGATATTCTTTGCACTCCTCCAACGTATACCGATCTGCATACCAGGGATGGATGCCAAAGCTTACCAGCAGTTCCTCTCTGGAACGATACGTTTCTAACTGTCTCCATTCCCCGGGAGTCCCGGCGGAAAAGCAGGTGAATATCCCCTCTCCCCGGCGAACTTCCAGTTCTTGCCTTATTTTATCACAGTCTTCTGTTTCCGACAACGAAAGATGCGCGTGCAGATCGATCACGCGCATCTTCTCCAGACACTCCTTTAATTTCATAAACCATTACTCCTCTTTGATAATTCGATGGATTCTGGCTCTGAGACTTCCCTGTTCATAGAGCCAGTCTCTGGTGCGGTTCTTTTCCTGCACCCGGATTTCCTCCCGGATTCCTTCCCCCGGCCGTCCCAGAATCAGAATCCGGTCTGAGAGGTAGATGGCCTCATCGGTATCATGGGTTACCAGCAGGATCGTCTTTTTCAGGTCATTGCAGAGCATACGCAGCCAGTCCTGCATATCCCCTCTGGTGATCACATCCAAAGCTCCGAATGGCTCGTCCAGAAGATAGATATTGGCCTCACACAGTGCGGTGCGCAGAAAGGCCGCCCGCTGCCGCATCCCGCCGGAAAGCTCCTCCGGATATTTGTTTTCGCATCCCTGAAGCCCAAAACGCTCCATCTGTTCCAATGCCCGCTCCCTTACGGCTTCCTTTTTATGATGGATCTCTCCGTACAGACACACATTATCCAGCACAGTCCGCCAGGGCAGCAGCAGATCATTCTGAGGCATGTAGGCAAATTCCCGGCGGATCCCCTCCGCCTTCTGTCCATTGATCCAGATCGCTCCACCCTGAGGTTTTAAAATTCCTGCCAGTACATTCAAAAGAGTGGACTTTCCGCAGCCGGAAGGCCCCAGGATACTGACAAACTCTCCTTCCTCCACCTGAAAGGAAAGATCCCTGATGATTTTCTGATCCTCATATGCAAATTTCAGATGTTCCACTCTTAAACTCATGGATGCTCTCCTTTCACTCACATCCATGTACACGGATGCGATATTCTACTGGGACAAAAATTCGTTGGTATAGCACTCAGAAGCCGGAATAGTTTCCTGGATCACGCCATATTCCTGAAGAAAACTGCTGTAATTGTCCCAAACTTCATCTTTCATCTGTCCCCATACCTCTGTATCCTCCATGAACTTATCTGCCAGATACTTCTGAGAACGTTTCAGCATCTCCAAATCATAGTCCGGCGCATGGGCGAAAAGGATTTCTGCGGAAGCATCCGGGTCTGCAATGGCGTCCCGGTATCCCTTTTCCGTAGCCCGAAGAAAGGCAGATACTAATTCCGGGTCGGATTCGATCACCGCATCGCTGGTAATGATCACCGGTGTGTAATAATCCAAACGCTCATCCAGCTGACGAAGCTCCATATAATTCAATTTACAGCCATTCATATCTGCAATCACACTGTCCCATGCCTCAAAAAACCACATCACATCACAGCTTTTTCCCAGAGCCTCAAAACCGGTTCCATCTGAGATTACCATACTGAGTTTGGAAAAATCTGCTCCAGCCTGAGTCATGCAGGCTTCCAAAACTGCAGATTCTCCCGGGCCGCCCCAACCGGCATACACTTTGCCCTCAAAATCAGCCGGAGATGCAATCCCGCTGTCTGCCAGACTCACAAAACCAGAAGTATTGTGCTGAATCACAGTAGCAATGGCTTTGATGGGAAGAGGATCTGCTGAAGTCCGGGCGATCGTCACATCCTCCTGATAACTGATGCCAAAGGTTCCCTTCTGCTGTGCCACCAGAGTAGCTGTGGCACCGTCTGTCGGCTCAATGATCTCCACATCCAGCCCCTCTTCCTCATAATAGCCTTTATCCAAGGCTACATACATACCTGTATGGTTAGTATTAGGTACATAATCCAAAATCACTGTCACCTTTTTTAAATCCTCACTCGTTTCCTCTGCCCAGGCCGTTACCGTCAGGGACAGAAGCATAGCTGCTGATGCAGCCATCGCTGCCGCCTTTTTCCAGTTTTTCATATCCTTATCCTCTTTTCTTCTATTAATTTTGCCGGATATCCGGCTGCCGTCAAAGGAGACATACGTTTCTCCCCTGGCCAGCATCTCATCAAACGCCCCTCAGCAAGCTGACGGGGTATTTGGCCCTCGCGGCATTCGCCAAATATCCGCACAAGTGCGGCTGCTTGGCTCATTGCTCGCGGGAATAAAAACCTCTCGCATCTCGTCAGATACGAAAAGCAATTAACAACTTTTTCTTCTGTGCCTCGCAGGCCGTATCTTCCGCTTCATCGGAAGTACTGCCCAGCCAAAAAGCTTCACCAGCCCATTCATCAGCAGGCTCAGCAAAATGATCATCACCACACAGGCAAACACCTTATCCAGCATGTAGCCATTTTTGGCCCGTATCAGATAATAGCCCAGCCCCTTCTGGGCGGCAATCCACTCACCAACCACTGCGCCGCTGATGCTGTAGGTGGCAGCCACCTTCAGACCAGACAACAGGGAAATCAATGCCGAAGGAATTTTGACGATCCGGTACAGCTGCCATTTGGAACCTCCATAGGTACTCACCAGATTCAGATATCCCGGATCCATCTGCCCCAATCCGTCGCTGAAACTCACCACCACGGGAAAAAAGCACATCAGCACCACCGTCAGAATCTTTGGGGCATAACCAAATCCAAGATAGATGATAAAAATGGGGGCCAGCACAATCACCGGAACTGTCTGAGTCACCACCAAAATAGGATAAATACATTTTTTAAAAACAGGCATGGCGTCGATCAAAATTCCAATACCAATCCCAAGAAAAAAAGAGATTCCCATACCTGCCAGCGCTTCCATCACCGTAATGGCTGCATGTCCCGCCAATATGGGCAATTCCAGAAAGAATGTCTTAAAAACAGCACTGGGAGACGGCAATACATAAAGAGGAATATGGCAAAATCTTACCGCCAGCTCCCAGACAGCCAACAGTATCAGGATCACCAGTATCGGCGCGCCTTTCGTTACTTTTTTCATACAGTTTCTCCTCTCGCCCGGGACACATCCCTAAGCAAAACAGTTACATTTTGGCCGCAGTGCAATCCTGCAAAGCATTTTTATTTCATAGAAAAAACTTTCCTATGCATTTGAAAAGAAGTCTGTCCGCAGACTTCTCTGCCTGTGGCGGGTCGCTTCAGCGACATCTTTCCCATCCGCCGCAGTGCAATCCTGCGGAGCATTTTTATTTCATAGGAAAAAATTTCCTATGAAATAAAAAACCGATGCAAACGCATCGGCCTAAGATTCCAACATAAAAAGCAGCCTGGAAAGCATTCGGAACACAACCGCTCTAACCGGTTCATCTTCCCCTTCCTCTGCTTCTTTTTTGTGAACGTCTTATTTTCCTGCGCCAGCATTATCTGTATCAGGTTCAAAGGGTCAAAACCTTACGGTTTACTCTCAGGCCTTACAGCCTCCCCATTTTCACAGCACTTATTATACGCTTTTCCCTTCGCTTATGCAAGGGTTAAATTTCTATGATCCTAAAAATGATCCTGAAAACCGAAAAGTCCGAACATCAAAGGCTTCCCTGTGTTCGGACTCTTTTATAAATGGAGCATACGGGATTCGAACCCGTGGCCTCCACAATGCCATTGTGGCGCGCTCCCAGCTGCGCTAATGCCCCGACCAGAAGAATATATCATAAATACACTCTAAAATCAAGTATTTTTTACTATTT
>CAJLNC010000091.1 GCA_905207905.1 uncultured Lachnospiraceae bacterium | reverse complement strand
GCCCAGTCCATCGCCTCCCTGCCCGCCACCATCGGCGCCTTTACCGGGGCTACCGTGGAGAGCGCTGGCTTTGGCGGAGCCATGATGCGGCTGTTCGACACCAGCAAACCCTTCTACTCCGTGCTGTATTTCTTCCTGATCGTTGGCTTCAGCTACTTCTACGCCAGCATGACCTTCAACCCCATTGAGGTGGCTGACAATATGAAGAAGCAGGGTGGATTTATTCCAGGCATCCGTCCCGGAAAGCCTACCACGGATTTCCTGAACAAGATTCTGGGATACATCGTATTTATCGGTGCGGCAGGACTTACTATCGTAGTTCTGATTCCCATCTTCTTCAACGGTGTGTTCGGAGCCTACGTTTCCTTTGGCGGAACATCTATCATTATTATTGTAGGCGTAGTTCTGGAGACCATAAAGCAGATCGAATCACAGATGCTGGTTCGCAATTACAAAGGATTTCTCAGCGAATAAAGACTTCATTCTCACCCGTCTTAACTGGCGGGTGAGATGTTACTATTTGGCCGCATATTGCGGTGTTTACGAAGAGAGAGGCAGATAAAATGAAGATTATTATGCTTGGTGCACCTGGGGCAGGAAAAGGAACTCAGGCGAAAATGATTGCAGAAAAGTATTCTATCCCGCATATTTCTACTGGCGATATTTTCCGCTCAAACATCAAGAATGGTACAGAACTGGGTACTAAGGCAAAAGCTTACATGGATCAGGGCCTGCTGGTTCCTGATGAGCTGACCTGTGATCTTGTGGTAGACCGCATTAATCAGAGTGACTGTAAAAAGGGTTACATTCTGGATGGATTTCCAAGAACCATTCCTCAGGCAAAGGCATTGACGGCCGCTCTGGAAAAGATGAACACATCCATTGACTATGCCATTGATGTGGAAGTGCCGGATGAAAATATTGTAAACCGTATGGGCGGCAGACGGGCCTGCACAGGCTGCGGAGCTACCTATCATGTAACATACAATCCTCCGAAGACAGAGAATGTGTGTGATGCATGCGGAGAAACTTTGATTTTAAGAGAGGATGATAAGCCGGAGACGGTACAGAAGCGTCTGACGGTTTACCATGAGCAGACTCAGCCGCTCATCGACTATTATAAAGAGGCGGGAGTTCTGAAAGTCATTGACGGAACTGTGGATATGAAGGATGTATTCGCAGCCATCGCAGATATTTTGGGAGAATAGTGCTATGTCAGTAACAGTAAAGTCTGCAAAGGAAATTGAACTAATGCGGGAGGCAGGACGCCTTCTGGAAATTGTTCATGATGAACTGGGACAGTTTGTACGCCCGGGTATCTCTACTCTGGATATTGACAGAGAGGGAGAACGGCTGATCAGAAAGCTGGGCTGCGTCCCCAATTTTCTTCATTACAACGGATATCCGGCTTCTATCTGTGTATCTGTGAATGATGAAGTGGTGCATGGGATTCCAAGAAAGAATCACATCCTGCAGGAAGGGGACATTGTGAGCCTGGATGCTGGCCTGATCTACAAAGGCTTTCATTCAGATGCAGCCAGAACCCATGGAGTGGGAAAAATCAGTCCGGAAGCACAGAAGCTGATCGATGTGACCAGAGAGAGCTTTTTTAAAGGCATTGAATTTGCCAGATCTGGAGAGCATCTCCACGAGATTTCGGCCGCCATCGGTGCTTATGCAGAGTCCTTTGGATATGGCGTGGTTCGGGATCTGGTTGGCCATGGCATTGGTACGGCGCTTCATGAAGACCCTCAGATTCCTAATTTTGCTCAGAAGCGAAGAGGCATCCGGTTAGTCCCCGGAATGACTTTGGCCATTGAGCCTATGATCAATGCGGGAACCTGGGAAGTAGAGTGGCTGGATGATGATTGGACGGTGGTGACTGCTGATGGTAAGCTGTCAGCACACTATGAAAATACAGTGCTGATCACGGATGGGGAACCTGAGATTCTGACGATGAGCCATTCGTAAGTCAAACAGGAGGATTCTATGGAACACTTTCATGCCCGTATGCTGGCAGTTTCTCTTGCAGGTCATGATAAGGGAAAACGGTATGTGGTGCTGGCAGAGGAAACAAACGGTTGTTATGTGGTGGATGGCAGACTGCGGCTTTTGGGAAACCCCAAATGGAAGAATCAGAAGCATCTGCAGCTGATAAAACACCTGCCGGAGGATCTTTTGACCGAGATGGCACAGATAGAAAACGATGGGGATGTCCGCAGAATACTGGCAGCATATGCCGGAGAAATGAAAAATCCTGCAGCAAACGAACAGGATAACAACCCTGCAGCGCAGGAACAAATGTAGCAGTGGAAACTGTAGAATAAGGAGGTTCATACATGTCAAAGGCAGACGTTATTGAAGTAGAAGGCACAGTGCTGGAAAAACTTCCCAATGCAATGTTTAAGGTAGAACTGGAAAATAAGCATGTGGTGCTGGCCCATATCAGTGGAAAGCTTCGCATGAATTTTATCCGTATTCTCCCCGGAGATAAGGTGACCATTGAGCTGTCACCCTATGATCTGTCTAAGGGTCGGATTATCTGGAGAGATAAATAAAATAGGAAAACAAGAGAGGGATGCTGCAAAAGGCTGATCCCGGTGATTTTTAGTAGGTTTTCTCCAAAACAGGTTCGCTTTCGGAGAAAATCATCGGAAAAATATCGCCGGAGGCTTTTGGCAGCGTCCCTTTATTTCATAAGAAATTCCTTCCTAATGAAATAAAAATGCTCCGCAGGATCGCACTGCGGTGGATTGGAAAGATGTCGCTGAGGCAACCCGTTACAGGCGGAGAGGGGCAAAATATAGCCCTCGGTGTGTTTTTCTCAGAAAACGTGTTCGTTTTCGGAGAAAAATCACCCGAAAGGGTACCGCCGGAGGTTTCTGCCCCCTTTTTATATTGAGATACGGTTTAAAGAGTAACTTGAGCCAGCGTGATCTGGTGATCCTTGATTCGACTGACCAGGATCTTTAGGCCTTTGATCTCCAACTCTATCTTCTGTTCCCCGTCATCCGGGATTATTCCCAGCTGATCAAACACCATGCCGGTGAAAGTATCTACCTCATCCAGTACCAGGTCTACCCCTAAGGTTTTTTCCAGTTCTTCCAATTCTACATTTCCGATGATGCGCCAGGTGTGATCATCCAACTGTTCCAGGTGAGGTTCCAGAGCCTCTTCTTCCAACGTATCCTCTCCAAGATCTCCTACCAGTTCTTCGATCAGATCGTTCATAGTAATGATTCCGGTCATTCCGCCATACTCATCCAGCACAATTGCCATAGGGCTCCGCTCCTTTTTCATATTGCGGAACAGTACGTCTGCTTTCAGGGTCTCAAGGACAAAATAGGCGGGCTTTAATGCGGTGGAGAGAAGGGCAGAGCGGGTTTTGTCTTCCAGGCGGAAGTAATCCTTGGTATTTAAGATACCGGTAATGTGATCCGGGGAACTCTGGCATACGGGAAAAAGAGTGTGCCGGCTTTCCTGAATCGTTTTTTTCCATACGTCATCAGAATCTTCCATCCAAAGGAAGATCACATCTGTGCGGTGCGTGGCAATATCTCCGGCAGTAATATCATTAAATTCAAAAACGTTCTGAATAAATTCTTTTTCCTGATGAGCGATGGCGCCTTTTTCACTGCCAGCATCCACCATAAGCCGGATATCCTCTTCGCTTACTGAATCTTCTTCCTCATTGGGATCAATTCCAAGAAGACGCAGTATCAGATTGGTGGAGGCTGAGAGAAACCACACGATGGGTTTAAACAATACAGAAATTCCGTTTACCAGACCGGAGATTCCCATAGCCAGCTGTTCGGATTTTTTCATGGCAACCCGTTTGGGAACTAGTTCCCCGAAGACCAGGGTAAAGTAGGAGAGGATCAGAGTGATCAGAACTACGGCGATGGTATCCAAGGTTGCCCTGGGAATGGCAACGCCGAGAGAGAGCACCCAATCTACCAGGGGATCGGAGAAGTTTTCAGCGGCAAATGCGCTGCCTAAGAAGCCGGATAAGGTGATGGCCACCTGGATCGTAGCCAGAAATTTTGCCGGCTCTCTGGTAAGGCGAAACAGACGTTTTGCTTTTTGATTGCCTTCGGAAGCCATACGCTCCAGCTTTGTTTCGTTGATGGATAAGACTGCAATCTCTGCGCTGGCAAAAACCGCATTTAATGCGATCAGCACCGCCTGCAGCAGCAACAATAATCCAATAGATGTTTCCATAGTCAATACTCCTTTTGTGATAGAAATGTAAAAAGAAAGGGGCTTTTTATTTCATAGGAAGGAATTTTCCATAAAATAAAAAAGCACAAAACATCCGCTGCTCATCAATTACTGATGGGCAATCAGAGGTTTGTGCCATATAGACAGACGTATGATATTCTTCAGGGCCAGCGCCGTCGCTCTCGTCCATTATGTAAAAGCAGCGTTTGCGAAACAATAGAAATCCTGGATCGCTTCGCAGACGTTTTTCCTTTCTTTTGTGTTAGAACACATTATAGGATAGCTTTCAAGTTCTGTCAACAGTAAAATAGAGGCGGTTTTTTGCAGTGGGGATAGCGGCTTCCCTGATGCAAGAGGAAACTATCATTTTTGCAGCACCGGGAAATTTAACTGTTCAGAAGCGGGAAGATATGGTACTATGAAAAAAATGATCCGGCATGGCGGAAGGAAAGGGAGGGAATCGGATGAGCTGGGGATGGAGAACAAAGCCCAGGAGTATTATCAGGACAGTGGAATGGTTTCCCTGTTTTGCAACGTTGGAGGGGCAGAATTGGAATCAGGAGAACGGCCGGGTAAGCAGAAAGGATGGAAATCCCATTCATCCGGTGCGAAGGGCCTATATCTACTCCGCTCATGGGGAGGATGATCCATGGCTGTCCACCATTTCCTATCAGGATTATCTGGAAGGACAGCAGGATATCAAGGAGACGGAGAGCAACGGGCGCAATGATAAGACTACGTTTGAATTTCTGGGATTGGGCTATGTGGATAAAAAGGGTCTGATACGGGTCAACGAGGTGGGCAGCAAGATTGTAAACGGAACCTTTGACCAGGAGGATTATCTAAAGCAGCTCTTGAAAATGCGTCTACCCAACTACACTTATGAGAGCGGCAGAATGAAGCTGGGAAAATATGTGTTCCCGTTTCAGCTCATTTTGGAAGCCTTCGGGCGGTTTGAGAGCTTGAATCGCAGTGAACTGGCTCTGCTTTTTGGATGTGAGGATACCTCCAGGATTCCGGCGGCTCTGGATGCTATAGGGGCTTTTAAAGAAGGGTATGAGGCTTTAGAGAATAAAAACAGTCGAAAAGAAGTGGAGGCTCTATTTAGCAGCGTGTTTTTGCGCTATTATGGAGGAAGCAAGCTGCCAAACCAGGCAGCCAGTTTCTATGATTATGCGGAGGGATTGGCCAGAACCCTGATCTATACAGGTCTTTTTTCTGCTTCCGGCCGCAGCATTGCCACGAAAATCCGGGTGGCGGAACATTCCAGGCTGAAGGTGCAGATGTTAAGAGATAAGTATGAATTTTTCTGGCCAGAGGAGCTGAATTCTCTGGATGCTTATATGGCCTGGTACGGAAGCAGTCATAATGTGATTCTGCCCTGGGAGAATGCCAAGGAGCGCAGCGCGATCATTGAAAACAAAGCGGAGCTTTTGCTGGAAAAATTGGAGACCGCTTCCAGAGAATATGAGCAGCGGGCACCCATCTCCCGGGAAGAGATCCGACGGCTTTTGGAGAAGGCAAAAAATACTTCAGACAATGAGGATTTAAAGGAGCTGGAGCACACCTTAAGCAATGCCATCACGAGTCATAATGAGGAGTATTTTATTCGGGTGCAGTCTAAAACCAGTGAAGAACGGGCAGCTATAATGGAGAAATTTAAGGATATTTTGGCAAATGACGATATGAGCGCTCTGTGGCTGGAAGTGAATACCTGGAAATCTCTGATTGCAGTGGAGGGAGATCAGGTGGTAAAACGAAATTTTAAGATCGAGGATGATCTGACTCCCAAAAGTTTTGCACCTGGAGTGGGGAATACGCCGGATATGGAGCTGTATAAAAACGGATATATCATTATCCCGGAGGTCTCTCTGATGACAGGGGTGCGCCAGTGGGAGCATGAGGCTTCCAGCGTAGTGGAACATGTGCTGCGGTTTATCCGACAGTATGAGAAAAAACGGGTGTTGGGGCTGTTTCTCTCCTCCAGCATCAATGTGAGAACGCTGTGGCAGTTTTTCCTTTTAAGCCGGGAGAGCTGGATGGGGCAGCCTGTTCCGGTGGTGCCCATGACCATCAGCCAATATATGGAAGTGATCGGCCATATTTATAAGAAGAATTGGAAGATTGACCAGTTGTATCAGTTGCTGGAGGTGATTTCAAGGGGAAGTCTTCAGTGCAGAAATTTTGAAGTGTGGAAAGATTACATAGGAGAGAGTATTGTGCAGTGGAAAGCCCAGGCACTTTAGCTGCGATAGCTAAAATGCCTGAGCGCTTTGGTATCCTCTTTTTTGTTGGCTTTGGTGGAAACTTGCGGAGCCTTCTTGCTTCACAGGAAGAAATTTCTATGAAAGGGAAAGGCTGCAAAACAACCAATTTGTACTGTTATGGTTGGAGGGTTACGCTTTTTTCGTGAGCGTGTACTCTTCGCCATCTTCCGGAACCAGAAGAGTTCCGTGATAGTATTCCCGGCCTTCTGCAAGGTACAGCTCTTTGCGGCGGGGCAGATTTTTATCTTCTGTATGCCAGAGAAGCAGATTGGGGATTTGAAATCGCTCGCCCAGTTCGCATACATCTTTCACAGTGCTGTGATGTTTTTCGTAGGGCTTGAAGCGCTCCCTTTGACTGTAGAGACAGAAGGCCTCATGGAGAAGCCATTGAGCGCTCTCAAGATAAGGAAACAGATGCTCCTGACAGGGTTCGTCTCCTGGAAAAACCAGAGAGAACCCCTCTTTGGCAGATAAGGAAAATCCAAACTGTTTGGCTTTTGTGGAGCGAATGTCAAAGAATGTGAAAGTATCACCCAAAATCTTGCAGGTTTCTCCATCCTCCAGAATATGAAAGAGAATCCGCTTATCAAAATGGCGGCAGAATTTTTCACCCACCGTAAGGCGGCACAGGGTTTTAATAGTGTCTACTAGTTCCTGGTGGCAGTAGATGGTGAGATCGCCCAGATAGGTTCCCTTGTTTATGCTGGTGCCGATCATCCGCACCAGCCATACTGCCCCAAGAATGTGGTCATTGTGGGCATGGGTGATAAACAGGTGGTGGATCTGTTCCAGGGGAATGTGTTTTTGGTCTAAAATGGCAAGAATGCCGTTGCCTCCTCCGGCATCGGTGAGAAAATATTCCTCCGCCTCTTTCAGGGCAAAGCAGGTATTGTAGCAGTGGATTGCCTGAGCGTTTCCAGTGCCAAGTACAATGAGTTTTTTCATGGTTTTCCTTTCTGGTATAGCAGCAGGGCTGACCGCATTTGTGGACGGATACCGTGTTTTTGACTGGGAGAAAATTCCTGCTTTCTTATAGCGGAAAACAGGGATGTGCAGCTGCGCCTGCGGAATTATGAGTTACCGGAGTACTAAGGTAAGGGAGCCTGTTTACTAAGAGCGCAGAACTTGCCAAGCGAGCCATACGCTTTGTCAGCGGTTGAAAGTCATGGAGAGGGTGGCAGAAAACTGTTCGCCTGGCATTAGACGGGCTGCGGCAGCCTGATCCTCCCATTTACTGGAACCGTTCTCCACGCCTGGCAGGCTCATCCAGGGTTCGATGCACACAAAGTGGACTTTTTCCGTGGCCTGGCTCCAGATCAAAGTGTAAGGAAAGTCTGCGATCTTGCAGACAATGCTGCGGCCGGTACCCTTCTCATAGATGCCAAGAGTGCTGCTTTTTAAATTGGTCATACAGTAGCTGTCATTGTCAAACAGCCGGTCCGTAAGGGGGATGGATCTCAGATTGGTTCCCATGTAATAGCATTTTCCGGACAGGAGACCGTTGGGCCTTGCGTCCAGAGCCATGGGACTTTCTATCCGGTCAAAACGGAACTCATAATCTTCTGTATCATGATCTTTGTCAAAAGGACAGGTGAAGCCGGGATGGAAGCCAAGTCCAAACTGCAGAGGGCCTTCTCCTGGGTTTGCCACAGAGAGGGTATGGTGTACCGTATTGCCCTCCAGGGTAAAGGTGGAGCGAAGAACAAATGCAAAGGGAAACAGGTGGAAAGTTGCCTTGCTGGAAACTAATTCCAGAATCAGTTTTCTGTCCTCCAAAGAGACGAGTCGATGTTCCAGATCTCTTGCAAAACCGTGCTGTCCCCCGGGGTAGGAGACACCGTCTACTTCCAGATGACCGCCGGGAAGCTTTCCGGTATAGGGAAAGAGAATGGGGGCCCGGCGGTTCCAGATAGAGGGGTCACCGCTCCAGATACATTCTTCTCCGCTTTTTTTAGCAATGACGCTGATGGGTTCTGCACCAAGAGAGGATACCGTCAGGCGCAGCTGTTCATTTTCTAATATATATTCCATAATCGTCTCCTTTTCTTCCATAATAATATGTATGGATATGATCTGCCAGAGAATGTGATTTTGGATAGAAAGTCCGGTTCTCTGGAAACGAATATCTATGACGCATCTTTGTACAAAGGGCATGCTTCTCTGCACAGGGATGCTGCTTTTAGTATAGTGATTTTGGAGAGGCAGGTCAATGTGAAAATGAAAACGGATAGACGGTTCATGTGAAATTTTGCTTGCAATTTATCTGAAAACGTATTATAATCGTATCTGTACTTTTGTGAGCAGGGGACAGTGTGTCTTATTGTGCCCAAAATACAGAAACAAAGGTGAAAGGAGGATTAACCATGAAGGTTAGATCATCAGTGAAACCCATCTGTGAAAAGTGCAAAGTTATTAAGAGAAAGGGTAGTATCAGAATTATCTGCGAGAACCCAAAGCACAAACAGAGACAGGGTTGATCAAAACAAAAAGTGGCGGCAACAGCAGAACGCCCGGCTGAGTGTTAGATGGCAGGGAGGTTGGCTGTTTACAATATACGATGGAATAAATTACTGCTAGTATTAATATAGATAGGACTGCCCATTGGGGCAGATACGACGGTTTCGTGACAGCTGCGGCGTGGACGCCGGATTGGGCTTGAAGCCAGACTTCTTATTGATATAGAGGGATTATTTCGTTGCGATATTGCTTTTAATACCAACACAGGATTGGCAGTACACGATTTTGCATCAAATCCGCTACAGGTGCAGAATATGCATGCTTTGCAAGAACCGAGGTTCATAGCTTAATGTGCTGGAAAGGCTGCGAAAGCAGCTGGGTGTCTATGTACACCCCAATTAGAAACAATAAACGGGTACCAGACAGAAGGTGCCCAAAGAAAATGGAGGAAAATTACATGGCTCGTATTGCTGGTGTAGACTTACCAAGAGAAAAACGTGCAGAGATCGGCTTGACCTACATCTACGGTATCGGTAGAACAAGTTCAAACAAGATCCTGGCAGCAGCGAATGTAAATCCTGATACTCGTGTCAGAGATTTAACAGATGAAGAAGTTGAAAGAATCCGTGCGGTCATCGAAGAGATGGGTCTTCTGGTAGAAGGTGATCTTCGCCGTGACATCGCTATGAACATCAAGAGACTTCAGGAGATTGGATGCTACAGAGGTATCCGTCACAGAAAAGGACTTCCGGTTCGTGGTCAGAAGACTAAGACAAATGCAAGAACAAGAAAAGGTCCTAAGAGAACAGTAGCAAACAAGAAGAAATA
>CAJLNC010000090.1 GCA_905207905.1 uncultured Lachnospiraceae bacterium | reverse complement strand
ATTTTCTGAAGATCTATCTGGAAAGTGATAAACTGATTCATAAAAAATATATTTTTGATACAGAGCAGGCCATTCGTGACCAGCTTTTTTCAGGTCTGAAAATGACGGTGAAGATCATTGAAAAATTTCACCTTTCCGGCCAGTATACTGCCCAAAAGCTGATGCCTATTTATCAGGACAGCATTTTGCTGGAGCTGAAAAACTACAATATTTTTCTGTTTAATCTGTTTCGGGGGGCAAAGCTGGAATTTACAGATTCCGACAGCCTGAAGCTGACTATGGAGGATAATGTGGTGGCAGAGGGGAAGGAGGAGGAGCTTCTTCAGATCCTGGAAAAGATTTTCTGCGAGCGGTGCGGACAGCATCTAAAGATCGATGCGGTGCTCACAGAGCCAAAGGAGAGCCAAAACCGGAAATTTGCCCAGATCCGTATGGAGCAGGAGGTGGAAGCCATCTCCCAGAGGATCCGGAAAAGCAGGCAGGAAGAGGAAGAAAAGGAAGATGAATATCTGGAAGCTTCCGAGGCAGGAGGAGTTTCCGGATTTCAGGAGATGGCCTCCGGAACGAGGGCGGCTGGAGCAGGATCGAAAGGAGAGGAAAAGAAGCAGAAGGGATCCCCTGACGCAAAGAAGGAAGGGCAGGCCTCAGGCTCCGGCGGGAAAGCCGGGGAGAAGCTGGCAGGAGCACAGGGGAAGCCGGGCTTGCGCAGAGGAGGACGCTTTCAGGGAAGAGGCGAGGGCGGCCGCTACGGAGGTTCCGTCAAGCGCTCCGATAATCCGGATGTTCTTTTGGGAAGAGATTTTGAAGAGGATGCCATTTCCATTGAGCAGATCGCAGGAGAGATGGGCGAGGTGGTGATCCGGGGACAGATCCAGAGTCTGGAAACCAGGGAGATTCGTGGAGAAAAGACCATCATTATGATGGAAGTGACGGATTTTACAGATACCATCGTGGTAAAGATGTTCGCAAGAAATGACCAGATGGAGGAGATCAATGGAGCCATCAAGAAAGGAATTTTTGTAAAGATTAAGGGTGTTACCACCATTGACAAATTTGACAGCCAGCTCACCATCGGTTCTGTGATGGGAATTAAGAAAATTGCAGATTTTCGGAAACTCCGCATGGACACTTACCCGGAAAAGCGAGTGGAGCTGCACTGCCATACCAAGATGAGCGATATGGATGGGGTGTCGGATGTAAAAGATATTATCGGATGCGCCATGAAGTGGGGACATAAGGCCCTGGCGATCACGGATCATGGGGCGGTTCAGGCTTTTCCGGACGCCAATCATGCGGTACCGAAGGATGCAGATTTTAAGGTGATCTACGGAGTGGAGGGCTATCTGGTGGACGATATGCGTCTGATCGGTGAAAACTCCAAGGGTCAGAGCCTGGATTCCGTCTTTGTGGTGTTTGACCTGGAGACTACCGGATTTTCTCCTACCCAGAATCAGATCATTGAGATCGGAGCTGTCCGGGTGGAGGGGGGAAAGATCACAGAGCGGTTCAGTACCTTTGTAAATCCGGAGGTGCCCATACCCTACCGGATCGAACAGCTTACCGGCATCAATGACAGTATGGTGCTGGAGGCACCCAAGATTCAGGAAGTGCTGCCTGAATTCCTTACATTCTGTCAGGGCGCAGTGATGGTGGCTCACAATGCCTCCTTTGATATGGGATTTATCCGGGAAAACTGCCAGAGGCTGGGACTTGAGCAGGAGTTTACGGTGGTAGACACGGTGAGTCTGGCCAGAGTCCTGTTGCCTCAGCTGAATCGTTTCAAACTGGATACCGTGGCAAAGGCTTTAGGAGTATCTTTGGAAAATCATCATCGGGCCGTAGACGATGCAGGCTGCACGGCGGAGATCTTTGAAAAGTTCATTCAAATGTTAAAGGACAGAGAGGTCTATGACCTGGATGGGATGAATGAGCTGGGAAAATCGTCTGCTGATCAGATCAAGAAGCTTCCCACCTACCATGTGATTCTTCTGGCTGCCAATGACACCGGTCGTGTGAATCTTTATCGTCTGGTGTCCTGGTCTCACCTTCAGTATTACAACCGAAGGCCCAGAATCCCCAAAAGCGTACTAAGTAAATATCGGGAGGGCCTGCTGATCGGTTCGGCCTGTGAGGCAGGGGAATTGTACCAGGCAGTGCTTCGGGGAGCTTCCGAGCAGGATCTGGCCAAGCTGGTGAGCTTTTATGATTACCTGGAGATTCAGCCTCTTGGCAATAACCTTTTTATGACAAAGGACGGCTACGATGAGCCCAAAACAGTAGAGCAGTTAAAGGACTATAACCGGAAGATTGTGAAGCTGGGAGAACAGTACAACAAACCGGTGGTAGGCACCTGTGATGTACATTTTCTAAATCCGGAGGATGAGATCTACCGCAGGATCCTGATGAGCGTGAAAGGGTTTAAGGACGCAGACGACCAGGCACCCCTCTATCTTCGCACTACAGAGGAGATGCTTCGGGAATTTGAGTATCTGGGGGAGGAGAAGGCCAGAGAAGTTGTGATTACCAATACTGTGAAAATTGCAGAACAGTGTGAAAAAATTTCTCCCGTGCGGCCGGACAAGTGCCCTCCTGTAATTGAAAATTCCGATCAGCTGCTGACGGATCTTTGCTATCACAAGGCCCATGAGATATATGGGGAAGAGCTGCCGGAGATCGTGGAGGAGCGGCTGAAAAGAGAACTGAATTCCATTATCTCCAATGGCTTTGCGGTAATGTATATTATCGCCCAGAAGCTGGTGTGGAAGTCCAATGCAGACGGCTATCTGGTAGGCTCCAGAGGATCTGTGGGAAGTTCTTTTGTAGCCACCATGTCCGGTATTACGGAAGTAAATCCCCTAAGTCCCCATTATTATTGTGAAAAGTGTCATTACAATGACTTTACTTCCCCGGAGGTGCGGAAATTCTCCGGAATGGCCGGGTGTGATATGCCGGATAAAGTATGCCCCAACTGCGGCGCGCCTCTGAAGAAAGAGGGGTTTGACATTCCCTTTGAGACCTTCCTTGGGTTTAAGGGAAATAAGGAGCCGGATATTGACCTGAACTTTTCCGGCGAATATCAGAGTAAGGCTCATAAATATACGGAGGTTATCTTTGGGGCGGGCCAGACCTTCCGGGCGGGAACCATCGGTACGGTGGCGGACAAGACTGCATTCGGCTATGTGAAGCACTATTTTGAGGAGCATGACGTACATAAGCGGGCCTGTGAGATCAACCGTATTGTCTCCGGCTGTGTTGGAGTGCGCAGAACCACCGGACAGCATCCGGGAGGTATTATCGTGCTTCCCTACGGGGAAGAGATTTACTCTTTTACTCCGGTTCAGCACCCGGCCAACGATACAACCACGGATATTATCACCACCCATTTTGATTACCATTCCATTGACCATAACCTGCTGAAGCTGGATATTCTGGGACATGATGATCCTACCATGATCCGGATGCTGGAGGATCTGACGGGGCTGAATGCCAGGGAAATTCCTCTGGATGATCAGCAGGTGATGTCCCTGTTTCAGAGGACAGATGCCCTTGGCATCACGCCGGAGCAGATCGGGGGCTGTCCGCTTGGTTCCCTTGGGATACCGGAGTTTGGTACAGAGTTTGCTATTCAGATGCTGGTGGATACCAAGCCTCAGTATTTTTCTGATCTAGTGCGGATCGCAGGTCTTGCCCACGGGACGGACGTTTGGCTTGGAAACGCTCAGACTCTGATTCAGGAGGGGAAGGCCACCATTTCCACAGCCATCTGTACCCGTGATGATATTATGATCTATCTTATTGATAAGGGGTTGGACAGTGAATTGTCCTTTACGATCATGGAGAGCGTGCGGAAAGGAAAGGGATTAAAGCCGGAGTGGGAGGAGGAGATGTTAAAGCATGACGTGCCGGACTGGTATATCTGGTCCTGTAAAAAGATCAAATACATGTTCCCCAAAGCCCACGCGGCAGCGTACGTTATGATGGCCTGGAGAATCGCCTGGTTTAAGATCAATCAGCCTCTTGCCTATTATGCAGCCTACTTCAGTATCCGGGCCTCCGGCTTTGACTATGAACTGATGTGTCTGGGACAGGATCGTCTTTTGATGCACATGAAGGATTATGAAAAGCGGATGGATACTTTGAGCAAAAAGGAGCAGGATGAATATAAGGATATGAAGGTAGTGCGGGAGATGTATGCCAGAGGTTTTGATTTCATGCCCATTGATATTTATCAGGCTCAGGCTGGACGGTTTCAGATCATTGACGGTAAACTGATGCCGGCTTTAAATACCATTGACGGTCTTGGCGGCAAGGCGGCAGAAGCGGTGGTAGATGCGGTGAAGGACGGAAAGTTCCTTTCCAAGGATGATTTCCGGGAGAGAACCAAAGTGAGTAAGACGGTGATCGACCTGCTGGGAGATCTTGGAATCCTAAAAGACCTTCCGGAGTCTAATCAGCTGTCCCTGTTTGATTTTTCTTAAAGCTTTGAGGACAGAGGAAATGATAGAAGAAGGGCAGGATCAGACAGGAAGGAGCGAAGAAGGAGCTTTTCTTTCCGGCAGGAGAGAAGAGCGGGCCTGACAGGAACTGCCAACAACAGAAAGAACAGAGCAAGAGGAGAGAACTATGCTGGAGAAGTTTTATCCGGGCGAGTACCTGGATTCCACCTATGTGATTGATTTTGAAAAACTGGCGAAAGAGGGGTATCGTGGGATCATCTTTGATATTGACAATACGCTGGTGCCCCATGGAGCACCGGCAGATGACCGGGCAAAAACACTGTTTGCCAGACTGAAGGCTCTTGGCTTTCAGTGCTGTCTGCTGTCCAACAATCAGCTTCCCAGAGTGGAACAATTTAATAAGGACGTACAGGTGCATTTTATTGAGAATGCCCATAAACCTTCTGTGAAGAATTATAAAAAAGCTATGGAGCTGATGAAAACAGATACATCCAATACGCTGTTTGTGGGAGATCAGCTGTTCACAGACATATACGGGGCTAACCGGGCCGGGATACGGACGATTTTGGTGAAGCCCATTCATCCGAAAGAGGAGATTCAGATTGTTTTGAAGCGGTATCTGGAAAAGCCCATACTCTACTTTTACAGGAGGAAGAAGAGAGCATGAAGCATATTATTCTAATCGGATTTATGGGGGCGGGAAAAACCACTGTTGGGAAGA
Organism: uncultured Lachnospiraceae bacterium; assembly: GCA_905207905.1. The sequence goes on along the minus strand of CAJLNC010000090.1, from coordinate 4,645 downwards.
AGCTGGCCAAAAAACTGGGCGTAAAATTTGTGGACACGGATCATCTGATTGAAGTTCGGACGGGAAAGAAAATTTCAGATATTTTTCAAGAGCAGGGAGAGGCGTATTTCCGCAGCCTGGAGACACAGGCTTTAAGAGATCTGTCAAAAGAAACGGAGCAGATGGTGGTGGCAGTGGGAGGAGGGCTTCCCATGCAGCCGGAAAACAGGCCTCTTTTAAAAGAACTCGGCACTGTGATTTTTCTGGAGGCAGGAGTGGATGCTTTAATGAGGCGATTGAAAAATGACACGGTAAGACCTAAGCTTCAGGGGGGAGATTTGAGGGAACGGATCTCAACTTTGATGGCGGAGCGAAAAGAGACGTATCTCCAGGTGGCAGATCTCCGTATTTCTACGGAAAACAAAGGGTTTCATGGAATTTTGAAGGAGATTGAGGAAAAAATAGTTGAAAAATTCTAATAAGTATTATAAGATATAAAACTGAGAGATATTCGTCAGGTCAAGTCTGTTTGACCGGAAAGAGAACACGGATTTTATTAAGGAGGAATATCATTATGATATCAGCAGGTGATTTTAGAAACGGCATTACACTGGAGATGGAAGGCAATATTTACCAGATTGTTGAATTCCAGCATGTAAAACCCGGTAAGGGAGCTGCTTTCGTTAGAACAAAATTAAAAAATATTATCAACGGCGGCGTGGTTGAGAAAACTTTCCGCCCCACTGAAAAATTTCCCCAGGCGCGTATTGACCGGGTGGAGATGCAGTATCTGTACTCAGATGGAGATCTGTATCATTTCATGAATACCGAGACCTATGATCAGATTGCACTGAATGAGGATGCCATCGGGGATTCTCTCAAGTTTGTCAAGGAGAATGAGATGGTTAAGATTTGTTCTCACAATGGCAATGTGTTTGCGGTTGAGCCGCCTCTGTTTGTAGAGCTGGAGGTAACTGATACAGAGCCTGGCTTCAAGGGAGATACCGCTACAGGAGCTACCAAACCTGCAACGGTTGAGACTGGAGCTGTGGTATACGTTCCTCTGTTTGTTGAGACCGGTGATAAGCTGAAGATCGACACCAGAACCGGTGAGTATCTGTCCAGAGTATAAGGGTGACTGAAAAAGGGCTGCCAAGGATCAGAGCGTTTGGGTTTGGTATATACAGATATACCTGAAAAGACTCAATTTTCTCTGTTCTCTGGCAGCCTTTTTAAGATTTTTATAAGAAAAGGTTAGTAAAACCAGTGTCTGGAAAGTATTGTCTTTTGAATCTGCGGATGCTATACTTATCATGTCAGTGATGCAGGCTGGATACGGCAGCTTTTTGGGTGGTATTGTTCTAAAAGGCGAAAAGCGAGAGTTTCTTGAGGGAGACCGTTTTTTTCCAAACAGCAGCCTGCATGCGAATGAAATGAATTGGAATTACAGTGAGAGAGGGGATTTCTATGAATAAGAAAAAAATCTTAAGCGGTTTTCTGACAGGGACTTTATGTCTGGCCCTCTGCCTTCCCGGAACAGCCTATGCTGACGGTCAGAAGGTAGTGACGCTGGGAGCGGATCTGACCCAGGAGCAGAAAAATGCAGTATTAAAGTATTTTGGGGTTTTGGGGCAGAATATCCAGACCCTGACGATTAACAATCAGGATGAGAGAGAGCACCTTGGATCCTATGTGCCTCTGGAGCAGATCGGAACCAGAACCTACAGCTGTGCCCTGGTTTCCCCCACATCCTCCGGCGGTATCCAGGTAAAGACGGCGAATTTAAGCTGGGTGACCAGTAATATGATTGCCACAACTCTTTCTACCTCCGGCGTAGTGAACTGCGATGTGCTGGCTGCCTCGCCCTTTGAAGTGTCAGGTACCGGAGCCCTTACAGGTATTATGATGGCTTATGAATCTGCCAGCGGAGAGGCCCTGGATCCGGTGAAAAAGGAGCTGGCTACTCAGGAGCTGATTACCACTGGAAACATTGCCAACCAGGTGGGACAGACGCAGGCCACCAACATTGTGAATGAGATCAAGATCCAGGTGATTGAGGGGCAGGTGCAGAAGCCGGAAGAGGTGGAAGAGATCGTCCAGGAGGTAGTGGAAGAGGTAGAGTACGATTATCCGGAGTTTTCCCTTACGGATGAAGATTATGCCATGCTTACCGGACTGATGACCCAGATCGCAGAGCAGCAGTATGATTATGAGGAGATGAAGGATACCCTTCAGAGGGTAGAGGACAATCTTCAAGGCCTGAACGAGAAAGTAGACGGTATTGGTGAGGATGGAACGGAGACCCAGGAAGAGGAACCGGAGGAACTGCAGGCTCTGGACGAAGACCAGGAGGAGACGGAGCCGGAGACTTTGGATCCTGACAGTATCTTGATGAATACGGACGATACTGCGCTGGGAGAAGATGTGCCCATTGACGCTACCAATGAGGAGGCGATTCAGGAAACGGAAGCACCTCAGACGGAGGCTCCTGCAGAGGATGATATTTTTGATATCACGATCACAGATGATTACAGTGACCAGGAGACGGATCCTGTTATGACGGAAACGCCGGCGGCAGATCCTGGCACGGCAGAGACCCCTATGACCGATCCGGTTGCAGATCCTGCTATGACGGAAGCGCCGGCGGCAGATCCCGGCACGGCAGAGACCCCTATGACTGATCCGGAGACAGATCCTGCCATGACGGAAGCACCAGCGGCAGATCCCGCCATGACAGAAGTTCCCACAGAGGCTCCCGCTGAGACAGAGATACCGGAAGCAGCTCTTCTGGAGCTTACTTCATGTGTACAGGCACCTTTTTCCCAGGACGGCTCGGCTCTGGCAGCAGGAGAAAATCAGATCCGCCTGGCTTATGGAAATGACAATCTGGTGCCCGTATCTGGTACCGTGACTGTGACAGACGGAGAAGGAACTGTGACCACCATCGCTCTGAATGATTCTCAGCAGGTAATGGCTGTTCCCGCGTCAGAAGAGGATAAGCTGGAAAACGGCTGGAATGGCGGAACGGAGCTTCTCATCAATATGGCTCCTATGCAGCCCAATCAGACGTATACGATTACCGTGGAGGGTGTGCTGGCTCAGACCGCAGATCCGACTGTTTTGGAGGGAGTTCCCACAGCAGCGGTGAACGTTTCCTGGAATGTAACCACTCAAGGGACGGGAGCAGCGCTGAATACAGGAACTGTTACGGATCTTAGGGCAGGTGGCACAGTATCTGGTTCTGTGTATATGGATACTGCAGCCTATGCAGAGATCAATGGATACGATGAGGGCCTGATTACTTTTGATGTGACACAGCTTAGTCCGGAAACGGCAGGATTTACTATGACCTGTCTGCAGCCTGGCACCACCTCCTTCAATGTAGACCTTTATGATGCAGAGGGAAATTACTTAAGCTCTTTCACCAGAGCGGTCGTCATTCGGTAAGAGCTGGCAGGCAGCAGATCCAGGACGGCAAAAGTAAAAGAACAGATAAGCGGAAATAAATAAGAAAAGTAAGCAAAAAAGGATAAACAAAAAAGAATAATCAGCAGAAAGCTCCAGCAGAACCTGGGATCACACTCCAGCAGGTTAGGCGGGGCTTTCTGTTGGTTTGGGCTGTCTGGCAGAAATGCATATAAGAAAGGGTTTCGTCATTTGAAGAGAGGAAGACATTCCAGCCATTTTTCTGCCAGAAGCCGGTTTCCTTTCGCAGTGAGATGGATACCGTCGGTAGTGATAGAAGAGAAACCGTCTTTGCTGGCTGCCTGATCCAACATTTCCTGCAGAGGAAGAAAGGTCAGACCATAGGTGCGGGCGAGGTCGAAGATGGAGCGGGAAAGTTCTTGCAGCCAGGGACGCCAGAGAAGATACTTTTCCGGTTGGCAGAAAATGAAGGGTTCCATGAGGATGACCTGGCCAATGCCGCAGTCCAGAAAATCGGTTGCCAGGTCTGCATATTCTTCAGCAAAGGTTTGGCACAACCGGAAAAGTTCATGGGAAGAATAGTTCCGATCCATCCACATGCCCACATCGTTGACTCCGACCAGAAGGGAAATCCGGTCATAGTGCTCCTTTTTGGGCAGGCTCTGCCACAGAGTCCGCACTCGTGACACGGTAAAGCCGTCGATTCCTTTATTGGAAACCGAAAGATCAGGAATGGTTTGGACAAGGTTTCGGAAGATCATACGGACATAACCCAGGCCTAAGTTGTCAGGAGTAAAGTTATGATTGCAGTCAGTAATGCTGTCGCCAAGGAACAGAAGATTCATGGAAAGACCTCCTTTGATATTGCTTTTACTGTGGAATGTGGAATCATCATGAGAAAATAATCTGACAGAAAAGGTTTGCTGGATGCATTTGATGTTCTATCGGATTATGCTTCTATCATAGAATGCTGTCAGTGATTTTTCAATGGAATTTTGAAATGGGGCTGCTTCAATTCCATTGGTTTTCGCTAATGGGGAGTTCACATTCTGAAACTTTAAGAATTTTAGGAAGAAAAGGTGAAGAAAAGAGGTCGAAACTGCTAAAAACCTCTTTTAAATTGGGAAAAGCTATGGTATAATAGCCAAGAACTATGGATTCTAGCGTTACGCTGGAAGGAATCTGAAAGAAGGAGGCTTAAGTATGAAACACATTAAGACACTGAATACCAAGTCTTTGC
>CAJLNC010000089.1 GCA_905207905.1 uncultured Lachnospiraceae bacterium | reverse complement strand
GTTTTTCTCCGAAAACGTGTTTGTTTTCGGAGAAAAATCACCCGAAAGGGTACCGTCGGAGTCCTTTGGTAACACCCAATCCGCCACAGTGCAATCCTGCGAAACATTCTTGTTTCATAGGAAGGAATTTTCTATGACATGAAAAAGCTGTCAAAAAATAGAAGAAGAAAATTTCTTTCTGTTTTTTGACAGCCCTGGGGGTTGTGGCCCGGGATCCATCCATCTCCGGGCCAGTATCATGCCTTTGAAACTATTTTAATAATTTCCGGTGAAGGATTGCTCCCAAATGGCTGCAATCCAGCTCTAATGTCCGGCCATAACATTCCCCGGCCTTCTGATAATTGCCAAGTCCATAATTGCCAAGTCCCATAAGATAATAGCAGTGAGCCTGATTCCTCTTATTCAGATCCTCTTCAAAAAGCTGCAAATCCGGAAGTGAAACGGCAAAATAATCAATTCGCACATCGTCATACACATGTTTTTCTCCGTAATCAATCAGCTTATGAAAACGGCTCAGCGCCTCCTTCGTTTTTCCCAATGCCTGATTAGCCAATCCCTGGTATAAGATCAAATCCGCCGGCTGGTCATTATAATACATCATGCCCGCTGGCTCCTCTGTTCCTACAGAAGCCCGAAGCAGACATTCTTCTGCCTCTTCTTTCTGTCCCAGCTCCCGTTTGGCCAGTCCCAGATAATAGTAAATATTATTGTCCTTCGCGCCTTCCAGTTTTCCTTCTCCCAGATTATGTGGAAATACAAGAGCCTGCTCTAAAAGCTCCACGGCTCTCGCCGCCTCTCCATTTTCCAGCGCACACTTTCCAAGCTGAGTAAGGGCAACCGCATACTGGGTTGTAATTTTTCCTTCTCCTCCCTCCCATGGATGGAAGCGGCGCTTCATAATCAGATCATAGCTCTCCTGGTATCTGCCCAGAGAATTCAGCATGGTAACGTACTCCACATACAGATCATCCCGGATTTCCACCACATCCATGTGCTTATGAAACAGTTCCAGCCGTTCTTCAATCTTCATACCCATTTTTTTGTGAAGCTGATCCAGCTCCAGGAAAATGCGCGCATCTTTCTGGTTCAGCACAAAAGCCTTCTCCATGCAGGCTAACGCCTCTTTGGGCTTCTTTTGCTTGTTATAGTAAGCCAGCGCCAGATTTCGGAACACGGTGGGGAACTGGGGCTTAGCGGCTGCCGCTCTCTCCCACAGCTTTGCAGCCCGCTCATACTGCTTTTTGTCATAAAACAGATTTCCCAGATAATAAGGCGCATAGCCGTCCTTTGGATTCTCCTCCATAACAAACTCCAGTACCAGAATATCCTCCAGTTTGTTGGGGAAACAGTAGGCAGGATCTGTCTGGGCTCCCGCCTCCAGAGCCTTTCTCATCCGCTCTTTATCAAAGAAGGACGCATAATAAGCCTCATAATAATGAAGCATGGGAGACTCTTTCTGACAGAGCGTCAAAATCCCGGCTGCCTCTTTGACAAAACCGGCTTCCCCGTAGTCAATCGCACATTCCATAAAAGTGCTTACCCTGTCTGCCATCAATTTCAGGCATGGATCCGCCTTCTCCTGCTTCAAAGCGGAGTACTGAATCATGGAAATATAATCAAAGCCATCCTTCTTTAAGTTTTCCTCATACCAGGCGGCAGCTTCTTCCTTCCTTCCCAGAGTCTCCAAAATCAGTCCTTTCAGACCTCTGGCCTTTACATTCTCTGTATTTCTGGAGATACTTCTCTCAATGTGTTCCAGGGCTTTTTCATACTCCCCGGCCCTGCAGTCGATAGCGGCCAGATAGTAGAAGCCCATCTCCTGCTGGGCGGCAGACCAAGTGGCTTTGTAAAAAGCATCATACGCTTCCTTTTCTCTGCCCTGATACCAGAGCGATAACCCCAGATTGAAGCTGACTTCCCCGTCATAGGGATTGGGATTTCTCCAAGTGGATCTCTCCTGCGCCTTTCTAAAGTACACCTCGCTCTCTGCAAAGCAGCCTCTCCGCAGCAGCAGCATGCCATAAGAATTATTGAGGCGGATATCTCCCGGATCTCTCTTCAGCCCTTCCAGATAATAGGGATCCGGATCATATGTGGCATGACGGTACTGTTCAATATGCTGTCCTGTCAGATAAAGTTCTTCGCAGGTCATAATATCCCCGGGCAGTTTTGCCGGAGCTGCCGGTTCCGGGATCTCTTCAATCTTTTCAGCCTCCGGCACATAGGAGAGCATCTCTCTTCCCGTCTGATCCATCACAGACAGCCTCAGCGCCGTTTTATCCCCGTCCCAGTCCACCGTATCTTCCAGCACTTCTACCGGACTGATTGTGGCTGTTTTTTCATAGAGTACTTTATCCCCTGCCGTCAGGCGCACCTTGGCATCCGGGTAAACACCAGTAGCGTAAACGACCAGCTTTATCCGGCCATCCTCCGCCTCCAGTCCAAGAACCGCCTCTGTGCTGGCGTTCTTTACCTGTGCGGCTTTCTTGTACGGCATAAAATACTGGGTAAATTCCTTTTCTTCAAAGGGCTTCAGCCAGGTAAAATCCGGCTGATTGTCCGTAAACACGCCGGTCATCAGCTCAATGTATGGGCCGTTCTCATCGGTAAGATTTCGATCCCAGGCCTGTCCAAAATCCCCGCAGCCCCAAGTCCACTGCTTCTTTCCCGGACTGATATGGTGGTCTGCAATATGCAGAATACCGGCTTCTTTCTGATAATCGTATCCTCCCACAAAGTTATAATCTGAATGATAGCACATGTAACTGGTGGGTACCGGAATATTTTTATACCTGGAGATATCCACGCCTTCGCCGTAATCGTGTTTATAGTAAACTCCCGTGGCAATCGGAAACTTGCTTACATCCCGCTTGCCATGGTCGAATACTGCATGAACATCCGGCGGAAAAATAGACTGGGTGTAATCATTGACCGGAACCGCCGGGTTCGCCCACCACAAAAAGGTCTGGGGCAGATTCGTTCTGTTATAAAGCTGTCCCTTAATCTCAATGTAAGCTTTATCCGGATACAAGGTAAACATCATGGTTCCCTTTGTACCGTACATCTGATCTACCTCGCTGCATTTCACCGTGCAGCTTCCGTCTTCATTTTGGGACCACTGATAATCCACCGGTGAAAATGTGGTGGGGCGATGATGCTGCGGCCAGTTAAATTCAATTCCACCGGAAATCCAGGGACCTGCCAGTCCCACCAGCGCCGGTTTGATTACTTCATTATAATATACAAAATCATACCCATTGGTTTTATCGTAAGCCCTCTGGATTCTTCCTCCCAATTCCGGCAAAATCATTACCTTCAGATAGTCATTCTCCAAAAAAACTGCTTTATAGGTCTGATCCCTTTTCTCATCATAAATTTTATCAATTACGGGAAGGGGATACACCTTTCCGGAACTTCCCTGATAAACTCTCTTTTCCATAAACATGGGATTCTTGTCCGGTTCTCCCACACCGTAAGTAGGAATAGAAATCATCTCCTCCCACACTTCTGTCTGTCCTGTTCTATGTCCCATATCTAAAACCTCCTTTTATTGACATCGTTTTCCATTCTATCTATAATTAAGTGAAATTGAGTGCAAATCAAATACTCTGCAGCAAGGTGCGGAGTATTTCACTCGCGCGGTATGCGTTAAATCGCAAAAATGAGTGCCAAAGCCCGGAAAGGAGACTGTTATGCAGGCAATCGGAAAAGGCATTATGCCTGATTCTCCCCTCTATTTCTATACCCCCAGCAGTCTGGCAAAGGAGTTGTATTTTTATCCTCTCTGCACTGGAAAATATCACTGCGACAAAAATTATATTGTGCGCAGACATAATTATGACAGTTACCTGCTTCTCTATGTAATTCAGGGAAAAGGCTACGCGCAGTGCTGCGGACAGCCGCGCCGCACATTGAAGTCCGGAGACTTTGCGCTGCTGGACTGCTATAACCCTCACTGCTATGGCAGTCAGGACGGATGGGATATTCTCTGGATTCATTTTGACGGGCCTCTGGCCAGGAAATTTTTTTCTGTCATCTGCGCCTCCCCGGTTCTTCGCTCCAGAGATACAGATCACACGGTAAGATCTATGTACCGTCTCTTTAATGTTTTCCATGAGCATGGGAAAATCGAAGAGCCCTTATTCAACAAATATCTCACAGATATCCTCACCAGTTTTCTAGCTTCCTCTGACAGCCAGGATTCCTCAGCCAGCTCTCTGATTGAAGATATCCGTACCTATATCTCCGACCATCCCCATCTGGATCTCACCCTGAATGCGCTGGCAGAGCGGGCGAACCTAAGCCCCTATTATTTCCTCCGCCTGTTTAAAAAGGAGACCGGTTTTACGCCCCATGAATATTTAATCCTGGCCAGAATCAACACAGCCAAATTTTACCTGAAAACTACCACGCTTTCCATCAAGGATATCGCCTACAGCCTGGGATTTTCCAGCGAAAGTTCCTTCTGTACCTCTTTTAAAAAGATGGAAGGATGTACGCCCAACGAATACCGCCATTCCTCCTAGCGGATCGGTTCGATCTGGTAATTTCCCATATCGCACAGATCCAGAGGCAGATCCCGGCTTTCTGTCACATAGAAGGAAGGGCACAGGCCTTCTTTATCAAACACGCCCTCGCCATGAGGAATGCCCCTGTTCATGACAAAGAAGCTCACCTCCGGGTCATTGAACCTGGTCTTTATCAGATAAAAATCCCCGGCTTCCAGAGTCTGATCTCCTACTTTTTTCTCCAGTTCTTCCCTTCCCATCCGGGCTACCAGAAGGTACATGGGCTTGGAATCATTATTTCCGATCAGCCAGAATTCTTCCATATCCGGGTGGGTTCCAAAGCCGGGGAAACTTTCCCTGTTCACTGTCAGGGCTATGATCTTGTGAGGACCATACCCTTCTGCCCCCTCATATAAAGACTTGTACCAGGTATTTCCCTCCGGAGTCTCTATATCATGGCGATTCGGACACAGGCGCGTAATCAGCCCCTCCTGTTCCATCTTCTCCATAAGATCTGCCGTCATCTCCCTGACGGGAATATTTATCGTTTTTTTCTCCATCTTACTTCTCCTTTGTCTGTGTTCGTCTCTGAATAATAATGACAATCAATACAATGGCTCCATTGATGATCTTCTGCACATAAGTGTTAATATCTCCCTGAAGATTGATAATATTTCCAATCAAACCGGTAATCAGCACTCCGGAAATAGTTTTCCCCACACTTCCAGAACCGCCGGAAAGAAGGGTACCTCCAATGGCCACTGCTGACACGGCATCCATCTCCCAGCCGTTTCCTCCCACCGGCTGTCCGGCTCCCAGTCTGGAACAGAGTATCACGCCTGCCAGGCCAGAAAGGCCTCCGGTGAGCACATAGCTAAGAGCCTTATTTCGATCCACCTTGATGCCCATCATCCTGGCAGCATCCTCATTTCCTCCAATGGCATAAAGGCTTCGCCCAAAAGGAGTCTTGCTGCATACGAAAATCATAACTGCTGCTGCCAGTGCAAAAAGAATTACCGGAATCGGAATCCCCAGAAAATGTCCGCGGCCGATTACCAGAAAGCTCTCCGCCTCATCTGCAATCGGAACAGATTTCACATCTGTGGCAATGTAAGCAATTCCCCTCACTGCCATCTGAACTGCCAGAGTAGCAATAAACGGTACAATCTTCAGCTTTGCAATTACAAATCCGTTCACCACTCCAATCAAAATTCCAATGAGAACCGGCACGATCAGAGCCAGCAGCACGCTGGTTTGTGTCAAAACTGCCGCAGACACTGCGGTCAGGGCAACTGTGGCTCCCACAGAAAGGTCAATCCCTGCTGTGATAATCACGCAGGTCATCCCCACCGCAATCAGGCCAATCATACTGGACTGACGCAAAACATTAAAAATATTTGAAACGCTCAGAAACGTGGTCCCATAAAATACTGTCGCAGCCACCACCAGGATGAACAATGCGATCCATGTACCGTTTCCTTTTAACTTACTCTTCCACATGTCCGCACCTCCCTACTGATTCTTTTCCTTTTGCAGATACAGAGCCACAATAATGATCACAGCCTTGATCACCAGCCCGTATGCATAGAAAATGTTATTCATATTCATCATAGTGGTGATCAGCTGCATCACCAGCGCGCCTACCACAGTCCCCCAGATCACTGCCTTGCCGCCGCTCATGGATGTTCCGCCAATCGCTACCGCAGCCACACAGTCCAGCTCAATATTGTTTCCAATGTTGTTGGGATCTGCCGAACAGAGTCTCAGCGTTTCAAAACAGGCTGCTCCGCCGGCCAGAAGCGCGCACAGCACATAGGTCATGATAAGAACCAGGGAGGTTTTCAGCCCCACCAGATGCGCGGCCGACCGGTTATCTCCAATCGCCTGCACATACAGTCCGAAAGTGGTTTTTTTAGCAACAAAATAAATGATCAAAATAGCCGCTGCTGCCAGCACCACCTGTATCGGCACTACTCCTCCGATACGGTAAATGCCGATGTCTGCAAATGAATTTCCATAGAAGGAAATCACCACGCCATTGTTAAACTGCTGGGCAATTCCCCGTCCGGATATCATCAGGATCAGAGTGGCCACAATGGGCTGTATATCAAATACTCCCACCAGAACACCATTAAAGAGGCCGAAAACACAGGCTGCCGCCAAAGCTGCCGCCAGGGCTACCCATATATTCATCTCATAAGTGATCAGCAGTTTTGCAAAAATGATGGAGGACAGCGCCATAGTCGAACCCACTGAGATATCGATGCCGCCCGTTGCAATGACCAGCGTCATTCCGAGAGAAATAATAATCACAGAAAATGCCTGTATTAAAATATTCCAGATGGTATTCATATGAAGAAAGTTCGGAGTAACCACCCCGTTAATGATCAGAAGCACAACCAGCACAATCAGTGCGCCGTAGGTTCTGACAATGTCATTCATCTTCATCTTTTTCATACTTCCTCACCTCCCGGAGTTCCATTTGCAATTAAATTCATAATATTATTTTCTGTGATCTCTTCCGCCAGAAGGCTCCCTGCATTTCGTCCATCCCTGATCACCTCAACCCGGTCACAGTTTCGAATCAGCTCCTCAAATTCCGATGAAATAAGAAGCACGCTGATCCCCTGATCTGCAATCTGGCGTATCAGTTCCTCAATCTCCCGCTTCGCCCCCACGTCAATTCCCCGGGTAGGCTCATCCAGAATAATGAAATCCGGCTGCATGCTAAGCCATCTTGCCAAAATCACCTTCTGCTGATTTCCTCCGGACAGATTACAGATCTGCTGATCAATGCCCGTTGTTTTAATGCGGATTTTTTTCACATACTCTTCTGCCACCGCCCGCTGTCTGGCTCTGTGAATGATTCCAAAACGGCTCACCCGCTTCATATTTGCAATGCTGATGTTCTCTGCAATGCTCAGGTGCGGAATAATCCCTTCCACCTTTCTGTTTTCAGAGCAAAAGGCCAGCCCGTAATCAATCGCCTGTCTGGGCAGTTTAAACTCCACTTCTTTTCCGTCAATCTGTATCGTTCCGCGGTCCTTTTTGTCAATACCAAAAATCACTCTGGCAAGCTCCGTTCTTCCAGCTCCCAGAAGTCCTGCCAGCCCCACAATCTCTCCTTTGCGGATGGTGAGATTCAAGCCCCGCAGTTTAATACCGCTCTCAATCCCCTCTGCCTTTAAATACAGTTCCTCCTGTATCTGCCGTTTCTGGCGGTGTACCTCCACGATATCCTCTGCTGAACGGCCGATCATTTTGGACACCAGGTCTTTTTTCGTCAAAGATGCTGTTTCATATTCTCCCACCAGGAATCCGTCCTTTAACACAGTGACCGTATCTGTAATCTGGAAAATCTCCGGCAGGCGATGAGAGATAAACAGGATCGCAATTCCTTTCTTTTTCAGTTTCCGAATAATATCAAACAGTACCTCCACCTCATCCTCATCCAGAGAAGATGTGGCTTCATCCATAATCACCAGCTTAGCCTCTATCAAAATAGATCTGGCAATCGCCACCATCTGTTGGATCGCGGTTCCATAGCTGGACAGCGGTTTGGTTACATCTATCTGTATTCCCAGACTGTTCAGAAGTTCTTCACTCTTCTGGTTCGTTGTTTTCCAATCAATCATGCCGTTCTTTTTGATTTCCCGGCCAATATAAATATTCTCTGCCACACTCAGCTGCGACACCAGACTGATCTCCTGATAAATCGGACTGATTCCCAATTTCTGCGCCTCCAGAGAATTGGCCGGAGCAATTTCTCGGCCATCAAAAACCACCGTTCCTCCGTCCTTACTGTAAACGCCTGTCAATATTTTGATTAATGTAGATTTCCCGGCTCCGTTCTCTCCCATCAGGGCATGTACTTCTCCCTTTTTAATGCGGAAATCCACCTCATGCAGAACCTTCACTGTTGAGAAAGACTTGGTGATTCCTTTCATTTCCAGTATGTATTCCTGCGGCATAAGCAACCCCCATTTCCTGCTATTTGCAGCATTTTTTGAAACCAAAAGCGAGCTGTCCCAAATAGTTCTCCAAAAGATTATATTTTGAGACAGCCCGCCATCATAATTGATACACGAAAGCAAGCAATTCTTAGAATGCGCTGGGCATATATTCTTCTACATTAGAAGCGTCGATCATATATCCCGGATTTACCACCTTCGTATCGATCTCCTCACCTGCAACAATCTTCTCTACCAGATCAAAGGCAGTCGGTCCGAACCAGGGACTGCAAAGAACCGTTCCATCCATCTCTCCATTCTGGATCGATACGCAGGCATCCTTAAAGCCGCCCACACCTACAACTGCAATATCCTCTCCCGGTTTCAAACCAGCAGCCTTCAAAGCCTGAATTGCGCCGATGGCACACTCGTCATCATGTCCAAACACGGCATCAATCTCATCGCCCTGGGCCTGAATAATATTCTCCATAGCGGACTGTGCGATGGAGCGGGTAAACTCACCGTTCTGAGTTGCAATAATATTAAAGTTATCATATTTTGCCAGTTCTTCCTCAAAGCCCTTCTGACGGTCAATAGCTACCGAAGATCCTGGCGTTCCGGTAATCTGTACCACATTTACTTCCTCTTCAGTTCCGAAACGCTCTACCAGCTTTTTCGCACATTCCTGACCTTCCCAGTAGAAGTCAGCGCCTACAAATGCCAAATAATCCTCTCCCGGAACGCCGGCAGCCTCACGGTCCAGCAGCAGTACCGGAATTCCGGCTTCTTTCGCTGCTTCCAGAGCAGGTTCTACTCCGTCATACTCTCTGGGAGCCATCAAAATCACATCCGGCTTCTGAGTTACGATATCTTCCACATCCGATACCTGCTTGGCAGTATCACCGTTGGCATCTGTATAAATCAGTTTAATTCCTCTGGCTTCCGCTTCTTCCTGAATAGAATTTGTCTCAGCCACACGCCATGCATTGTTCATCTCCATCTGAGAAAATGCTACTACAATCTCCTCTTTTTCTTCCGCCTGTGCGCATACACCAAACAGGGTGGATGCCATAGCTACTGTCATTAATCCCGCCAATACTCTCTTGTTCATATAAGAGCACCTCCTTTATTTGATGACTCGATTATATCCCATGTCTCCTCTGAATTTCTTCTCTTAAATTGCCAAAAAGTTTCTAAATATTGCTCTTTTCTTCTTTTTTATCAATTTCATTTTCAGTTTTTTTAAATCCAAAATATTTCCTTTTAGCTTTAAACTTTCTTCTTTTCAATCCTATTTTTATATATTTTGTATATTATATATTCTTTTCAGGCTGAATACGAAGTGTTTTTTTATCTATATTATACAATCCTTGTCCTTCTTACTTTTTTATCAATTTAAATTTATTGCTTTTCATAGCAATTCATTCAGACCAACCGTTCAGAAAAATAAAAGGGCCTGGGACCAGCTGTTTTGGCGACATCTTCCCTGTCCGCCACAGTGCGATCCTGCGAAACACGTTTATGGGAATGCGATAAAATAC
>CAJLNC010000088.1 GCA_905207905.1 uncultured Lachnospiraceae bacterium | reverse complement strand
AACGATGCGTACTGGACGTACGCAGAGAGAAAGCAACACAGACAGGAAACGAAATCAGCTCTTTTCTGACTGTATTGTCTCTTGTACACGGATGCTACACGGATGCTAACATTCACCGAAATAAAGCGGAGCGTTAGGAGCCGCGATATCCGGATGTAGGCAGAAACGAGGAAGTGCGAAGCCAAAACAATTCCTCGGGCATTTTGAAAGATCTTAATCATTATAGTAAAAGATCCCTGGGTTTTCAATAGAATTCTGGAAAAGGATTTTGGGGAAGAGGGTGAAACGGATTTTAGAAATAGAAAAGTAAAACAAAAAATAAAATAGAAAAGGGAAGTAGGGGAAAGGAGAGGGGAAAAGTGAAATAATTATAAATACGCTCTGGGCACATTGACAAATAAAATGAGGAATTCTATAATAGGCTTTTAGGTAAAGCCTATATAAAAACCTTATATGTATAGAAAGGAACGGATATGAATTTTTTAAATAAGATGGAGCGTAAGTATGGAAAGTATGCGCTGAATAATCTTCCCATGATGATTATTGTCCTGTACGCCATCGGCTATACCCTGATGGTGCTGCAGCCTGGCTTTTTAAATTATCTGACCCTGGAGCCGTATGATATTTTACACGGTCAGATATGGAGACTGGTTACCTGGCTGATTATTCCGCCAGAGAGCCTGAGCCTGTTCACTGTAATCATGCTGTTTTTCTATTATTCTCTGGGAAAGACTCTGGAGCGCACTTGGGGAGCTTTCCGGTTTAATGTTTATATTTTAAGCGGCGTTATTTTTACGGTGCTTGGAGCATTTTTGCTGTATTTTATCCTGGGTGGAAATGTCCGCTTCGGCGGTCTGTTTTTTTCTACCTACTATATTAATATGTCTATTTTCCTGGCATTTGCGGCCAGCTATCCCGATATGGAAGTAATGCTGTATTTCCTGATTCCCATAAAGATCAAATGGATGGGGCTGCTTTACGGCGTATTTATTGTATATGAATTTGTACAGACCAGTTGGGTGGGCAAGGTAGCCATCCTTGTTTCCCTGCTAAACTTCTTGATCTTCTTTTTGTCCACCAGAAACTTCCGACAGGTTTCGCCCAAAGAGATACACCGAAAACAGGAATTTAAGCGGGCAGCGACCAAGGCAGCTCCGAAGGCCGGTGTTCCGAGGCATAAGTGTGCGGTCTGCGGACGGACAGAGTTAGATGGAGATCATCTGGAATTCCGGTACTGTTCCAAATGTGACGGAGAGTATGAATACTGCCAGGATCATCTCTTTACCCACGAACATGTAAAGCGTCACTGATGTTACAGAAAGAGGAGAAGAAATGAAAAATATATTTGATATAAGAAAGGGATGCATGGCAGGCTCATGCATTCTTTCTGCTACAATGCTGGTTCTTATTTTTTTTGCGGCAAAGACGGAAGGCTTTCATGGATCCTGGTTTTTGCTGGCAGCAGTGCTTGCGGTGGCTGCCGGACTGATTCTGGCTTTGAAGTACCGCTTTGGAAAGATTTTGAGTATTCTTACTGCGCTGGCAGTGCCATTCGCATCTCTTTGGCTGCTTCAGTGGTATACCTGTGATCCCTGGAGAATGTATCCTATGATGATCCTTGTGAATGGGGTATTTTTTTATCTGTTCTACCTGGCATTGGCATTTTTGCTGGGAAGTTTCCGGTGGGGGTATACTATTGCCACATTGTTTTCTATGATTCTTGGGCTGGTGAACTATTTTGTTATTGAGTTCCGCTCATCCCCGATTGTTCCCTGGGATCTTCTGTCTTTGGGCACTGCTGCTTCTGTGGCGGATAATTATACATACGATATTACCTGGCGTCTGTTATTTGTTACCTTCGGATTTGTATTTTTGCTTCTGGCAGGATGGAAAAATACTTTGACTGTGAAAAAACTTCCGCTTCGTCTTGTACCCGGAGTAGTCTGCATAGCCGGGCTTTTGGCGGCAGGAGGGGCGTTGCAGGAAAAGAGCGTCAAGGATGCGTTAGGAATGGATCAGACGCTGTTTACTCCGACGGTGCGCTATCGGAATAATGGATTTGTGGCCGCCTTTGTAGGAAATCTGCATTTGATCAATATTGAAGAGCCGGAGGGATATTCCCTGGAGCGTGTGCAGCAGATCGGGGCAGCGGCAAGCGCCGAGGGGGTGGAAGGCGAAAAGACCGGTGTTTCAGGCGAAGGCTCTGCCCAGGAGAAGGAGGAAGGAACGGCTGCTTCTTCGGAATTTAATCTTGCCAAGGCACCCAATATTATTGTGGTGATGAATGAAGCGTTTACGGATTTGTCCTATCTGGGGGAGTTTGGAACGAATGAGGACTATATGCCTTTCTTCCGGAAGATGATGGAAGAACATACCAGCGGAAGGCTGATGGTGTCCGTCAAAGGAGGGAATACCGCTAACACAGAGTATGAATTTTTAAGCGGAGACTCCATGGCTTTTCTTCCGGCAGGAAGCGTGGTATTCCAGCAGTATATTAAAGACGCTGTGCCTACCCTGGCCACCCATTTGAGGGATTTGGGGTATGCCACTATCGGCATGCACCCCTATTTGGGTTCCGGATGGGATCGGGATACGGTATACCCACTTCTTGGATTTGATGAATTTTTGGATATTGATGCGTTTCCGGATGCAGAGTATATCCGCAATTATGTCAGCGATCAGTCTGCCTTTGATAAGATTATCGAAGTATTTGAGAATAAGGATCCGGGAGAGCGTCAGTTTATTTTTGAGGTGACCATGCAGAACCACAGCGGATACAGCAAAGATTATCCTGGCTTTTATCCCACCATTGAGCTGACTGATTTTACTTCTACCAGCACCAGTATCCAGGCCGCAGAGAAATATCTTACTCTGATTCAGGAGTCGGACAAAGCTTTTGAACAGCTGATTTCTTATTTTGAGCAGGTGGAGGAACCTACAGTGATCCTGATGTTTGGGGACCATATGCCTTCTGACTATATTACGAATGTGATAGCCCGGATTACAGGGTATGATCAGGAGTCTTCTCTTGAGGAGTACCAGAAGTCCTATCAGGTGCCGTTTTTGATGTGGAGTAATTTCGGGCTGGAGAAAGATGAGAGTATGGAGATGACCAGCGTCAACTATCTGGGAGCTTATCTTCTGGATCGTCTGAATCTTCCGCTGACGCCCTACCAGGAGTATCTGCTGAAGCTTCGGGAAAGCCTCCCGGTGATCTGCGCGGGAACCTATATGGATACGGAAGGGGTCTATCACAGCTATTCAGAGACGGATGAGAAAAATCAGGAACTTCTGAATGAATACAATATTCTCCAGTATAATCATCTCACAGACTGGAAGCATAGAGTAAACTCCTTGTTCAGCGGTGCAGAGCAGCCCTGAGACAGCGTTTGTTTGTTGCTTTGAACGCGAATGGGACAGGATGGCTTTTTGTATTTTT
Organism: uncultured Lachnospiraceae bacterium; assembly: GCA_905207905.1. Next base: position 6,567 of record CAJLNC010000088.1, on the reverse strand, counting down.
ATTAATAAAAAAGCATTTTTAGTTGACAGAAGGGTGAGCTTGAAGTATAGTGATTCAGGAATGAGAAAACAAAAGGCAGGAGGACGCTATGAAAAAACCGTTTGTGACTAATGAGCAGATCAAAGAGATCGTAAAAACATATCCAACGCCCTTTCATCTATATGACGAAAAGGGGATCCGGGAAAACGCCAAAAAGCTGTATGAAGCATTTTCCTGGAATCCCGGTTTTAAAGAATATTTTGCAGTAAAGGCAAATCCCAATCCTTTTATTATTGATATTCTGAGGGAATGCGGCTGCGGCTGCGACTGCTCTTCCATGACAGAACTGATGCTATCCGAGGCTTTGGATATCAAGGGACATGACATTATGTTTTCTTCCAATGATACTCCAAGAGAGGAATTTCAAAAGGCAGCAGAGCTGGGAGCTATCATCAATCTGGATGACCTGACTCATGTAAAAATTGTGGAGGAGACGCTAGGCGGCCTGCCAAAAACCATGTGCTGCCGATATAATCCGGGCGGAGTGTTTAAGATCAGTAATGACATTATGGACAATCCCGGGGATTCCAAATATGGAATGACGGAGGCACAGATGGTGGAAGCCTTCCGGATGATGAAGGAGCGGGGCGTGGAGAATTTTGGTATCCATGCATTTCTGGTGAGCAATACTGTGACGAATGAATATTATCCCATGTTGGCCAGGGAACTGTTTGAGCTGGCGGTGAAGCTTCATAAAGAGACAGGGGTACATATTGGTTTTGTGAATCTTTCCGGAGGCATCGGCATCCCCTACTTGCCGGATCAGGAAGCCAACGACATTATGGTGATCGGAGAAGGAGTGCGCAGAGCGTATGAAGAGATTCTGGTTCCGGAAGGAATGGGAGATGTGGCGATCTACACAGAACTGGGCCGTTATATGACAGGCCCCTATGGCTGTCTTGTGACCACAGCGATTCATGAAAAGCATATTCATAAGGAATATATCGGAGTGGATGCCTGTGCCGTGAATCTGATGCGTCCTGCCATGTATGGCGCTTATCACCATATTACGGTGATGGGCAAGGAAAAGATGGCGCCAGATCACAAATACGATGTGACGGGCTCTCTCTGTGAGAACAATGATAAATTTGCCATTGACCGGATGCTGCCGAAGATCGATATGGGAGATATTCTGGTGATCCATGATACCGGAGCTCACGGTTTTGCCATGGGATATAATTATAATGGACGTTTAAGATCCGCGGAAGTTCTTTTGAAAGAGGATGGGACCACTCAGTTGATCCGCAGGGCCGAGACGGCAAAAGATTATTTTGCTACCTTTGATTGTTTTGAATTTGAGAAAAAAATCAAATATTAGCTTGCATTTTTGATTGTTTTGTGCTAGAATAGGCTTTGCTTGCGAAAGCAAAGCATGCCGGCGTGTCGGAATGGCAGACGAGGCAGACTCAAAATCTGTTGTGGGCAACCACGTATGGGTTCAAGTCCCATTGCCGGCAGTGAAGATCCCGAAAGTCTGAGAGAAGATCAGATTTTCGGGATCTTTTTGTTTCATAGGAAATTCCTTCCTATGAAACAAAAATGCTTGGCAGGATCGCACTGCGGCGGGCTGGGAAGATGCCGCCGAAGCGACAAGGCCCAGGCGGAAGGGGCTGCAAAATAATAGTTGTAACTTTGACCGGAAAGCATTAAAATGTTAATAGTGTCAGCGGCATGGGGAAAAGCTCCAGCCCTGGGATTTATGAGGGAGAAGTGCAGATGAAGTGTATAGAAGCGCAGAAGCTTGTAAAACCTTATTTGGAGAAAGAGCTTTCGGATAAGCAGCTAGAGCAGTTTCTGGATCATGTGGAAAACTGCAGGGAGTGCTACGATGAACTGGAGATCTACTTTTTTATCTACGAAACCTTAGGAGGGGCTGCCTTGGAGGAGTCGGAGGCAGAAGAATATGATTTCAAAGAAAAGCTGAAAAAAGATATTAAAAATTCCAGGAGATATCTTCGGGTGAGAAAGACGTATCGCCTGTTTCGCTGCGCTGTGATTGTGCTTGCAGAGCTGCTTTTGATAGGCGCGGTGATTACGGGGGTTGAATTGCGGGGAGAAAAGGGAAGTCAGGGAACCACTATTTATAAATGGATGTATGAGCGGGAGCACAGTGTGAAACCCACGCCGAAAAAAATCGCTGAAGCAGAGCGTCAGCAGGAAACCCAGACGGAACTTCCGGGGAAGGCCCGGGAGGATACCCGCACAGAGACGCCAAAGGAGAAGCAGGAGATGACGCAGGGAACCGTGCCAGAGGAAAACATGGGGAAATAATATTACCAGACAGGAGTTTTTAAATATGGAAAAAGAAAAGATTGTGCTGATTGACGGGCATAGTATTTTGAATCGGGCCTTTTACGGGGTACCGGATTTGACCAATGGGGAAGGGCTTCACACCAACGGTGTGTACGGATTTTTAAATATCATGTTTAAGATCCTGGATGAAGAGCAGGCGGAGTATCTGGCGGTGGCCTTTGACCTGAAAGCTCCCACCTTCCGTCACAAGCTCTATGAACAATACAAAGGTACCAGAAAACCCATGCCGGAGGAGCTGCGTCAGCAGGTTCCGGTGATCAAGGAAATGCTGGAGGCTATGGGAATTCCTCTGATGATGCTGGAAGGGTATGAGGCAGATGATTTGCTTGGCACTGTTTCCAGACAGATGGAGGAGAAGGGACTTCTGGTTTCTGTGATCTCCGGGGACAGGGATCTTCTGCAGCTGGCTTCCGACACTACCTGCGTCAGAATCCCTAAGACAAAACGGACGGGTACAGAGATTGAAGATTACCATACAGAAGATGTGTTGGAAAAGTATGGAGTGACTCCAGTGCAGATCATTGAGCTGAAGGCTTTAATGGGGGATGCTTCTGACAATATTCCGGGCATCCCGGGAGTGGGAGAAAAGACAGCGGCTAAGATCATTGGCCAATTTGGAAGCATTGAGAATGCATATCAGCATCTGGAGGAGATCAAGCCCAATAAGGCAAGAGAATCATTAAGAGAACATTACGATCTGGCAAAACTCAGCAAGGAGCTGGCCACGATTGATCGCTACAGCCCCTTTGTGTTGGAATTAGAGAAAGCCAGAATTGAAAATCTTTATACCAGTCAGGCACTGGAACTGTGCAAACGGCTGGAGTTTAAGAACTTCTTTTCCCGCTTTGCAGACAGTGTTTCAGAGGAAAAGAAGGAGAGCGTCCTGCTTCAGAATATTACGGATCTTGGGGAGGCGGAAACATTTTTTGAGCAGGCAGACGGAACCCGGGAGGTTGGCTTTTATCTGGTCATAGAAAATCAGCGCCTCTATGGAATTTCCCTGGCTTTGCAGAAAGATCAGGCAGTATTTTTCCCTGTTCAGGGATTTCTTACAGAGGAGTATCTTTTGGATAAGCTGGAGGGAGTGCTGGATGGGGCGGAGAGGGCAGTTACCCTTGGCCTTAAGGAACAGCTCTTTTTCCTGAAGACAAGATCCCAGGATCTGTTTTTTGACAGTGGGATCGGTGCGTATTTGATCAATCCCCTGAAAAATGATTATGCGTATGACGATATTGCCAGAGAATATACGGAGAAATTGATCCCTTCCAGGGAGGAGCTGCTTGGAAAGCTGTCTTTGGAGAAAGCCAGCGAAGAAGAGCCGGAGGCCCTTTCAAAATTGGCAGGATATCAGGCTCTGACAGCGCTGGAGAGCCGACAGCCTATAGAAGAAAAGCTGAAGGAACTTGGCATGGAGTCGCTCTTTTGGGAGATCGAGATGCCCTTGGTGTTTGTGCTTTACCATATGGAACGGGAAGGAATCCTGGTCAAGGGGCAGGAGCTGAAGGATTACGGAGAGCGGCTGCAGGTGCGCATCTCCTTGCTGGAACAGGAAATCTATGATTTGGCGGGAGAAAAATTTAACATCAATTCCCCCAAGCAGTTGGGTGTGATCCTGTTTGAAAAGCTGCAGATGCCCTATGGGAAAAAGACGAAAACCGGATATTCTACAGCTGCCGAGGTGTTAGAGAAGCTGGCTCAGGAGTACCCCCTTGTATCCCTGATCTTAGAGTATCGGCAGCTTACCAAACTGAAATCCACTTATGCAGACGGGCTTTCTGCTTTTATTGGGCAGGATGGAAGAATCCATGGAAAGTTTCACCAGACGATCACAGCCACCGGCCGTATCAGCAGCGCGGATCCCAATCTGCAAAATATTCCGGTGCGGACGGAGCTGGGGCGTCAGCTGCGGAAAGTGTTTGTGCCAAAACCGGGCTATGTATTTCTGGACGCAGACTATTCCCAGATTGAGCTTCGGGTGCTGGCCCATGTCTCTGGGGATCAGCAGTTGATTCAGGCTTACCGGGAAGCCAGAGATATTCATGCCATCACAGCTTCTCAGGTATTTCATGTGCCCTTGGATCAGGTCAGTGATCTGGAGCGGCGCAATGCCAAGGCGGTGAATTTCGGAATCGTATATGGCATCAGTTCCTTTGGACTGAGCCAGGATCTGAGCATTACCAGAAAGGAAGCCCAGGAATATATTGAGCAGTATTTTAAAACCTATCCGGGAATCAAAAATTTTTTGGACACAGCTGTGGCAGATGCAAAGGAAAAAGGGTATGCGGTCACCTTATTTGGCCGTCGGCGTCCGGTGCCGGAATTAAAATCCGGGAATTTTATGCAGCGTTCTTTTGGAGAGCGGGTAGCTATGAATTCGCCCATCCAGGGAACGGCGGCAGACATTATCAAGATTGCCATGGTTCGGGTACATCAGGAACTGAAAAAGGCGAAACTTGACTCCAGACTGATTTTGCAGGTGCATGATGAGCTTCTGATTGAAGCAAAGGAAGAGGAGCTGGATCAGGTAAAAGAGATTTTGAAGAGAGAGATGATGGGGGCAGCCAAACTTGAGGTGCCTCTGGAGATCGATATGCACACCGGTGAAAGCTGGTATGACGCAAAATAAGACAGGGAGATTTTTCCAAAGAGCTGCAGCGGTAAGAAGAAAAGATCCGCAGGGCGGCATCAGGGGATAAAGCCCTGGCAAATGTTTTCGTCAGAAAGAGGAAAGGCATGGAAGAGCGAGAAACAAAGAGCAAGCGTAAGAGGGCTACTACGATTCTGGGGATTACTGGAGGGGTAGGAGCCGGAAAGACCACGGTGCTTTCTTATCTGGAAAGGAACTATCAAGCCAGAATCCTGGAGCTGGATCAGGTAGCCAGAGAGCTGCAGCAGCCGAAAGCTGCCTGCTATGAGCCGATGCTGAACTTGTTTGGCAGCCAGGTTCTGGATGAAACGGGAAATTTTGACCGGAAGAAAATTGCAGAGCTGGTGTTTAACAGCGGTAAGCTGCGAAAAAGGCTGAACGATATTGTTCATCCCCAGGTAAGGCTGGAGGTGGAACGGAGGATTTCCCACTGGAGGAAGGAGGGGGCTTCTCTCGTCGTTTTGGAGGCAGCGCTGCTTTTGGAGGAACAGTATCAGTTGGTATGTGATGAAGTATGGTATATTTATGCTTCAGAGGAGGCCAGGAGGAGACGGCTGGCTCTTAACCGGGGATACGATCAGGAAAAGATCACAAAAATGATGGCAAGCCAGAAACAGGATGCTTTTTTTCGGGAACACTGCCAGTTTATAGTTGACAACAGCAGTGATTCTGTGGAAAATACTTATGAACAAATTGATAAAGGAATGAAAGAACATGGATTTTTGTAGTATTGCCAGCGGCAGCAGCGGAAATTGTATTTATGTGGGGTCTGATCATGCGGGAGTGCTGGTGGATGCGGGGATCAGCGGCAAAAAGATCACAGCCGGTTTGAAGCAGATCGACCGGAAACCGGAGGAGCTGGATGGAATTTTGATCACTCATGAGCACTCAGACCATATTAAGGGGCTTGGGGTCATGGCGCGTAAATATGGAATTCCCATCTATGCCACGCCGGGAACCATAGAAGCCATCTGCGGCTGTAAAGCTCTGGGAGCCATTGATCAGGAACTGTTTCATCCCATCTGTGCAGATGAAGGATTTGCAATCCAGGATCTGGAAATCTCTCCTTTTCGGATTTCCCACGATGCGGCGCAGCCGGTGGCATACCGTATTGCCAATGGGGAAAAGACCATGGCAGTTGCCACAGATATGGGCTGCTACAATGATTACATAGTGGATCATTTAAAAGGGCTGGATGGGATCTTGCTGGAGTCGAATCATGATATCAATATGCTTCAGGTGGGCTCCTATCCCTATCCCTTAAAGCAGAGAATTTTAAGCAGCAGAGGACATCTGTCCAATGAAAACGCGGGGCGGCTGCTGTGTGAGATCCTTCACGATAATTTAAAATCCATTGTTCTTGGGCATTTGAGCAAAGAGAATAATTATGATGCGCTGGCGTATGCAACCGTCTGTGCAGAGATCACCATGGGAGAGAATCCCTATAAGGCAGATGATTTTTTCATTCAGGTTGCGAAGAGAGAGGAAGCGATTCCGCTGATTGCACTGTAAAAGGAGGCTATTATGAAAAAAATAATTACTTTTTTATACCTACTTATCCTGGCATA
>CAJLNC010000087.1 GCA_905207905.1 uncultured Lachnospiraceae bacterium | reverse complement strand
TACCAGCTCTCGTTCTAAGCAGGGAATTCAGCGATACTGGCTGATCATGCCACTGGTTCATTACATGTGCTGTATGCATTCTGGAAAATACTGCACTTTTGAAGATGGATATCAGTATTTTCAGAATCAGGTCAGGATAGAACGACTCAGCAATCTTCATGTTTTTATTAAAAATGGTGCATCACTGGAAGATGTTCTTAGGATGGTGGGGTGACTTTTTGTAAATTTCAATATTTGCTCATTTATAGTTGATAATAAAAAATAGTGAGGGATTGAATATGGAAATTTTGATGATTGAGGGTAATCCTTTTTGGGTAGAACCGAATGGACTTACAAAGCATGTGGAGGACTTGTCCAGCCAGCTCGTAAAACAATATGGTGACAGTGTAACCGTTTTAAGCGCTGCTGATTTTGATGATCAGGAAAAGATACACATTATTTGGAAAAATGGTGTTAGATATTTTTTGATGAACCGTACGATTGGAAAACATTTGCTAAATGATTTTCCAAATCCTATGCCACCGATGTGTGCGTGGGTTAGTAATAATCTTTTCGTAGCCACATGTGTGCGTGAATTGAATGATTTGCTTAGGGATAGCAATTTTGATTTGATTCACGTCCATGACTATTTTTTGTTGAATGCGTTGGAACTCATTCTTAAAAAAATTAATATTCCGGTGGTGGCAACTGTTCATGCTATTAACGATTTTCCTAACCATTTTGGCGAAGGAATGCGAAATTATATGCTTCGTAATGCTACAAACGTAATCGTGGTTAGTGAATGGTTGAGAGATGTGGTATTGGAACGTTTTCAGTTTATGCATCCAGAGGTAATTCAGGTGATTGCCAATGGCGTTTCTATGCCCGATGAAATGCAAAATATAAGCGGTAATCATAATAACTATATTACTTTTTCGGGAAGATTAGAATATAAAAAGGGTGTAGATATCCTTATTAATGCATATGCAACAGCATTGGAAAAAGATGAAACGTTACCGGATCTAGTTATTATGGGTGATGGTACAGGTAGAAGGAATTTCGTCAAGATTGCACAGGAGTTAGGGATCAGTCATCGGGTTCACTTTACAGGGATGATTTCAAATCTAGATGTACATCAGAACTTGATAAATTCAGCTATGCATGTAGTACCGAGTTTGGCTGAGCCATTTGGAATTACAGCAATCGAATCTATGTTAGATGGTACGCCGGTAATTGCAAGTAATTCGGGCGGGTTGAAAGAAATTGTGGAAGATGAAAAAACTGGATTATTAGTATCCCCGGGTGACGTAGATATGTTAGCATCGGCCATACTCCGGCTTTGGCAACATCCAGAATTACGCAAAAAGTTGGCTGGTGCTTCAATAGAGAAAGCCAGAAACGTATATACATGGGAGAATGTGTCTGCGTTTACTCGCAATGTGTATACCCAAGCTATTGCAAACGGTAATGGATGTTGATATTATCATTGAGATTCAAAATATTGAGACAGGAGATATGAAACATGAGTTTAATTGAAGTTAATTCTTTGTGTAAAAATTATAAAATTGCAGATAAAGAGCAAGGTCTATCTGGAATGTTGAAACACATTGTTGCCCCTAAATATCATATGAAAGAAGCAGTAAAAGATATAAATTTTACCGTAGAAAAAGGTGAGTCGGTAGCATATATTGGATCTAATGGTGCCGGAAAATCAACTCTGATGAATATTGTAGGCTGCCTGGACCGGCCTACATCCGGATCTTATGAGCTGGCGGGACAGAATATGCTGAACCGGAATGACAAGGACATGGCTCATATCCGTCTCCATAATCTCGGTTTTGTGTTCCAGAACTTTCAGCTTCTGCCAAGGCAGTCTGCGCTGGAAAACGTGTGTCTGCCTCTGGTATATGCGGGGGTAAAGAAGCGGGAGAGAGTGAAGCGGGCTGCGGAAGCACTGAGAAGAGTGGGGCTGGAGGATCGTATGTACTTTAAGCCCACCCAGCTTTCCGGAGGCCAGAAACAGAGGGTGGCTATTGCCAGGGCGATTGTGAATCATCCTAAGATTCTTCTGGCAGATGAGCCCACAGGCGCTTTGGATTCCAAGTCCAGCACCCAGTTGATGGAGCTGTTTGACCTGCTGAACAAGGAGGGAGTTACGATCGTAATGATCACCCATGCCCCGGAGATTGCATCCTATGCGAAGCGGGTGGTGGATATTTTTGACGGGGAGATCTCAGAACGTAAGGGGGATACCAATGAAAGTTAAGACAGTGGTAATCGCAGTGCTGGTGACCGGAGTGGTGGTGGCCGGGATTGGTTATGGGATCCACTATTCCATGCAGTCTCAGAAAAAGCCGGTGAAAGTGGTGCCGGTATCCAATATTAATATGTCCTACTATGGCGATATGAGCAGTTCCTACGGAAGCATTATCTCCATGAGTTCCCAGAATATTCAGCTGGATTCCGATTATGAGCTGGTGAAGGTGTATGTGGAGACGGGAGATGAGGTAAAGATCGGGGATCCTCTGCTGGAGTATGATATGGCTTTGGTGGAGCTGCAGAGGGAGATGGAAGATCTCACTTTGCAGACGTTGGAGCTGGGACTTACTTCTATGGAAAAGGAGCTGCAAAAGCTGAAAAATACTACAGCTACGGCATCTTTGTCCTTTATGGATTCTACCATGACCGCGTCCCTGGATAGTGACGGACTGTTTGAAGATGGAGGAGAGATCTCGGATTCAGTGCCAGAAGATCAGCTTCTGACCGCGCCGCAGAGCGCAGAAGGAGTTTTGGCGGAGACTTCGTCAGCCTCAACAGAGGCTATGGCTGCATCCGGTGCTGACATTTTTGAGGATCCGGCGGCAGCGCCAGAATCGGAGATTTCAGAGCCGATTGTGTCAGATCCGGGCGTATCCGGGGACAGTTCCCAGGATCAGATAATGGATCCCGATCCTTCTCAGACGGAGACAGAGCCGGTGGTTGATGAGGGAACTTCAGATATGGAGAATGGAGATTTGATTTTGGATTCGGAGACAGAGGGAGGCGGAGAGACGGATCCTGGCAGCACGGATGTGGAGGACGGAACCAGCTCTGACGATGTGCTCATTGACAGTGACCAGCCTCAGGATGGTGAAACGGATGTGGACACCGAGGCGGTTTTAAGCAGTGTGAACCAGTTTCTTACGCGTGTGAATCAGCTTTCTGCCCAGGAACTGGATCAGCTGATCCCTTCGGATATCAGTGAAGCGCTGCGGATCTTCCGGGAACAGCTTTCCTGGATGGAGGAGCAGGAGCTGGTGGATGTGCTGGGAGAGAGGCGGAAGGTGCAGCTTTACACGGTGAAGCCTCAGGTTGCCCAACTGGTGGGAGAAGCTACCACGGTGGTGCTGGGACAGGCTTATGACAGAGCCTGCGTGTACCAGCTGATTTATCATGTTCTCCAGATCGACCCGGAGAAACGGCCGGTGTCTGACTTGGATGAGGAGACGTTTACTTCTATGGAACCGGCCATCCGGGCGGCTGTGGACGCCTATTATGGTTTGTCCAAAAGTGCTTTTGAGACGTACCAGGAGGATCTGACTTCTTATATAGAACGTTTGAGCGAGTATGTGGGCAGGCTGAACTATGACGATGTGCTTCAGGAGACAGAAAGCTCTTCAGAGCCGGAGACAGATTTTCCGGGAGACGGCGGTTTTGGAGATTTCGGCGATCTGGGAGGGGACTCAGGCTACACGGCGGAGGAACTAAAACAGGCCATCCGAGAGCAGGAGGATACCATCAAGGAGCAGAAACTTCTGATTCGGGAGAGTGAACTGAAACTGAGACAGTATGACAGAAAGCTGGATAATAAAATCGTAAAGAGCAGAATGGACGGAGTGGTGACTTCCGCAGGTTCTCTGGATTCCGCAGTTTCCGATGAGGACTTTATTGTGATTTCCGGGGCAGCCGGTTTGTACCTCCAGGGAAATGTCAATGAGCTGAGCCTGGATACGGTCCATGTGGGTGATGTGGTAAATGGAACCTCCTATGAAACCGGCATGAGCTTTTCTGCCACTATCACAGAGATTTCACCATATCCCAACAATTCTGATAATTATTACGGATATGGGGAGAATTCCAATGCATCCTACTATCCTTTCCTGGCTTACATTGAAAACAGTGAAGGGCTTTCAGAGGGAGAGGTGGAGTACCAGATTGTGAAGAATATATCGTCCGGCGAGATCTTTTTGGAAAAAGCTCTGATTCGGGAGGATGCCAGCGGAAAGCAGTATGTATATTTGCAGGGAGAGGACGGACTTTTGAAGAAACAGTATGTGGAGACCGGGATCACAGTCTACGGCAACGCTATGGAGATTTTGCAGGGCGTAACTTTGGAAGATAAGATTGCCTTCCCCTATGGAAAAGGAGTGGAAGAAGGGGCTAAGACCGAGGATGCGGACAGCTTCTATTCCAACTATGGTTATTAAGGAGGCGGGACAGTGTTTGAAAATATAAGACTTGCATTTCAGGGTATCTGGTCCCACAAAATGCGCTCTTTTCTCACAATGCTGGGTATTATCATTGGTATTGCGGCCATTATAGCCATCGTATCCACCATCAAGGGAACCAATGAGGAGATTAAAAATCAGCTGGTAGGTTCCGGGGACAATACGGTGGAAATAAAATTAACCCAGGGAGGAAATGAACTGCAGATCTATGATTCTTCCTCCATCCCCTGGGGGGTGCCCGTGGTGTCTGAGGAGACGAAGGAGGAGATTTTGGATCTGGACGAGGTTCTGTCTGTTACCACGTATACCAGCCGGGTGGTATGGGACAGTATGATTTACTATCAGAATACGGCTCTTTCCAATGTCAAGGTTTTGGGCATTGACGACAGTTATTTCTCTACCTGCAATTATATGATAAAATCCGGCCGCAGTTTTATGCAGGAGGACTATGACAATTTCAGCAAGGTCATGATTGTGGATGAAATTGCAGCCAAGAATTTGTTCGGCAAGGAGAATCCTCTGGGAAAAACCGTTGAGGTTTCTAAGGAACCTTTTACAGTAGTGGGCGTAGTCAGGGAAGCATCTAATTTTGAACCGAATATTAATTCTATTGAGGATTATTATACGTATGCCAATGATGATGATTCCGGCATGATCTTTTTGCCTAAAGCGGCCTGGCCGATTGTGTTTAACTATGACGAGCCGGAAAATGTGGTGGTCAAGGCGGCCAGCACAGATGAAATGACTCAGGCAGGTCAGAAAACCTCCAAAATTTTAAACGCCACCCTCACCACAGATGAGGACAGCGCCGTGAAATACAAGGCGGAGGATTTGCTTGGGCAGGCTCAGCAGCTGCAGCAGCTGAGTAATGCCACCAATATGCAGCTGATCTGGATCGCAGGCATTTCCCTTCTGGTAGGAGGAATCGGTGTTATGAATATTATGCTGGTGTCTGTGACAGAACGTACCAGTGAGATCGGTTTGAAGAAGGCCATCGGAGCCAGGAAAGGAACGATCCTGGGGCAGTTTCTTACAGAAGCGGCAGTGCTTACCAGTCTGGGCGGTCTTCTGGGAGTGGGAGCCGGAGTTGGGGCCGCAGAGGTGATACACCGGATTTCGGGAGTGGCGGTAGCTATTGATGTCCCGGCAGCGGTGGTAGCGGTGGTGTTTTCCATGGTGATCGGACTGATCTTCGGTTTCCTGCCCTCTGTGCAGGCAGCCAATCTGGATCCCATTGATGCGCTGAGAAGAGAGTAGCCTTTGGGCCGGAGAGTGCCCGGATAGTATAAGAATCGTAAGAAAAACAGGAATAATTCTGGAAATAGGGGCTTGCAGAGCGCAGGCCCCTATGTTATAATACAAAAGTTGCAAAATCATTCACGTACACGGATTCTGACATTGGTGCCGTAAGGTTGTCGAGGAAGTTTGATGTGTGCGGAAGAAAAACCAAAACAAAAGGAGAAAAGACATGAGCGTTATTTCAATGAAACAGTTACTTGAAGCAGGTGTTCATTTCGGACATCAGACCAGAAGATGGAACCCCAAAATGGCTCCCTACATTTACACTGAGAGAAACGGTATCTATATCATTGACCTTCAGAAGTCTGTAGGCAAGGTAGATGAGGCTTACAAAGCCGTTTCTGACATCGCTGCTCAGGGCGGAACCATCCTGTTCGTTGGTACTAAGAAGCAGGCACAGGATGCTGTTCAGGCCGAAGCTGAAAGATGCGGTATGTTCTATGTAAATGAGAGATGGCTGGGAGGTATGCTGACCAACTTCAAGACTATCCAGAGCCGTGTAAGACGTCTGAAAGAGATTGAGGCTATGCAGGAAGATGGAACCTTTGATGTTCTGCCTAAGAAAGAAGTGATTGCTCTTAAGAAAGAGATGGATAAACTTCAGAAGAACCTGGGCGGTATCAAAGAGATGAAGAAGATCCCGGATGCCATCTTTGTAGTTGATCCGAAAAAAGAGAGAATCTGTGTTCAGGAAGCACATACACTGGGCATTCCGCTGATCGGTATCGCAGATACCAACTGTGATCCGGAAGAGCTGGATTATGTAATCCCGGGTAATGACGATGCAATCCGCGCTGTAAAACTGATCGTGTCCAAGATGGCAGACGCTGTGATCGAGGCTAATCAGGGCGCAGAGGAAGAGGCAGCAGAGGGAGAATTCATGGAAGAGGAAGCTCCTGTAGAGGCTATTGCTGAGTAATTAACACAAAGACTGAAGTGACCATGGAGGACAATAAAATGGCTATTACAGCAGGAATGATAAAAGAATTAAGAGAGGCAACCGGAGCAGGAATGATGGACTGCAAGAAAGCTCTGACTGCCACAGAAGGTGATATGGAGAAAGCAGTAGAATGGCTGAGAGAGAAAGGCCTGGCTACCGCTCAGAAAAAGGCCAGCAGAATCGCTGCTGAGGGCCTTGTAAAGGTTTTGGTTACTGAGGACGGCAAGAAGGCAGTAGCAGTAGAAGTAAATGCTGAGACGGACTTTGTGGCAAAGAACGAGAAATTCCAGAACTATGTGGCACAGGTTGCTGAACAGGCTATGGAGACTTCCGCAGCTGACATTGACGCTTTCCTGGCAGAGCCCTGGAAGTTCGATACTACCAAGACGGTAAATGAAGCTCTGGCCGGACAGATCGCGGTGATCGGCGAGAACATGAACATCAGAAGATTCGTTCAGGTTTCCGAGGAGGCTGGTTTTGTTGCTTCCTATACTCACATGGGCGGAAAGATCGGCGTTCTGGTAGACGTTGAGACTGACGTTGTAAACGATGCAGTAAAAGAGATGGCTAAGAACGTAGCTATGCAGATTGCAGCTTTGAAGCCGGTATACGTTACCGCAGCTGAGGTTTCAGAAGAGTATAAGAACCATGAGATCGAGATTCTCACTGCTCAGATCGCTAACGATCCCAAGATGGCAGGAAAGCCGGAGAAGGTAATCCAGGGCGCAGTGATGGGCCGTCTGAACAAAGAGCTGAAAGAAGTATGCCTGATGGATCAGGTATATGTAAAGGCAGAGGATGGCAAGCAGGCAGTTGGCAAGTACGTTGAGGAAGTAGCCAAGGCCAACAATGCAAAGATCACCATCAAATCCTTTGTTCGCTATGAGACCGGTGAGGGCATGGAGAAGAAGAACGAGGACTTCGCAGCTGAGGTAGCTGCTCAGATGGGCAAATAAGCGAAGTGTGTACTTCAATTAAATAAGATTTTTTAAAAGCTCTGAAAGCCTTATAAACACTGTATTCTGCAGTGATTATAAGGTTTTCGGAGTTTTTTTCTAGGATGCTTTGTATGACGCGGGCATATCGCAAAGCGAATTAAATAAGCGAGAATGGCACAGTGTGGGTGCTGGTATCCTTCTTCTTTCCTTTGGCTGCAGTAGCGGTACTTTATCTCCGGGCCTTGCTAAAAGGAACCTGGGAAAATGTGGAAGAATGAAAATAGGGGAGATAAATTCTGCGAAAGATGTGGGGCAACATTGGGACTGGAATGCAGTGTAAACAGGATATAGACACAAAAGCACACTATTGCAGCAACTGTAGAAAAAACTGTATTCATAATGAATATAGTTATTAGATGTGATGGAGATGTATTCTGGGAAGGTAATTGGAAAGATAGCCTTCCCCATTGCTGGTTGTAGGAGGCCATAAATATGGGAAAAAGAACGGTTAGAAGACGAATTTTTCTTTCAAATACCTGGATGGTTTTGGTAACGCTTGCTATTTTTCTTGTGATAAATGTGGGAGTAATGAAAATATATGCAGAATATGTGGAAGAAGAATTAAAAGCTTCAGTAGAAAAAATTGTAAGTGAAGATGAACTGCATAATCTGGCAGAAAAATTTACCATACACAAGAACGAATTTCTTCTACTTTTTCTGGCAGATGGGGTGCTATGTATGGCTGTCTTGATTAGTATCAGCCAGATTTTTACCGGCAATCTTGTCAGACATATCATGGAGCCGCTGGATGAATTGGCTGCCGGAGCGAAGAGAATCGAAGAAAATGATTTGACAGAGGACCTCAATTATTCAGGTGATATAGAATTTGAAAATGTATGTGATACATTTAACAAAATGCAAAAACATATTTTGCGGGAGCAGGAGAGAAATCATAAATATGAAAAGGCGAGAACGGATATGATTGCAGGAATTTCCCATGATCTCCGGACACCTCTTACAGCGATTAGAGGGACTATTAAGGGATTAATGGACGGAATAGTTTCCGCCCAGGAGAAGCAGGATAGATTTTTGGAAACTGCATACCGAAGGACTGGAGAAATGGATCTTCTGCTGAAACAGTTATTTTACCTTTCAAAAGTAGAAACCGGAAATATGCCGATTACTCTTAGAAAAATAGAAATATCTTTATTTATACAAAATTATGTACAGACGAAGAAAAGGCTTATGGAGTCCGGAAAGGAAGAACTTACCGCAGAAACAAAAGAAATAACAGCAGAATTGACGGTGGATCCGGAGCAGCTTCAGAGAATATTCGATTTTGTGTTTGGAAAGATGAAGGATAAGAAAGAAGCCCTGCGTTATCTGGTGAAACTGGGGAATCGGTATGGTATTGGCAGTTCTTGTTTTATCAGCCTTATTCGACAGTCAGATCTACAACGTCAGTTCTTTATTTATCGGTTTTATTGCAGGCTCTATTCCATTGATTGTCATGGAAGAAAAGGAGAGTTTTCGTGAATTTGGAAAAGAAATTTTATTCTGCATTGCGGGAATTGCAGTTGTGGCAGGTATTGCATGGCTGAACGGGCAGGTGGGAACTTCCGCTATGGATTTAAGTCAGTTTTCTGTGGGGTTGGGCGTGAAATTGTTCTTTATCGGAATGATTGCCATTTCCGCTATGTTTCTTCCTGGAATTTCCGGTTCCACCCTGCTTCTGATTTTTGGAGCATATATTCCGATTATCACAGCAGTGCGAGGATTTCTGGGATTGGATTTTTCCTATGTGCCCTGTCTGATGTTCTTTGGATTCGGAGTTCTTGCAGGTGCGGCTACTGTGGTCAAAGGGATTAAGGTGTGTCTGGAAAAATTTCGTCCGCAGTCTGTTTATGCAATTTTAGGAATGATGATCGGCTTTTTTTATGCAATCGTGCAGGGACCGACGACCCTGGAGGTTCCGAAAGCAGCGATGGACTTTTTCAATTTTCAACCGATTGCCTGTATCATCGGTGTGGCTTTGGTTCTTGGAATGCAGAAGATGAAAGAAAGAAGTGAAACGAATGGAAATTAAAGTTTATCCTGCCAATGATTTTATGGAAATGGCAAAGAGCGCAAGAGATGACATGGTGGAATGGAGTGCTTCTATACATGACGGATACACGGTTTTTGAATGTTATTCTTCTATACGGATTAAGTTGCTGACATAAGGCCGTTTACCGGAAAGCACTTCATCGTAGAAATTCTGCTTCCAGTCGATATAGGCGATGCTGTCCTCTAATTCCTGAATGGACGTACGCAGAGCTTCCTGCTTTAGGGAGAGCATTTCTTTCCTTTTTGGAATGGTGGACTCACCCTGCAGGCAAAGCGCGAGATAGTCCTTCATTTCCTGGATGCTCATGCCACATCTTTTCAGGCAGACAAGGTCTTTGATCCATTTCAAATTTGGAGATGAAAAATAAACTCTAAAAACCTTATTTTAGGGCTTGCATTTTAGAAAATGAATGTATATAATACAACTATGCAGATATAGTTCATCGGTAGAATGCTAGCTTCCCAAGCTGGAGAGGCGGG
>CAJLNC010000086.1 GCA_905207905.1 uncultured Lachnospiraceae bacterium | reverse complement strand
TGGGAAATACCGTTGTCACATCCACATCCACAGTTTGTAGCAGCTAAATCACTCATATTGTAAACCTCCGTAATGGTTTATACACTGTATTGTATGCGTCTTTGACAAAAGGGTTCCTAAAAATCTGTAAGCGCCTGAAAAATTCCATATACGTTCAGCGTGCCGTATCCCCACTCCTGATTGGGATAATAAAGATCATCAGACTGGACGGCTCCCCGATACAGAAGATTTTTAATCTCTGTGTAGGTAAACAGTTTTCCTCTGTACGTGCGCCTGCCCCACTGCACCAGCATGGCTACCGCGCCAGCGGTGATGGCTGCTGCTGCAGAGGATCCGGTGAAGGATTGGTAACCGGAAAGAATTCTGGGAGCCTGGATCTCCACCCCTGGGGCAGCCAGATCCGGTTTGATCTGTCCGCTTCTTGTAAAGCCTCGGCTGGAACCCAGATAAAAGCTGCCTCCGGGAACCTGATAGGTACTGCAGGTGATCACGGCCATGCTGTTAGCAGGGGCGGTGAGGGTGGTATTAGGTTCCGGTGAGAGCATTTTAACATAGGGAGAGGCGAGGCCGGTGATTGGAAGCCACAGGTGGTACTGTCCGTTTAAGAAGCGATGATTGACAATGGGAAAACGCCAGATCCCTGCAGAGGGGTTTTCTACCCGAACCTGGATCAGTTGGCTGCCAGAGCGAAATTCAATGACCTCATAATCAATCTGTACCTTCGAATGATCCAGAAGAAAGGAGGCGTTTTGGGTGGCTCCGATTCTGGGTAAGATGGGAAGAAGCCGTTCTCCCTGGGGCGAGATGACTCCAAGGGAGTACAGCTCCGGGGCCTGAGCCCAAAATTCCATGGTGAACCCCGGGTTTTCTCTGGTAACGCTCACCTGTACTTCTTGGGTCTCCCCCTGCCTTTGCATAGTTCCGTAATAGTGATGCGCTTCATTTCCTTCATTTCCTCCGGCTGCCACAGCGTAGGTGCCGGCGGCATAGCTTAGGGAGGTGAGGACCTCATCCAGAGGAGTGTAGCCATCGTGTCCGCCCTGGTTGGTTCCCAGGGAAAAGCAGATCACCAGAGGAAGATTCAGCTTTTGGGCAGTCAGATTCAGGTATCGGATAGCCAGCATACAGTCGTCTTCCTGAAAGGCAGGGGCATCCTGAGATACCAGAAAATAGTTTCGGAGATAGTTTTTTGCGGGCTTTAATTTTACCGCAAGGATTCCTACATCAGGGGCGGCGCCGGAAAAGGCAAGAGCAGAATCCGGGCTGCCTGCCGCAATGCCGGCCACTGCAGTGCCGTGACCGTTTTCGTCCGTGGTAGGAACCAGTTCCAGAGGATTGGAGGTTTTAAGGGCTGCGTCAATCTGCTCCTTGGTGTACTCAGAACCATAGAGAAAGTCTTCCGGAGGCGTGCCGCTTTGAATCGTCTGATCCCAGATTCGCAAGATCCGGCTGGTACCGTTGCTGTTTCGAAAAGCAGGGTGGCGGTAATCGATTCCCGTATCCAAAAATCCGATGAGCACTCCTTTTCCAGTGAGATTTAAGAAGGGCTGATTCTGAACCTGAGGGATTCCTGAGGCTTCCAGGCTGGCTTCATTTAACAGGGTATAAAGCTTTGGAATGGTAAAATATCCCTGGGTGATGATGTTGGGAGGAAAGTACTGAAGGGGAGCATTCAGCACTGCATATTGCCAGTCCACCATCTGAGGAAGATATTCCGGCAGAATTTGGTCAATATCAAAGGGAAAGGTTTCGTTGTGGTAGATCAAGCTTACGTAGTCTTCTGAGAGAATGCGCTCTTTTGCATTCTCAGGAAGCTGTTGGGAAGATAAAAGATTTGTCATAAAGCTCCAAAACAGGGTTTTTCCAAGTATATGAGAAAACATAGAAAAGTATCCGGCAAAGAAACGCTTTTTGCGTGTTTTCGAAACAAGGCTTGCAGCTTCTCCATCCTTGTGTTAGGATGAAAACAGACTTCCGACGGTTACGGGGAGCGTTTCTTGGGTTGGAAGATAATGGGGAGGAGACAGGGATGATAAAAATTTTGATTGTGGAAGACGAAGAATCCATTGCAAATTTGATACGCATGAATCTGGCAAAGGCGGGGTATCAGTGTGAAATCGCTTCTGACGGAGAGATGGCGGCAGACTGCATCTGTCAGGGAACCTATGATTTGATTCTGCTGGATATTATGCTGCCTAAGCTCAATGGCTATGAGGTGTTGGAATATGCCAAATCCGTGGAGATACCAGTGATTTTTCTTACCGCTATGGGGGAGACGGCAGATAAGGTGAAGGGACTTCGCATGGGGGCGGAGGATTATATTTCCAAACCCTTTGAGATCGCGGAGCTTCTTGCCAGAGTGGAGACGGTACTGCGGCGATATCATAAGACGGAGCAGACGCTGAAGATTCTGGATATTGTGATCCATACAGATTCCAGGATGGTGGAGCAACGGGGGCAGACGGTGGATCTGACCAATAAAGAGTATGAGCTGCTGCTGTTGTTTGTGCGCAATAAAAACCGGGCGTTGTACCGGGAGACCATCTATGAGAGTGTCTGGGGCGGGGATTACAGCTGCGCGGGCCGGACGGTGGATCTTCATGTTCAGAGACTGAAAAAGAAGCTGGGCCTGGAGGAACACATTGTTACCATGTATAAGGTGGGGTACCGTCTGGTGGTATAGAGTCTGAACACAGGCGTTGAGCCAAGACGGGCCGTGCAAAGTCAGGGCAGGCGCTAATCCAAGACGGATGGCATAGAAGCCAGGACAGACCGCGTTTAAGGCCGGATCAAACAAAATGCCAAAACCGGCGCCGTTTCGGAAAAGCTGGGATAGTTTCAGAGAGGACAGGGGGAAATATGCGTTTATCCTGGAAATTATTTTTTGTCACAACGCCGTTGTTTGTGTTGTTTTTGACCGTATTTGGCTCCTGGATGATTCAGGACAGTTTTCAGAGCAGTCTGGATAAGGAAATCCAGCGGCGGGTGATGGAAAATCAGATGCTGCAGAATTCCTATGAGATGGCCTGGAACAGCCTGACAGCCAGGCAGCAGCAGGCAGCTACCACAAAACAGGTGGTGAGAAGCTTTTACAAACCGCAGATGGAAGCGGACGGAAATTTTCGCATCTATGATAAAAACCGGAACGTAATTTATCAGGACAGGGACTTTCGGATGGAACATACGATCTGGGAGGGGTTGGATTCGGAACACAATGCAGGCTACGAGCTGGTGCGTCAGGGAAATCGCACCTATCTGGCTGTGCTGGGAAAAAGCAGCCTGGATATTTATGTAGAAACGATTCGGGATATTTCCAATATCTATCAGGACCGGGAGGAGATGCAAGCCCGATATCAGATGGGAGTGGTGGTGGTTACTTTTCTGGTGGGAGGCGTTACCCTGATTCTGCTGTTTTTTGTGATGCGGAATATGCAGAAGCTGTCCAGGGCCACCAGGCAATATGCCAGAGGGCGGTTTGACGCCAGGGTGCACATCCGAAGCACGGACGAGATCGGGCTGCTGGCGGCGGACTTTAACTGGATGGCGGATGTGATGAATGACCAGATGAAACGGCTTCAGGAGGAGGTGCGCAGGCAGGAGGAGTTTACTGCTGCTTTTGCCCATGAACTGAAGACTCCGCTCACTTCCATTATCGGCTATGCCGATACGATCCGGCAGATGGAGCTTACGCCGGAGGAGAATAATATGTGCGCCAACTATATTTATAACCAGGGAAAACGGCTCCAGTCTCTTTCCTATAAGCTTCTGGATATGGCTATGCTGGAGAAAGCCGCCTTTTCTTTCCGGGAGATTCTGGTTCCGGATTTTATGGAGGAGGTGTCCCGCACGGTGCGTCCTTCTCTGAAGGAAAAGAATATTACTCTTTACACAAATTATCAGAGGGGAAGCATCTGGGGCGACCGGGATCTTTTGGCGTCTGTGTTTATGAACCTCATTGACAACGCCAGAAAGGTTTCCGCAGAGGGGACTGCCATCTGGTTTTCCGGCCAGGCAGTTTTTGGCGGCTATGTGATGGCGGTTCAGGATCAGGGGCCGGGGCTGCCCAAGGAGGAGCTTTCCAGGATCACAGAGGCTTTTTATATGGTGGATAAATCCCGTTCCAGAAAAGAAGGGGGGGCAGGTTTGGGTTTGGCCCTGTGCCGAAAAATCATTGATCTGCACCATGCTTCCTGGAAGTTGGAGAGTCAGTTGGGAAAGGGGCTCCGGGTGACGGTGCTGTTTGGAAGCGCATCGGAGGAGAGGGAAACATTAGGAACAGGGAGGGAATAAGTGATGGGTAAGAAAAGGCCCTGGAAATTAATATTAGAATACAGCCTTGGAGTTCTGATCCTTCTTCTCACCATTCTCTTGGCCTGGTTTGCGCCGGATTGGTATAATGCCTGGAAGGATGAGGGCAGTCTGGGGAAGGTGACTATGAATACCAGGGAGGAGATACAGTTTCTCAACAGGGATTCTCTGGATATGGCTGGGAAAATGCAGCTTCTGGCAAAAAAATCGGAGCAGGAATGGGAGTACAGCACCTACAATGTGTTTAATCCGGAAAGTCAGGTGGAACGTTGTGCGAAGCTGGTGCAGCTATGGGCAGAAAGCGGCCTGCTGCCCTCGGCGCTGAAGGAGTTGGCCATGAATTATCAGGGCTACTCCCTGGACGGGATTATGATTAATCTGGGAGAGCAGTCTGTGAATACCGGGGTGTTTCGCTTTCAGATTTGGCTGCCCCACTATCGTGGACAGGGGGTAACCGATTATGATGAGCTCATTCTCAGTGTGATCATGGATCTGGAGTCGGATCTTCTGTACTATGTGTCCATCTCAGGAATAGGGGAAATCCTGGATGATTATTTTTCCCAGATTGCAGGGTACGAATCCTACGAAGAATTTATGAAGGCAGGGGAGGTTTTTAAAGAGGAGGATTACTCCAGATATGATTTTGCCGCTGTCTGCGGAGCCCAGAGCGCTAGGGTACAGCAGCTGGAAGAAACTTTGGAGCTGGAAGTGGAACTGGATTATGGAAATTTTACCGGCCATGCTTATCGGATCTTTGTGGAGAACGACTGGTACGGTTCCGGAATTGCTTTTCTCGTCGGTACTTATTACTGGAGCAGCCTTATGGGGCAGATTGGGGAGGCCTATGG
The DNA here is from genome assembly GCA_905207905.1 of uncultured Lachnospiraceae bacterium. Next base: position 5,327 of record CAJLNC010000086.1, on the reverse strand, counting down.
GTATCAGGAATATCAGGTTACCGCAGAGGAGGCTCTTGGCCTGCCGTTGGTTTTTGGAGAGGAAGCCTTTTCGGATGGAGAGACCCAAGATCTGGGAGAAGATGATCTGACTGCGGAGGAGCAGGAAAAGCTTCTTTCGAATGGCGGCGTTTCAGACGAGACCCAGACGATACAGGGAGTGGCTCGGTCGGATGACTCCAGCGGAAAAGAGACGCAGTCCGTGGAGGAGCAGGAGCCTCCGGTGACTGTGATTCAGGGAGGCATGTCCGGTCAGTGAACAGAGCTTCGGCAGCGCTGTGCAGCATACATAAGATGGATTTTGGCTATCGGCTTCCAGATAATTGTGTAAATTTTTGAAATTTTTACAAATGATACAAATTAGATACAAATTTGACCAAAATTTGATACATGCATAGATTATCCTCTCTTTAGATGAAACCAAGAGAGGATATTTTTCGTCTAATAGATAGGAGTGGTTACATGTATCAGGAATATATAGAAGAGCTGGGAAGAGGAAAACAGGTGACGGAGCAGTCACTGCTGAAACAGAAGCGGCAGATGTATCAGCAGGAAAAGCGGCTGAGGCGGTTAAAACGCCAGTGCCAGCTTCTGGGAGGGGTGGCAGTGGTACTGGGGATGATCCTGATCGGTCAAAGCGCAGTGAAGTATCAGCCCGTTTTCACAGGCGGCGCAGGGAGGGATAAAGCAGACAATCAGGGAAGCAGCCAGGTGGTGGTGGGGCAAACGGCTCCACTGGATGGCCAGGATCTTTACATAAACAGCGGTGACAGTAAGGCAGGCATTTCCGCAGATCCTCTGATTTTGGTGAACCTGAACAATCCTCTCCCTGCAGATCATCAGGTGCAGCTTCACTGGTTGGAGAACGGTTCCTGTGCGGTGGCGGAGGAGATGTACGATGCGCTGCGGGACATGCTTACAGAAGGTTCCAGCTTTGGAATGGAGTTTGTGGTGGCTTCCGGATATCGGAGCCGGGAGTATCAGGATCAGCTTCTTCAGGAAGATATTCAGACCGCTATGGAGCAGTACGGGCTTACCTGGCAGGAGGCCTACGATAAGGAGAGTCTGGAGACCATGCCTGGAGGATACAGCGAGCATGAGACAGGCCTTGCGGTGGATGTGGTGTCCGTGGATTATCAGGTGTTGGACCGGGGGCAGCTGGATACTCCGGAAAACCAGTGGCTTCGGGAAAACTGCAGTGATTACGGATTTATCTTACGGTATCCGGAAGGAAAAGAGGAGATTACAGGCATCACTTTTGAACCCTGGCATTTCCGGTATGTGGGGCTGGATGCAGCGAAAGAGATTACAAGAAGGGGAATCACCCTGGAAGAATATTTGAGGGATTAAGTGGGAGGTTGGCAATGGCGACGTATGAAGAGGTGCGCAGAGCGTTGGAGCAAAGAGGGCTGTTAAAGAAAATTGATCAGGAGAGCAGTTTTCCACAGGGGGAGATTCAGGGTCTTACCTGTGATTCCAGAGAGGCCGGGAGGGGAACCCTGTTTATCTGTAAGGGTGCTGCCTTCCGGCCGGGATATCTGCAGTCAGCGGCAGATTTGGGGGCTGCCGCTTATGTGGGGGAGGAAGTCCTTCCCACCAGCCAGGAGCTTCCGGGGCTGATTGTCACAGATATCCGGAAGGCTATGGCAACGGTTTCAGCAGTGTACTACGGTTATGAGCCGGGAAAACCGATACTCACCGGAATTACCGGTACCAAGGGAAAGACGACAACCGCCTGGTATCTGAAAGCCATGCTGGATTGCTGGCAGAGGGAACAGGGAGGAAAAGAGACAGGGCTGATCTCTACGGTGGTCAACTATGATGGGAGGGACCGGCAGGATGCGGTCATGACTACCCCGGAAGCTCCCACCATTCACAAACTGCTTTCCAGAGCCAGACAGGAAGGAGTTTCCTATGTGACTATGGAGGTGTCCAGCCAGGGACTGAAGTACAAAAGGGTGCGGGAGTTATCTTTTCAGGTAGGAATTTTCCTGAATATCTCTGAAGATCATATCAGCCCTAAGGAGCATATTGATTTTGAGGATTATTTTAATTCCAAGCTGTCCATTTTCCGCCAGTCTGATACCGCCTGCGTGAATCTGGACGCCAGCTATGCAGACCGGATTATGAAGGCAGCCAAAAAGGCTAAGCATATCGTTACTTTTGGAAAAGACAAGAATGCGATGATCCGCTATGAAAATGTACAGATTTTGGAGAACAGCATCCGGTTTCACGTAGTCTGCGACCGCTACAGCCAGGATTTTGAGCTGGGCATGAGGGGAAGTTTTAATATAGAAAATGCTATGGCAGCCATTGCGGCAGCTTACGTCTATGAAATACCGGTTCCTTGTATTCGGGAGGCGCTGCTCTCCACCAGTGTGCCGGGGCGGATGGAAGAGTACCGCAGTCAGGATGGGAAGATATGCGGAATTGTAGACTTTGCACACAACTGGCTCAGTTTTGAGAAGGTGTATGATGCTGCGTTTCAGGAATATGGGGAGTATTCCAATATCATCACTGTTTTTGGCTGTCCGGGAGGAAAGGCGCTGAACCGGCGCAGAGAGCTGGGACTGTCAGCAGGACTTTTTTCTGACCATGTGTGTATCACTACCGATGATCCGGGCTGTGAGGATCCCTATGCAATTGCAGAGGAGATCCGGGAATATACGGAGCTTACGGGCTGTGGCTGTACTTGCATCCCGGATCGAAAGGATGCGGTAAGCTATGCCATGAAGCTGGCCAGACAGAGCACGGAGCGAACGCTGATCCTGCTGCTTGGCCGGGGCTGCGAAAAATATCAAAATATTCGGGGACAGTTAAAGGAGTACCCTTCGGATTCTTATCTGATGCGGCAGGCGGTTCGCAAATATGATAAGAGTCAAGAAAAAAACTTTTAGGAGATGCTGCAAAATAGGAATTCCAGTGGATTTTCGGTTTGATTTTCTCAGAAAACAGGTTTGTTTTCGGGGAAAATCATCCGAAAGGGTATCGTTGGAGGAATTTTGCAACATCTTCTTTTTTCTGCATAGGTATAAACAGAGATGTTTTATGGCAGGAAATGTTATGGATCGTGTTCGGAAGATTGTCCATGCAGATGAGGTTCACCGGAGAGGAATCACCGGCAGAGGGGTCACTGCGGCGGTGATGGATTCCGGCGTCTGCTATCATCCTGACTATGCAGACCGGGTGGTGTATTTTAAAGACTTTGTGGGAGGCCGGGGGTACTATTATGACGATGCTTCCCATGGAAGTCATGTGACAGGGATTTTAGGCGGAAGCGGCCTGATGTCCTCAGGAAAGTACAGAGGAATTGCGCCCGGTTCAGACCTGGTCCATTTAAAGGTGCTGGATCAACATGGAGCAGGAAAACTGAAGGATACGATTGCTGCTATGGAGTGGATACTAAAGAATAAGGAAAAATTCAATATCCGGGTGGTGAATTTTTCGGTGGGTATGGCTCTGGAGGAGGGGCAGGAAGAGGGACGGCTTCTGATCTCCTGGGCGGAGCGGCTGTGGGATGCTGGGCTTGTAGTGATCGTGGCAGCAGGAAACCGGGGGCCGGGGGAGGGGAGCATTACCTTGCCGGGAACCAGCAGGAAGGTGATCACTGTGGGCTTTTGCGATCTGCCGGGAAAGCGGGGAAGAGGTCAGCGGTATTTTTCTGGGAGAGGTCCGACCTGCTCCTGTGTATGCAAGCCGGAGATCACAGCTCCTGGAACTTTTATCACCTCCTGCAGCAATCTGAAGCCCGGAGGCAATTATTACTGCGTAAAGAGCGGCACCTCCATGGCAACCCCGGTGGTGTCCGGAGCTGTGTGCCTTTTGCTTTCCCAAAAGCCCTGGCTGACCAATCTGGAAGTGAAGATGCGTCTGCAAAAGGCAGGCGATGATCTGGGGTTTCCAAAATCCCAGCAGGGATGGGGAAGGATAAATTTATTAAAACTTTTGGATTAGCTGGACAAATCCACCGGAAAATGTTAAGTTGTATGCGGAGAAGATTCCTGTTTTAACAGGAGTTGTTTTTTAAGACCTGCAGAAGTAGAATCTTAGTCAAGGAGGATACGCATAATGGATAAGATATGGATGAAAACACCGCTGGTGGAGATGGACGGGGATGAAATGACCCGGATTTTATGGAAAATGATCAAGGAGGAGCTGCTGCTTCCCTTTGTAGAGCTTAAGACAGAGTACTATGACCTGGGGCTGGAGCATCGGAATGAGACTAATGACCAGGTGACTGTGGACGCAGCCAATGCCAACAAAAAGTACGGGGTGGCAGTGAAATGTGCCACCATCACTCCCAATGCAGCCCGCATGGAGGAGTATGATCTGAAGGAAATGTGGAAGAGCCCCAACGGCACCATCCGGGCGATTCTGGATGGCACCGTATTCCGTACGCCCATCACTGTTAGGGGAATCGAACCCAACGTAAGATCCTGGAAAAACCCCATCACCATTGCCCGTCACGCCTACGGGGATGTGTACAAGAATACGGAGATGATCATTCCGGGGGAGGGAAAGGCAGAGCTGTTGTTTACCGCTGCTGACGGAACCCAGACCAGAGCCTTGATTCATGAGTTTCAGGGGCCGGGAGTGCTTCAGGGTATGCACAATTTAAACAGTTCTATTGAGAGCTTTGCCAGAAGCTGCTTTGCCTACGCTTTGGATTTGAAGCAGGATCTGTGGTTTTCTACCAAGGACACCATCTCCAAAAAATACGACCATACCTTTAAGGATATTTTCCAGGAGATTTATGACAGAGAATATAAAGAAAAATTTGAGCAGGCAGGCATCACTTATTTCTACACTCTGATCGACGATGCAGTGGCCCGGGTGATGAAGTCCGAGGGGGGCTTTATTTGGGCCTGCAAAAACTATGATGGAGATGTAATGAGTGATATGATCTCCTCCGCTTTCGGTTCTCTGGCTATGATGACCTCTGTTCTGGTTTCTCCGGAAGGCAACTATGAATATGAGGCTGCCCATGGAACGGTGCAGCGCCATTATTACAAGCACCTGAAGGGAGAGGAGACCTCCACCAACTCAGTGGCCACCATATTCGCCTGGAGCGGCGCTTTGAGAAAGAGGGGAGAGTTGGACGGCCTTGCAGATCTGCAGCGCTTTGCAGACAGTCTGGAGGAGGCTACGGTGGCTGTGATCGAGTCTGGTAAAATGACGAAGGATCTGGCGGCCATCACGACCCTCCCGGATCCTGTGGTATTAAACAGCCGGGAATTTATTCAGGAGATCCGTAAGGAACTGGAGCAGCGCCTGGCCTAAAAAGTAAAACCGGGCAAACGGGAAAGAGG
>CAJLNC010000085.1 GCA_905207905.1 uncultured Lachnospiraceae bacterium | reverse complement strand
TTCTCCCACTCCGGCATCCTCCCCGATGGTTTCCCCGGATTTCTGCACCCAGGGCCCGGTGTCCTTAAAGCCCTTCTGCCAGGGTTTCCGCGTATTCCAGGGCATCCCCTCCACATCCATATTGGCTACCGTATAATCCGGCAATTCTTCTTTTTTTCGTTTTTTTCCCATATAATCCCTTTCTCTCTACCAGATTGCTTGAACGAACAGCTTCCTCCAGCGATAACAAAAGGGCTGCAGCATCCCAAACGGCGCCGCAGCCCTTTTTCTGCAGCCATCTCTTTTCGCCAGATCTCAGCAAACACCGGAGTGTCTGTCTTTTCCGCTTGCAGACAGCTGCGTTTTTCTAATCGTACAGATGACACCGCACCTTATGGCCGTTGCCCATATCCTTCACTGCCGGTTCTTCCACCTTGCAGCACTCCATGCACTGGCTGCAGCGGGTGTGGAACTTACATCCCTTGGGTGGATTGGCGGGTGAAGGGATACTTCCCTCCAGCACGATTCGATTTCTCTTCAGATCCGGATCCGGCATGGGAATGGCTGAAAACAGCGCTTTGGTGTAGGGATGAAGAGGCTCTGCAAAAATGTCCTCTGTCTTTCCCGTCTCCACCAGCCCCCCCAGGTACATCACACCCACGGTGTCGGAAATATGCTCCACCACGGAAAGATCATGGGAGATGAACAAATAGGTCAGTTTCCGCTTCTCCTGAAGTTCCTCCAAAAGATTGATAATCTGAGCCTGGACCGATACATCCAGAGCGGATACCGGCTCGTCGCACACCACAAACTCCGGATTCAAAGCCAGGGCTCTGGCAATACAGATACGCTGTCTCTGACCGCCGGAAAATTCATGGGGATAACGATCCTTATGGTAGGGCTGCAAACCGCAGTTTAACATAATCTCTGTCACATAATCCTGCACCTCAGCCTTAGGCACCAGATTATGCTCCCTCACTGCCTCCCCGATAATCTCTCCTACCGGAAGTCTGGGGGAGAGGGAAGAATAGGGGTCCTGGAAGATGATCTGCATCTTGGTACGCAGCTGTCTCATCTCCTGGTGAGACAGACTGTTCACATCCTGCCCGTTGAAAAGTACTGTTCCATCGGTCTTTTCCAGCAGCCGCAGGATGGTGCGGCCTGTGGTGGATTTTCCGCAGCCGGACTCTCCCACAAGACCCATGGTAGTTCCCCGCTCAATAGTAAAGGAAACGTCATCCACGGCCTTCACGGCTCCCACTTCTCTGCCGAATAATCCGCCCTTAATGGGAAAATATTTCTTCAGATGGGAGACTTCCAAAATATTGTCAGCGGCTGCGCCGTTCTTTGCTGTATTACTCATGACTGCCTCCCTTCTTCTTAGCCTGCTCTTCCAGCTGGCGGATCAGATACCCGGCGTCCTGTCCCTCTGCATACCGGTAACAGCTCACCTCATGGGTGGGGCTTAATTTGATCACGCCCGGATACTGACCCTGACATTTCTCGCAGGCATGTTCGCAGCGGTCTCTGAAATAGCAGTAATCCGGCATATTGATAGGGTTGGGTACCTTGCCCGGAATACTGTAAAGCTTATCCACCCGCTTACCTACAACGGGTTTGGAGCGCATCAGGCCAATGGTGTAAGGATGGGAAGGGCTGTAGAAAATCTCTCTGGCTGTTCCCTTCTCCACAACTCTGCCTGCGTACATTACAACTACATAATCTGCCATCTCTGCAATCACTCCCAGGTCGTGGGTGATCAGCATGATGGAAGAATTGATCTGATCCTTCAGTTTCCGCATCAGATCCAAAATCTGAGCCTGGATGGTTACGTCAAGAGCTGTGGTAGGCTCGTCCGCAATAATCAGCCGGGGACTGCAGGCCAGTCCGATGGCAATACAGATACGCTGACGCATACCGCCGGAGAGCTCGTGGGGATACATCTTGTAAACGCCCTGGCTGTTGGCAATGCCTGCCAACTCCAGCATCTGAATCGTCCGCGCTTTCACTTCCTCCTTGCTCATGTGAGGATTGTGAAGAGAAATAATTTCATCTACCTGCTGACCGATTCGGAATACCGGATTCAGAGAAGTCATAGGCTCCTGGAAAATCATGGACATCTCATTTCCCCGAAGCTTCTCCATCTCGCTCAAAGGCGTGTTTACAATGTTGTATACCTTATCTCCGGTGTTGAAGCGGATCTCGCCCTCCACCGTCTGTCCCTGAGGACGCTGCACCAGCTGCATCAAAGATAAGCTGGTCACAGACTTTCCGCACCCGGACTCTCCTACGATTCCCACCGTTTTTCCCTGAGGTACCTCAAAGGAAACGCCGTCCACAGCCTTTACGGTTCCGATATCTGTGAAGAAGTAGGTATGGACATTGTCGAACTCTACCACATTGTCTGGATTTTTCATTTTTGTGAGATACTCAGACTCCGGAATATTCTTCCGTTTCCGCTTTTTCTCAATCTCACTGGTGATCTTACGGTTTTCCCTGGAAATCCGCTTTGTCTCTTTTGCTGAGATATAATTTTCGTTTTTCTTTCCAAATAGTGCCATATTCTCACCTACCGTTTCATTTTGGGGTCAAAGGCGTCTCTCAAGCCATCACCTACAAAGTTAAAGCCAAGCACTGTAATCAAAATCAGGAAACCTGCCGGGATCCATACAAACCAGAAGTTCGTCAAAACATAACTGTCGTTTACTGCATTGACAATATTTCCCCAGGAAGCCAGGGGGAATTTTACACCCAATCCCAGGAAACTTAAGGTAGCCTCCATCAGGATAACATCACCCAGGCCCATGGTAGCCATAACAATCAGCTGAGGAATGACATTGGGCACCAGATGGCGGAAAATTCTTCTGGAAACACGGATACCGGTTGCCTCCGTAGCAATCATAAACTCCTGCTCTCTTAAGGAAAGGATCTGGCCTCTCACCATTCTGGCAATCCCCGGCCAGCTAAGCAGTCCCAGAATAATACACAAAGCATAGATACGCAGACTGGAATCGATTTTATAACTATCCATCACTGCACCGATGATAATGTACAGGGGCATAGCAGGAATACATACGACGATATCCACCACACGCATCAGAATGGTATCTACCCATCCGCCGAAGTAACCGGAAATACCTCCGATTACGATTCCGATGACAATCTCCAGAATGATAACCACAAAACCAATCATCAAAGATACCCGGCCGCCATACATCAGACGGGTCAGCATATCCATTCCGTTGCCGTCGGTTCCCAGCAGATGCTCTTTGTCCGGAGCCCGGAACTTATCATTTACCATAGTAGTTTTCTGATTCCGGATCACGTACTGGGTATTTTTATTCTGAAGCTGATAGGTCTCAGTCTCGCCCTTTTCATTTAACGCCTCAAAACTGCTCTCCTTAGCCAGAATAGCGGCCTCCGCAGCCTCCTTAAAGTCTAAGGACAGGAATGCGTCTGCCCCCAAGGGAGAAATCTGCATATCAGAAATCGCAGCATACACCTGACCGTCGGTGAGCAACTGAATCACCCGGTCGCCTTCCTCACTGCTTAACTCATAGGAAACGCCGTCATAGGAAAAACTCTTTTCTCCTGCATCCAGCGCAGTCAGAGCTGCCTTCTGGAATTCATAGTCCATCTTCGTATCCGCAGCTGCGCCATTAAATACCTTCTTGGTAGCAAAGGCAATCTCTCCACCCTTTGCAATGACCATCTGACGGCCAGACTTGCTGATGGTATAATTTTCGCCCTCCGCCTCAAAGGTGGTCTCCTCCGCTGCCACTGCCGCCTCATAGGCTTTCTTAATCTCGTCGGTCAGAGGCGTACTGCCGCTCTCCTTGTAGCTGGACTTGCCTTTTAAGGTAAGCACGGTAGCCACCGGCTGCTGCGCCACTACAATTTTCAAATTCTCGCTGGCATTTTCAATCTCATAGGTCTTTCCGCCTGCCTCAAAGCTCTCTTCCTCTCTGCTGGAAGCCAGGACAAACTTCTGCTGGGCAGATGCCGGGAATTCCTCCCCCTCCTTGGTGCTGAAAATCCAGGTGTCATTATAGGTGGCACCTGCAAAGTCCTTCCAGCTTACCTCTGTCTTACGGAACACCTGACTCTCTCCATAGGGACTGATCACTCCGCCTACAAAAGCGAACAAAAACATAGCCACAATAATCACCAGGCCCACCATGGCCAGCTTGTTCCGGAAGAACCGCTTTGCCACCAGCATACCGGGAGAGAGAACCTTGACACGCTGCTCGTCATCCAGAGCCTGAGAGGTACTGCTGCTCTCATTCCGGGCTTTCTTTAACTTCTCACTCATGTCTTTCTCCTTCCTAGTTCACTCGTACTCTGGGGTCAGCAACTGCATAGAGGATATCCGCAATCAGATTTCCCGTTAAGGTCAGCACTGCCAAAAAACTCATATAAAACATGGTAAAGGGAAGATCTCCCTGTATCAGACACTGATAGGAGGTGTAACCGATACCCGGAATCTGGAACAGGGTCTCTGTAATCATCGCTCCTGCAAACAGTCCGGGAAGCATACCGCCTAAAATTGTAATCAACGGAATCAGCGTATTCCGAAATGCATGATGCCAGATTACCTTGCTGTTTTTCAAGCCCTTTGCCCTGGCGGTACGGATATAGTCGGAATTCAGTACCTCCAGCATATTGGTTCTGGTATAACGCATCAGTGAACCGATACCTGCGATGGTCAGAGTCGCTACCGGAAGGATCAGATGTTTCGCCATATCCAAAATCTGTCCTACGGAGCTGTACTGATCGTGCATACGTCCCACAATTCCATACAAGTCAAACCATCCCAATTGAATGGAAAAAATGTATTTTAAAATAGTGGCAAAGAAAAAGGGCGGCAGTGAAATCCCGATGAGTGCAAACACCGTCACCGCATAATCCATCTTGCTGTATTGCCTGGTGGCTGAAAGGACGCCAAGAGGCACCGCTATTAGAATTTCCAAAGTAAAGGCGATCACCGCCAACGCAAATGAATACCAGATAACTTCTTTAAATTTCTCTGTTACCGGCTGATTCCACACCCAGGAATCACCGAATTCTCCTCTGACTGCATTTCCCAGCCAGGTAAAATAGCCTACCAGCACCGGCTTATCCATGCCGTAGGCAGCATTCAACTCTGCTTTCAGCTCTTCAAATGGCTTAGCGCCCTGTTTCATAGACATATTGCGAGCCTTGGTGTCCACGTAGGAGGTGGGAAGGCTTCGCTCTACGGAATAAATAATCATCGAAACAAAAAACAGAATGACCACTCCCAGGAGGAGCCGCCTTGCTATAAATTTTTTCATGGGTTCTTTCCTTTCCCGTGTTCTTCCTGTCTAATAAGGAAAGGCCCTGCCGTCTTTGGGGCCTGTCACGGACAGTTTGTTTTGTGTCCTTAGCATTGGTAAGGACACGGAGAGCCCACCATATGGTGGGCCGCCGCGTCCTGATTTTCACCGGCCTTCCGGCAGGACTTCATTTCCCCTGGTATCTCTTGTTACATCATTTCCATATTCTGGATTTCATTATACCATTTGTAGAAGGTAGTAACATCTGGGGTAAAGGTATCAGGATTTACACGCTCCGGACTGTAGATGACACAATCCTGTCTCTGATATACCGGGATCTCTACGCCCCAGTCAAGGATAATATCCAGACACTCTTTGTAAACAGACTTTCTGTAATCCTGGTCAGAGGTAGATCTTGCATCCAGAATATTTGCATCCAGAGTAGTATCAGCAATATGGTAATAGTTGCTGGGGGTGTTGCTGTAGTATACCTGGTACATATCCGGATCAAGGGTGGACTGCCATGCTGCTGCCCACATTTCAGCAGTACCGGAGTTGATGGGATCCCACATCAGGTTCTGGTCAGTGATATCGCTGATCTCCAGAGTGAAGCCAATGCTTTCCAGAGCTGCCTTTGCATCGGTCAGGATTGCGAAGCTGGGGTGATCGCCCACACCGGAACCGCCGATGATTACTTCGTAGGACATCTTCGCGCCCTCGGGAGCTGCAGTCATCACGCCGTTCTCAAAGGTGTAGCCTGCTGCCTCAAAGAAGCCGACTGCTGCGTCCAATGCTGCTGCGAACTTCTCCTCATCAGACATCCCCTCTGTGTAAATAGGATTGCCCTCAACATCCACAGAGTAAGCTACCTGATAATCAGCGTCAGACTTCTGGGGAGCTGCCCAGGAGGTATTGGTAATGGGGTAGTTAATTACAGACGCTGCGTCTCCGTAGTAGGAATCGATAGTCACATCTCTGTATGCGCTCATTACAGTTGCAATGGCTTTTCTCAGATTTTTGGACTCTTCAGAATCCGGCACTCCGCCTACGTTGATGGTGTTGGCATTCAGTCCGATGTAACCGTAGCTCAATGCGTCCACACGGCTGATGCGGATCTTTTCTCCGTCCAGCTCGCCGTTTCCGTTGATGCTCTTGATCTGCTCGAATTTCTCCTTGCTTCCGGAAGGATCGCAGATATCGATGGTGCCCTGCTCTACGCCCGGGATATAATCCGGCTCAGCAGTCTCACGAAGCTGTACGTGCTTGATCTTAGGCTCGCCCTGGAAGTAGTTTTCGTTTGCTTCCAGATAAACGGTCTTGTTCTCATATTTTACAAATTTGTAGGGGCCTGCTCCCAGAGGCTTTGCAACCTTATCACGGATAGAGGACAGATCTCCTCTGGGGAAGCCGAACTGATTATTTTCATAATCATACATGGAAGCATCGCCGTAGTAGTGCATGGGTTCCACGATGATGCCGGCAATCTGGTAGATAGCGGCTGCATTGAAACCGTCTGTGGTCACTTCCACTTCGTAGTCACCCAGCTTCTTGATACCGGAGATATTGGGAACTTCTTCGCCTTCGCCGGCAGCTGTCTTCTGTGCTACCAGGTAAGTCTGAGCCACCGTGTTGGCATCCTCATCAAAGAAAGCCTCATCTCCATAAGCAGCAGCCAGAGCTTTGTAGTCTGTTCCATACATATCCGCGATCTCATTGATCATGGTGTCTTTGTCCTTGCCCTCTGCGCTGTAGTTCTCATCCGTAGCATACAGCAGTGCAAAGAACTCATCGCCATTGGTTACGCCGTAATCTTCTGCGTAGTCTTCCCAGGCAGTAGCAGCCCAATCATACTCAGCAGTCAGCAGGGGAACAATCAGCTCTTCCTTCACAGAAGCCGCCAGCTCTTCCGGCATCTCCGCCAAAACAGCCTCCACATCCTCCTCTGTGATCGTATCTGCCACAGTAGAGTTCAGGCGGTAATTATTCAGTCCCTGGATATCGGTGGAGTAAAGCGTAGCAGAACCATCGTAATCGGTATCTGCCAGCACATAATAGGTAAAGATGATATCATCTGCTGTCATGGGTTCTCCGTCAGAGAACACCACATCATCTCTCAGCTTAATATTATAAACGGTAGTATCCTCATTCTCTGTCACTGTAACATCAGCAATGCCCTTGTAGGTGTACTCGGTTCCGTTGTACTCTCTGGTCTCACCCTCAATACCATTGTAAATCAGACCACCTGCACGGTCATTTCCGATCAGGCTAGTACCAACCAGGTTTGCCACATCCTGATCCGGAACACTCTCAGCAAAGAATGTGCTGAATTTTTCAGAGAAGTTATTCATACCTACTACCAGTGGAACATCTTCTCCATCGGCTTCTGCGGCTGCTTCTTCTGCGGCCTCAGTAGCGGCTTCTGTCTCCTCGGCAAAAGCCGGAATACTCATAGAGCTTACCGCCATAGCGCCAGTCAACAGCAGAGCCATTACTTTTTTCATACTCATAAAACTGTTTCCTCCTTTATCTTGATTCTTCGTATGCATTTTGAGCCATACGTTTCTATTTTATCATCTTTTCGTATTTTTTCAACGGAAAATTTATGAAAATATCATGAACTTCCACGAAATCTTACGAAATATTCTCCTAAATCCTGCTTTTTTCTACTTCTTATCCGGAAATTTATCTGGCTCTTCCCGAACTTTTTTGAGCAGAGCCCGATTTTGAACCGTCTCCCATGTCCCGGCCAGGGTGATCACCGCCAAAGCCATCAGAAACAGAATCTCCTCGCTCCGGATCACCTCCGAACTCCAAAAGGCTTTCTGCCCAAAAAGAAGGATCAGATCCCCCGCCAAGGTCGCACCGCCAAACAGAGCCGCCATCAGGCTGCACCGCCAGGGCCGGCGGACACACCGGTCATAATCCATGCGGCGCATCCAAAATCCTCCCCCTTCCCGACGCTTTGTCAGAGATCCAGGGGTCTGCTTCTCCTCCTTCTTGATATAGGAAAACAAGTTCCACACTCCCATCCAGCCATATACAATAGGAAAGCAAAGAGCCACAGAAAAGAGCACCATCAGAGTTCCCCGGTTTCCCACATTGTTCCTGGTAAGAGCCAGAAACAGCATCAGGGTGGATACCGCCAACAAAACGGCGCTGCAAGTCCCCCGCTTCTTTAACTCCTCCTCCCCGGCTTCCATCAGATAGCGCTTTCCCACATACTGGAAATTTTCCTCTTTTCCCTTAAAATCTTTGGCGTATTTTTTCATTTTAGTTCCTTCCCTATTTCAGCTCCAGCCCATCCACGATCTTCTGGATGCAGCCCTCCTCAAAGGGCACCTGAAGCCCAGCCTGATGCAGCAGTTCCGGATAGAATTTGCTGGCAGAAAGTCTGCAAAGCTCCATGTAACTGCCCCAGGCTGCCTCATAATCCCGATTCATCCAGATGTGATACTGGAATGCGCAAAGCTGAGCCAGCACATAGTCTATATAATAGAAGGGACATTCAAAAATATGAAGCTGCTTCTGCCAGAACGCCCCCTGCTCCAGATAATTGCTGCCTGTACCGTCCATATGGGGGCGATAGGTCTTCTCCAGTTTGCTCCATGCCTCCCGGCGCTGCTTTGGCGTCAGCTGCGGATTCTCATACACAATATGCTGGAACTCGTCCACCATGCATCCGTAAGGAATAAATGCCACAGCATCTTCCAGATGCATCTTCCGGTACTCCTCTGCCCGTTCTCCAAAGAACAGCTCCATATACCGCTCTGTAAAAAATTCCATGGACATGGAGTGAATCTCTGCCGTCTCCATAGTAAGATACCGGTAATGATCATCCACAGGATCCTGAGAAGCCACAAAATACTGGAAAGCGTGACCACACTCATGAGTGATCACATCAATATCCCCGCTGGTTCCATTGAAGTTGGCGAAGATAAAGGGAACCTTATACTCATCCAGATTTTCCATGTATCCTCCAGCCTTTTTGTTCTTCCTGCCCAGCACGTCAAACAGCTCCCGCTGACGCATCATGTCAAAAAATTCCTTTGTCTCCTTAGAGAGCTGGGCATACATGTTCTCCCCACCCTGAAGGATCTCCTCCGGGGTTCCTTCCGGAGCCGGATTGCCCTGAGGGAAATAGACACCCTCATCATAATAGTACAGATGATCCACCCCAAGACGCTTCCGCCGTTCCTCGTGCATCGCCTCTGCAAAGGGCACATATACCTTTTTGATCTGATCCCGAAGGGCTTCGATCTCCTCTCTTCCATAAGAATTCCGGTTCATCAGACAGTAACCCATCTCAATGTAATTGTCAAAGCCAAGAGCCTTGGCCTGAGCAGTGCGGTTCTTTACCATAAGGTCATAGATCTCATCAAACTCTGCCATGTGCTCCTCAAAAAATTCCCCGTACTTTTTCCAGGCTTCCTCTCTCACCTGACGGTCTTTATCTGTCTTATATTTCTGCATCAGGGACAGATTCAGCTTCTCTCCCCTCCAGTCAATGGACGCGGAGGCGATGAGTCTGGAATATCTGGTGCGCAGTGCATTTTCTTCCTGCATCAGGGGAATCAGCTTCTCATCAAAGGCCTTCATCTGAAGCTCCATGGACTTAAAGGGCACCTGCCCGATGCGTTCCTCCATGTACGCCCGGTAGGGGGTGGCATAGAGAACTTTTTGATAGTCGTTTACCATTGCCTCAAAATTGGGAAGCTCCTGATCATAATAATCCTTCTCCCCTGCATAAAATTCATCGGTCATATCGCCATCTCTTCTAATGGTGGCCACATTGATCATGGTTCTCACATGATTCAGCAGCTTGCCGAACTGTTCATGCACCTCATACTGTTCTTCTCCGCTTTTGACCGCCCTGGCCTGTTCCACCAGCGCTTTGCCCTCCCGAATAGCTCCTTCCAGATCAATCCGTTCATAGGGAAACTCTGAAAATTTCATCATAATTAAAAACCTCCTTATAAAAGAGCCATTCCTGTGTCCGGCTCTCTTTTTTAACACATGGAACCGCCGTCTATAGACGGCAGCTGCTCTTTGCTGCTCCCTTTTCTCTTACAATATTGTCAGCATACGCTGTCAGCCTGCCATGGGAACAATAACTACATTTTACTATAGGAAACACCAGGTTGCAAGCAGGGATTACTGCAGCCTCGCAACACAGGTTTCTTTTTCTAAAAGACTCATTGGAATGTTTGGCGCAATGCGATCCTGCGGAGCATTTTTCTTTCATAAATTAGGGACAAAAGCCCTGTTAACAAATGCTCTCTGTCCGATTTATAAAAGATTTGTACGCGTGACTTTTGCACCATGGAAACGGGACTTAAAAATCGTTTTTCCATCAGAGTTTTTGACATTTTAATCTTACAATAGTCGCCGCCACCCGTAAAACGGGTGGCTCGGCTCGCTGGGTATAACCCCCTGAC
>CAJLNC010000084.1 GCA_905207905.1 uncultured Lachnospiraceae bacterium | reverse complement strand
TGGAAGCAGGCCGCCAACTCCTGGAGATAACGGTTGATGTGGCTGGGGTCGTAATCCCGGGCCGCCAGCTTGATCTCCTCGCAGAACTGGGCGATCTGCTTCAGCAGGGCCCGTTCCGCCTCGCCGGAGAGCAGGGACATGTCCACGTCCGCCTGTCTGGGCACGGAGGTGCCCTCCTCCGCCAGAGCCCGCAGCAGTGAGCAGATCCGGGCGTGGGCGTATTCCACGTAGTAGATGGGGTTTTCGCTGTCCTCCCGGACCGCCAGACCCAGATCGAACTCCATCTGGGTATCCGGCTTGGCATTGAAGTACCACCGGGCGGCGTCCACGCTGACCTCGTCCAGCAGGTCGGACAGGGAGATGGCCTTGCCGGTACGCTTGCTCATCCGTACCACCTCACCGTCCCGCAGCAGCTTCACCAGCTGCATCAGCACGATATCCAGCCGCTCGCTGCCGTTGAGGCCGAGCGCGTCCAGGGCGCCCTTCAGCCGGGCCACGTGGCCGTGGTGGTCCGCACCCCAGATGTTGATGACCTTGTCGAAGCCCCGGACAGCGAACTTGTTCCGGTGATAGGCGATGTCCGCGGCGAAGTAGGTGTAAAACCCGTTGGCCCGGCGCAGTACGTCATCCTTCAGGTCCAGCTTCTCGATGTCCGCCTCTTTCTTCCCCTGCCTGCGGTAGTGGTCCCGTAGGATGTCGGCCGTGCGGAGCCATAGGGCGCCGTCCTTCTCATAGGTCCAGCCCCGCTCCGCCAGCAGATCCACTGTCTCCTTCACATAGCCGCTCTCATGGAGAGAGGACTCGTAGAACCAGTTGTCATAGTGGATCTTGTACCGCTCCAGATCGGTCTTCATCTTAGGCAGGTTGATGGACAACCCGAACTGGGCCAGCGCCTCCTGGCGCTCCGCCTCCGGCACATCCAACAGCTTGTCTCCGTTTTTCTCATAATAGGCCCGGGCCAGGTCCTTGATGTCCTCACCCTGGTATCCGTCCTCCGGGAAGGGCACCGCGTCCTCCCCCCGGATGATCTGGAGATACCGGGCTTCAATGGAGTGGGCGAACTTATCGATCTGGTGGCCCGCGTCGTTCACGTAAAACTCCCTCGTCACGTCGGCGCCGCACGCCGCCAGCACGCTGGCCAGGGTGTCTCCCAGCACGCCGCCCCGGGCATTGCCCATGTGCATGGGGCCCGTGGGGTTGGCGGAGACGAATTCCACCATGATCTTCTGCCCCTTCAGGTGGTCGGCGGTGCCGTAGCCGGCACCCTCGCTCTCCACCGCCTCGCAGACGGCAGCGTACCAGCTGTCGTTGAGACGGAAGTTCAGAAAGCCCGGTCCCGCAATCTCCGCGGAGGCAAAGTAGCTCCCCGCCAGGTCCATGTGGTCCAGCAGTGCCTGGGCGATATTACGGGGCGGCTGCCGCAGCGCCTTGGAGGCCGCCAGGGCAAACGTGGTGGTGAAGTCGCCGTTGGCGGTGTCCTTGGGGATCTCCACCGGGGCGGTCTTCACCTCCGCCTGGGGCAGCGTCCCGTCCGCCACTGCCGCCTGATAGGCGGCCATGGCCAGCGCCGCCGCCTGGTCCTTCGCGTTTTGTACCATGTTGATCATATCGTTCCCTCTTTCGTGAATGAGGAATTCAGAATGAGGAATTTTGGTGTCCGGCAAAGCCGGACAGATTCCAATTGCCACCTGCGGCGGCACCGCAATTCCTAATTCCCAACCCCTGTTTTTCCCGTTTTACCCGGGTCTTAAAGCTGTTTTTCCCTGTCACCGTGCGCTTCCCACGGGACAGATCCCGGGGGACCCCTTTTCTCGGAATCCCCGGGCGAAATGAATTCGCCCTCCGCCAAAGATTTTGGCTCCTCCAAAATACTTGGACGCGCTGCCGCACGGTTTGCCGGAACGCTCTCTTACTTTCGCTTTACCCGGATCTTGAAGCTGTTTCTTCCTGTCACCGTATGCTCGACCGCGATGGAGTACTTGATCTCCAGCAGGCCGCCCCGCTCGCTGAGGTTGTGCCGCAGGGCGCTGGTCTGGATATCCACCGACAGCTCCCCGTAGGGGGTCTCATACAGGGACGTGTGCTGCCGCCCCTCCTCAAACACCATCTGGGAGTTCACACTGCCCACCCGGCGCAGGATCACCTGGGGCCCGCTGACCTCAAAGGTGGTGGTCGTCCCCTCCATGCCGGTGAGGGCTGTCTCCTGATAGGTCAGCAGCAGGCCCTTCTCCGTCAGCTCCAGGGTCCCCTCCGTCGTCAGCTCCGTGGCATCCGGGTCCACATCGTCAAAATACTGCTCTCCCCGGATGAAGAGCAGCACCGGCAGCTTCTTCTGCCGCGTCTCAATATCGCTCAATGTCAATCCTCCGTGCTGTATGGCGCAGGTCCTCCTGCAGAAACAGCGAGGCCGTCCGCTCAAAATCCTCCACCCGGTCACTGACGTAGAACTCCGTCTCGCCGCGGCGGCGCTCGTCCGCCCGCAGCTCCCGGGCCTTCAGCATCCGTTTCAGCTCAAAGGCGGACTCCTCCCCGGCGGACACCAGCTCCACGCCCGGCCCCATCACGTCCCCGATCACATCCGTCAGTAGCGGGTAATGGGTACAGCCCAGAATCAGTGTATCCACATCTTTATCTTTAAATTCCTGAAGGTATCTGGCCGTGACCTCTGCAGTGACCGGATCGTGAAGCCATCCTTCTTCCACCAGAGGAACAAACAGAGGACAGGCTTTGCCGATCACCGTGATCTCCGGATCCAGCTTTTTCAGATAAGATGCATGAATGCCGCTGTCAACAGTTCCTACTGTACCGATCACACCTACTCTTTTGTTCTTTGTCTCCGCTGCAGCCACTCTGGCTCCGGGCTCTATAACGCCCAGGATCGGAACATCAAATTCATCCCTCACTGCCTCCAGGGCAAAAGCGCTTGCCGTATTGCAGGCGATCACAATTGCCTTGACCTGCTGCTCCATAAGAAAATGAATGATCTGTCTGGAATACCGGATAATATTCTCTCTGGACTTTCCTCCATAGGGTACTCTGGCTGTATCTCCAAAATATACGATTTTTTCTGACGGCAGATTCCGCATGATCTCACGGGCCACTGTCAGCCCGCCCACTCCGGAATCAAATACACCTATGGGCGCGTCTCTGTCTGGCTTCATAAATATAAGTCTCCGTTTCTGCACTGGTAGGACTGCGGAGCTTTTCCGCAGTCTCTGGTTTTTATATCATATCACCATTCCAGCACTTCCGCAAGCCAGAAGGAAATCTTTCGGGGGCTGTCTCCGCTTCCCTCCGAAAAGCAAAATTCCGGATACATGGTTCCCCACCATGCAGATGCAGCCGGATACTGTGGCAGCCTGAATCCTCCTGCCACCAGAATCGCAGCAGCCATTGCAGCAAGTATTGAAACCGTCAGACGGTTTTTTCTGTCTCTTAACCATTCCATTAGTCTGTACCTCCAAAATTGTTCCTGTTCACAGCATTATCATCTGTGAACCTCTGACCAGAATTCACTATTCAGAGTATAGACAATTTACGGCTTTCTATTCCGGTAAGATACCTGTTTTTAAAGGTTCTCAGCTCTTTTCCAGATATACCTGCAATTCTCCGTTTTCCATAATGATACGTGGAATTTCCACAAGAGCGCCGCTCTCATACCACTGATGATAAGCCTGCCTTAATGTCACCCCGTCTTTCTGCTGGGACGGCAGACGGTTTTCCAGAAGCCCGGTAAGATATTCTCCCGCAGAGGTTCCTCCGCTTTCCCGTGATAGCACTGCTTCCGGGTCTTCTGTCCGGAAAATATAAACATTTTCACCAACAAAGGGCTCTTCCTTAAGATATTCCATAAATATTTTCCAGCCTTCCCCTTCCAGAAGTCTGTCTCCCATAATAATCACCTGCAGATGGCTCATATCCAGATATTTTTCCTGAGAGCGGTCATAGATCCTTTCTATTTCATAAAAATCACTTCCTGTTATAGAAAGCACAGCCTCACTTCCTGACTCCTCCTGTTTCTCCTGCCCGGTAGCCTGAGGAAGATCCGGCATTCCATAAATAAGAGAAAACTCTGATTCTTCACTGTTTACTCCCAGTGCAAGAGGATACATTCTTTTTTCCGGCTCTATGGCTGCACATCCGCTGAAAAACACCACGAAGCAGAGGCCGGCTGCCAGCGCTACTTTTTTCTGTCGCCTGCGTTTTCCTCTCAGCGCCATAAACACCTGGATCAGAAGCAGACCGGGAACAAAGATGCGGCTCAGATAAAAGTCAAAGATTTGCCGGATTCCCGTCCCCTGAAATTTTATCAGGGACAGCCCGAAGATCACTGCAGGCAGCCACAGTTTCCCGCTTCCCATACGGGTCCGGTCGAGGATCCTGTGTCCGTAATGGAACAGACTGCCCAGGGCAAACAGAAGACTGTATAAAAGAAATCCCATCCACAGTACATCAAATCTTGCCAGTACATTTCCCGGAAGATCTGCCCCTGCCAGAAGGGGAAGAACCGGATATGCTTCATTTCTGAATCTCTGCCATCCAAGCACTGACGGGATCAGTACAAGCATTCCCATCAGGATCCCTCCCAGAGTAACAATTCCGAGGACCACAGGCTTTCCTGCAGTTCCTCTTTTTTCTACATCCTTCAAAAGAAAGGGCAGAAGCCCGATTCCGGAAAATGCTGCAAGGATTCCATAACAGCTTTTTAAAACCTCTTTTCCCTGCAGAACAGAAGCTTCTGTCATTTCTGTAAAATATTCCGGCGTGATCTGCCACAGACAGAGAACCATCATCAGTAAAACTCCGCCCAGAAGAAGTCCGCCTGACACCTCTGCCATTCTTCCTCTTCTCTGCATACCTTTATGGGTTCCAAAGCTGCAGACCGCTGCCGCCAGAAAAGAAATCACAATTCCCGGAATACCGGTGATCAGAACAGCCGGAACCAGCTCATCCATCAAATCCAGAAGATATGCGCCTGTCAGCGCCACATAGCTCAGAAAAAACACTCCTATGATCCTGCCGCCTGCGGCTCCAAAGGTTTTAATCGGATCCGTGTACCAGGGCGTCAGTCTTCTCAGAAAAAAGCTGTAGATCACCAGAAGCACCAGAGCAGCCGCCACTCCCACAATCCCTGATATCCCTGTGACGCGGTTTTCTCCGGGAAGACACAGAAGAAAAGGAGCCAGAAACGCCAGAACCATCTGCCGGTACAGCTGTCGGTGCGAAATTCTGTTATTTTCTGCAAATTTCATGATTTTTCCCTCCTTTTCAGCCTCAGACTCTGTTCCTGTCTGGCATAAAGAGGGCGGATCCGGCGCTTACGGAAGGGAAGCCTCAGAATCCCATCCCCAACATCCTTTATGGGAGATTTTTTTACAAAAGGCAGAAGATAGGGAATTCCAAAGCTTAACAGTCCTGACAGATGAGCTGCCGTCAGGTAGATTCCCAGCACAATGCCAAAGATCCCCAGATATCCTCCCAGAAACAGAAAAACATATTTCAGAAGCCGGAAAGCAGAGGCAAACTCCTCATTTGGAATCACCATTCCCCCCAGGGCCGTAAGGGCTACGATCATCACAACAATTGGACTTACCAGATTTGCGCTGACAGCCGCCTGTCCGATGATCAGACCTCCTACGATTCCAATGGCATTTCCCAGAGAACCGGGAACGCGGACGCCTGCCTCCCTTATAAGTTCAAAGGACAGTTCCAGAAACACAAGCTCCACAACACTGGAAAAGGGCACTCCCTCCCTGGCCTCTGCAAAAGACAGTAAAAGGTTTGTGGGAAGAATCTGAGTGTGAAACCGTATCACTGCCAGATAAAGCCCGGGAAGAAGCACCGCAGTCATCAGCGCCAGATAGCGCAGAATCCTTAAAAACGACGCCATTTCAAAGTGGTGATACCAGTCCTCGCTGCTTTCCATAAATCCGTTAAAGGAGCTTGGAAGAATCAGGGCATAAGGCGTATTGTCACAGATCACTACGACTTTTCCGTTAAGAAGCTCCTGAGCCGCCCGGTCCGGCCGTTCTGTTGTCTGATACTGAGGAAAGGGCGAATACCAGGCTTCCTCGGTAAGCTGCTCCAGCATTCCGCTGTCCAGGATCCCATCAATCTCAAATTCCTCCAGACGGTCTTTGATGGCCTGCAGAAGCTCCTGGTGAACAAGATCTTCAATATAAAGAAGCTGGAGCACAGTATTGGAACGGACTCCGATGCTCATTTCCTCTACTTTCATTCTTGTATCCCGAAGCCGTTTCCTCACAAGGGCGGAGTTTGTTTTTACAGAATCGGAAAATCCTTCTCTGGAACCCCGGAGAACCTTTTCTGTTTCTGCTCCCGACACTCCCATATTGGGATAACCCTTGCTGGAAATTTTCATGGCGCGGTCATAGCCCTCCATAAAAAAGACAGCGTTTCCTGCAAGCAGGGCAGCAAAAGCGTCCTCCATGTACTCGAATTTTTTTACATCTGCAATTCCCAGACTGTTATTTCTCATAAACTCCTGGATCTGTTCCGGTGAGCTTTCCCAGAAATGGTTAATCATTTTTCCAATAGCCGAATCATCCAGCATCATATTGGAAACCGCTACCTCAATATATACCATCAGACAGTCTGTTTTTCCCATAGTTCCAATACGCATGGGGCGGATCAAAATATCCGCGCAGTTTTTACAGCGCTCTCTTATATATGCTTCATTGTCCTTCAGCCTGGAAGAAATTTTTGTTTTTCCCATATACAACTCCTGCTACATCGTCTGCAAAAAAGAGGACACTTCCTCTTCCAACTCTCTAAATCATGGTAAATAAAAAGAGAGATACCATTTGTACCTCTCTTAGAATAACCACATTTTTCAGTTTTATTTACGATCGGATGCCTTTTCCCTGATTTCCGTCTCCTCCCGGATAGAGCATACAATGGCCTCTCTCTGATTTTCTATATGGCGGAAAGAGATCTCCTGGGCTTTTTTTACATCTCTTGCCCGTATCGCCTCATAAAGCTCCTTGTGTTCCTTAACCAGAAGATTCCTTGTCTCTTCATCCTTCAGATACTCTACACGATATCTGTAAATCTGCTCCCGGAGATTGTTCAGAACCTGGTTCAGACGGCGGTTGTCTGAAGACTGGTAGATCACCTCATGAAAGGCCACGTCTGCCTCTGCAAGCTTTACCAGATTTCCCTCAGCCATTGTTTTTTCAAACTCCTCCGCGGCATCCCACAGCTGGGCTAACTGCTCTTCCGTCATACGGGCGCAGGCTTTTTCTATGGAAAGATTTTCAAGGGCAATGCGAACCTCCAGAACATCATTGAGATCCTTTTCTGTAATATTTGCAACCTGAGCGCCTCTTCTGGGGATCATCACCACAAGGCCTTCCAGTTCCAGCTTCCGCATGGCTTCACGGACCGGAGTTCTGCTGACTCCCAGACGGTCTGCCAGAGCGATCTCCATCAGTCTTTCTCCCGGCTTCAGCTCTCCCTTGAGAATTGCCTTGCGCAAAGTATTAAATACAACGTCTCTCAACGGCAGATACTCATTCATATCAACAGAAAAATCATTCATCCTTTGTATTTCCTCCTTATCACTGATGTCTCCGGAATATCTGAATTGCGCGCTTACTCAGAACGGTTATAGATCCGTGAAGCAAAAACTGTTTTTGCCAGACCGCTCTTTTTCAGAGCCTCTGATGCGGCAAACATTTTTTCTCTGTCCTCAAAAATACCAAATACAGTAGGGCCGCTTCCGCTCATCATTGCCTTCAGCGCTCCTCTTTCTTCCATAAATTTCTCAATCTCGCTGATCACCGGATATTTTTCCATAATTCCCGGCTCAAATACATTCTCCATTTTTTCTGTTATGGAGCGCAGATCCTGGTTTCGGATAGCCGCGATCATTCCGTCAATATCCGGCCGTCTCTGAATGGCGTCCAGCCTCAGATTTTCATATGCTGTTTTTGTGGAAACATTGATGCCCGGTTTTCCGATCAGCACATAGCACTCCGGCATTGGCGGCAGAGGCGTTAATTTTTCACCGATCCCCTCTGCCAGGGCAGTGCCTCTCATCACACAGTAAGGTACGTCTGCCCCTACCTGAACAGCCCTTTTCATAAGCTCCTCCTGGCTGAGACCCAGACGGAACAGACGGTTCACTCCCACAAAGGCTGCGGCTGCATCCGAACTTCCTCCTGCCATTCCTGCTGCTACGGGAATGGATTTGGTAAGCTTCATGGAAATCCCCTCTTCCACATGAAATTCATCCATAAGAATCTTTGCAGCCTTATAGACAAGATTTCTCTCGTCTGACGGAACATAGGGCAGGTTGGAGCGCAGGGAAATTCCCGGTGCCTGTTTTTTCCTGATCTCCAGAGTATCATACATACGCACAGTCTGCATGATCATGCGCACCTCATGATATCCGTCCTCCCTTTTGCGGATCACATCAAGTCCAAGATTGATTTTTGCCATTGCCCTAAGACGCATAAGCCATTCCTCTGTCCTTTCGTACTTTATCTTTTATACTTTTTATTATGCACTGCCGTAAAATCTGTGGACAGTAGCGTTTTTTTCTGTACTTTGTATACAATTCTTTGCAAATATTTTATATGATTTTTACAGGAATTTCAATAGTCATTGTTCCACTTTTTTTATAAGGAGCAGAGGCTGCCCCACAGAGATCTCTCCGTCCTTCAGTTCATTGACTGTACTGATCTCCTCCACTGTAGTATAAAATTTCTTTGCGATATCCCAGAGAGAGTCTTCCGGTTTTACCACATAAACAGTAATTCCCGGCATTGCCCGCACCTTTTCCTCATCCAGAGGCTGCTCCTCCACCTTATCTATGACCATTGTTTCCTGGCAGCTCATAACAAGAAGATTCAGGCTCACAGTTGCCCTGATCTCTATTTCATCACTGTCCACCATGGAAGTGGCAAGCTGTTCCAGATCTGCATGAAGATAATACACACTCTGCTCTGTGATTCCGCCTGCTTCCACCGTCTGAGTAAAGGGAATCATGGTCTCCATGGAATAAAACGGCATATCGTCATTTCCCACAATATAAAGGATTTTAAGCTGAACAATACCGTCTACCTGCACGCCGCCCTCTACAATCCTTGTTTTATCCACCTTCACCTGTCCCTGGCTGTGACAGATCTGAAGGATCTTCCCTCTGGTTTCCTTCATTTCGATCCTGTCAGACAGCCTGCACTTGGAAAAATTCCGGATCAGCAGACTTTCCAGAGCCTCTGTTTTTCCTTTTGGAATACACTGGCGCAAAGGCGTATATACATCCAGGATCACCTCATGCTCTTCCTCCCGGTAAAGCTTCATATCCACTTCCAGTACCATATCTGCGATCAGAAGCCGTTCCTCCCCGTCAGAATCCGGCTTCACCTCCACTGACTGGCTGATCACGGCAGCCTCCATATTGGGGATCATATCTGCCGTACATCCCGGACACTCCACCTCCCCGGAAAACGGAACCGAATATTCCAGCCACTGGTGCGTCCTTCCCTCATCGTCTCCGGTATAAAGAACAAATACATACAGCTCTCCCTTTGCCTTTACTCTGTCCTCTTCAGGCCGAAGATCAAGGCTCCGGACTTCTGCAGTGTGCCACAAAAGCTCTGCTACATTGGGCTTATTGGAGGATAAAACAATCTCCTCCTTTTTGCGCAGAGTGTCCTTTTTATGTACGGCAAGACTTAAAAGCTTCATGGGCTTCTTTTTTACGGAAACAGTTTCATCGTCCACAGCCACAGGCAGACGGATTCCTGCCAGCTCATCCACAACTGCATAAAATGTCACTACTGCCTTTATGTTCAGCTTTCTGGAATGGATCAGATGAAGACTCAGATCCTCGATCTCCCATTTCAGGCACATTTTATCTCCGCTTACAATTCCCTCCAGATTCAGTGTCTCTTCCACAGGAAGCTTCGCAGAAAGACTGTACACTCTTCCTTCCTCTTCCCCCACATAAAGAAGATCTACATTGAGGCTTCCGCGGACAAAAGCGTGCCCGTCATTTAAACGGACCTCCTCCACCTCCACCTCTCCTTTATTCTGGATCATTCGTCCGATATCCGGCTTCACATCCGGAACATTGTAATCAGCATCAAAGGTTACCTGACTGGTTGCCCGGCTTTTTACCCGCAGCATCTGAATATCTTCTTTTTTTAATTCCACTTTTCTTTTCCTCCTGTCATTATTGAAACTGTACCGGTTCCTTCCGGTACTGTATTTTTACTGCTATATACGGATAGGACGGCGCTCCGCTCTGTTCTTCTGCAGAGGGACCCATCAGCTTTGTCTCAAAAAATACAGCCGTGGAAGAAGCTGAAAGCTCTTTTACCTGAATGCTGTATCCGCCGCTCATCTGTTTTCCGTAGCCTCTGATCAGATAAAGCTCTTTTCCGCTCTGATATGTGACCCTGAACTCTGAAGCCTTTTTTTCTTCCACAAGTGCAGCCGCTTCCTCAGGAAGCTGTTCCGGTTCCACCACCTCATACTCAAGAGGCATTCTTTTTTCTTCCTCGATGCGCACCAGCCGGCAGCCTCCCAGAGACAGAATCAGAATCAGATAACAGACCAGAAGGACTGTCTTTTTCATAATGCCACCCCAATCCGTTCCTTGATAAGTATTGTATGTAATTGCCAAAAGATTTATTGCAACAATTTCATTTAATTTGTATAATGTTACTATTAAGGCAGCCG
>CAJLNC010000083.1 GCA_905207905.1 uncultured Lachnospiraceae bacterium | reverse complement strand
CTCATCAGAATATAGCGTGGATTTCGATTTTCTACCGGTTCCAGAGTGCTTTCCCATGTTTTTCTTCGCTCCAATTCCTGCAGCAGCATTTCTTCATCTGGAATTCCTTTAATCAGAAAGTATGTATGCCTGGCCACACGCTTATTTGGATAACGTGACTGGCAGCGGATGGCATAATGGCTGCTGTTTTCTTTGATATTTAATACTTTCAGAATTTCATCTGCACCTTTTGGAAGAAAAGGCTGTTTTCCCTGCATCCGCAAAAAAGCCTGGGTTTCCATCGTGCCAAGTGCAAATCCCCAAAATCCATGTCCGTGGTTGGACAACCCGCGGGAATCCATGATCCATAAGCGGCCATTTTCTGTAAGAAAGAAAATCATGGCATCCTGTATCCCGCGCCGTCCCAGCCTTACAGCCAATACACCCCCAAGTGCAGTGGCCAAAAGAACCAAAATCATAGAAGAGCTTTGCTGCGGCAGTCCCAGGGAAAGAGAGAAAAAGGTTCCTATAAAAAGCAAAGCTGTCATCAGAAGCACGATTCCCAGTATTCCACCCACTGTTTGATATCCATATCGGCTTTTTTTCCCTGCCTCCTTGGACATCCATACTTTTTTCAATTCCATGCCTATCTCCTTATCCGTTTTTTGTATTGCATATTTTCAATGTCTTAGGATCCTTGGAAAGCAATACGCAACGTCTCATTTTATAGTTTCTTTTCCTTGTGGATAATTTATAGGAGTATTATATAGTATCCAGTGTTTTTTGTATATATTTTTTAATAGTACATTCCATATCCGTTTTCTTATCTGTGCAGATGACGCACTTTTCCATTTAGCTGGCAGCCCAGCCTATAGGTATTAAAAAACGCCCGGACGGCATAAAACCATACGAGCGTATTGAAATATATTTAGCTGTTTACTCAATCAAGCTCCGTTTCAAGTTTTTTCATAAAACTAAAACAATCTGCTATCCCACTGGTTCCCCTAGATAATAAAATCCTCTGCATTCCTTCAGGGAGACGTTCACCATCTTCCCGATCATAGAGGCATCTCCCGGAAAATGTACCACCAGGTTATTGTCCAGCCGCCCTGTCACCAGCGCAGCGTCCTGCTCATTCAGATGCTCTACCAGGACAGGCTGCACCTGCCCTAAGAATCTGGCGGACCGCTCTCTTCCGATTTCCTGGACAAGAGCCAGGAGACGGTCAAATCGATCTTTCACCACATCCTCCGGAATCTGATTCTCCATAGCGGCAGCCGGGGTACCGGTACGTTTGGAGTAGATAAAGGTAAAGGCACTATCATAGCCCACCTGCCTTACTACATCCAGGGTCTCCTGGAAATCCTCCTCTGTCTCTCCAGGAAATCCTACAATAATATCTGTGGTCAAGGACAGATCCGGAATCTGCTTTTTCAGCTTTTCTGTGAGAGCCAGATACTGTTCCTTTGTATACTTCCGGTTCATAATCTTTAGCAGACGGCTGCTGCCGGACTGCAGAGGAAGATGGAGATGACGGCAGATCTTTTTCGAATTTGCCATTACTGTGATCAGTTCATCGGAGAGATCCTTGGGGTGGGAGGTCATAAAGCGGATCCGTTCCAAGCCTGGAATCTTTTCGATTTCCTGCAAAAGCTGGGCAAAGGTCACCGGCTCCTCCAGGTTTTTTCCATAGGAGTTTACATTCTGCCCAAGAAGCATGACTTCCACCACTCCGTCTGCTACAAGCCCTTCGATCTCCCGCACAATATCTATGGGCCGACGGCTCCGCTCCCGCCCTCTTACATAGGGGACAATGCAGTAGCTGCAGAAGTTGTTGCAGCCAAACATAATATTTACCCCGGATTTGAAGGGATAAGTTCTGCTGGCAGGAAGATCCTCCACGATCTTGTCCGTATCCTTCCAGATATCAATGATCATCCGGTCATTTTCCAGAGCAGAGACCAAAAGCTCTGCAAATTTATAAATGTTATGCGTTCCAAAAATCAGATCCACGAACCGGTAGCTGCGTCGGATCTTCTCCACCACTTCCGGCTCCTGCATCATGCAGCCGCACAGAGCGATCATCATGTGGGAGTTTTTCTTTTTCAGTCCTCCCAGATACCCAAGTCGGCCGTAAACCTTTAGATTTGCATTTTCCCGAACCGTACAGGTATTGTATAGGACAAAGTCTGCCTCCTCCTGTTCTGTAAGCTCATAGCCGGCTGTCTGAAGGATTCCCCGAAGCTTTTCCGAGTCCCTTTCATTCATTTGACAGCCAAAGGTTTTCACCATGGCAGTGAGGGGCCTTCCCAGCTCCCTCGATTTTTCCTGTGTCAGCTGCTTTGCTTTTTTCATAAACCACTGTTGTCTTTCTGGTTCCGTGAGGGGAGCCTCAAGTGACAGATCAATGGCATTCAGATCAAATGTATTTTGCATATCCTCTTATTCCTTATCTAATTTCCCAATTCTTCCCGGCGCTGCGGCTATCGTATCTGACCGCTGCCGTAAATAATGTACTTTGTGGTAGTCAGCGCCAGCAGACCCATAGGACCTCTTGCATGAAGCTTCTGAGTGCTGATGCCGATCTCAGCGCCGAAACCAAATTCAAAGCCGTCGGTAAAGCGGGTGGACGCATTCACATACACAGCAGCTGCATCCACCTCATCCAGAAACCGCTGGGCGTTTTCATAATCCCTGGTAATAATGGCCTCCGAATGGCCAGTATTATATCGGTTGATATGAGCAATGGCTTCTTCTATAGAAGATACTGTTTTGATGGACAGAATGTAGTCTAAGTACTCCTTCCCCCAGTCCTCACTGGAAGCAGGCGTGATGTCCGGCAATATCTCCAGGGCTTTTTCATCTCCTCGAAGCTCTACCTGATGCTCCTCCAGCTTTTTCTTTAAGGCTTTCAGCAAAGGCTCTGCCACTGCCTCATGAACCACCAGTGATTCACAGGCATTGCACACCCCAATACGCTGGGTCTTTGCATTGTTGATGATGGATACTGCCATGGAAAGATCCGCAGATTCATCCACATAAATATGGCAGTTCCCGGTTCCAGTCTGGATCACAGGGATGGTGCTCTCTCTCACTACGGTCTGGATCAGCCCCGCCCCGCCTCTTGGGATCAGCACATCCACATACTGATTCAATTTCATAAAGGCCTCTGTGACGCTGCGGTCAGCAGATTCGATCAGCTGCAGGGAATCTCTCGTAAGCCCGCAATCCTCCAGCGCATCCTGAAGCACAGCCACAATTGCCCGGTTGGAACACAGGGCATCCTTTCCGCCTTTTAAGATCACAGCATTGCCGGTCTTAAAACAAAGACCGAAAGCGTCTGCAGTTACGTTGGGCCTTGCCTCATAGATAATGCCCACCACTCCCAGAGGTACCCGTTTCTGTCCGATCATCAGTCCGTTGGGCCGCTTTTTCATTCCCAGCACTTCCCCTATGGGATCTTCCAGAGCACAAATCTGACGCAGCCCCTCTGCCATAGCCTGAATCCTGGGCAAAGTCAAAAGCAGCCGGTCCACCAGACCTTCCTTCATCTGGTGCGCTCTGGCCGCTGTCACATCCTTTTCATTTTCTCTCAAAATTTCCTCTGCGTGGGCCAAAAGAGCCTCTGCCGCACAGTTAAGGGCCTGATTCTTCTTTTCGCTTTCCAGACGTCCAAGAAGGAAGGCCGCCTTCTTTGCACTTGCTCCAATCTGATTAATGTCCCTTTTTTCCATATTTTTCTCCCAAATTTTCTATGGATCCATCTGGATTTACCACATCGATATTGTTTAATTGGGCGCGAAGATTTCCCCGGACTGATTCTAAAAATTTGCAACGAAGCTCTTTTTGCTCCTTTTTCTCCTGTTCCGTCAGTCCTTCCGCCTTTGATTTTCTTGCCAGCTCATTGATTCTGGCAATTTCCTTTTCATTTATCATCTGTCTATTCCTCTCCTGGCAGTCAGCTGCAAAAAAGTGTGCCGTAGTTCTCACCCTGCAATATTTTATGTATTACATGAAAATCCTTCCCATTGGCAATGATTAAATCCGTTCCCGCCTCTGTGGCAATCTGGGCAGCATGGAGCTTCGTCTCCATCCCTCCGGTGCCTACCTGGCTGCTGCTGCCTTTCCCCATACTAAGAAACCTTTTATCCAAATGTTTTACCAGAGGGATAAATTCTGCCTCCGGATTCCGGTTGGGATCGTCGGTAAAGAGACCGTCAATATCTGAGAGCAGAATCAGCAGATCCGCATGAATCAGAGCGGCAACTGTGGCGGAAAGAGTATCATTGTCTCCAAACTGAATCTCATAAGTAGAGATGGTGTCATTTTCATTTACAATGGGAATCGCTCCCATTTTCAAAAGCTCATCAAACGTATTTACTGCATTGAAGCGGTTCAGATCCTGGGTAAGAGTATCTCTGGTAAGGAGAATCTGCGCTGCCAGATGGCCGTATTCCCGAAACAGTTTCTGATAAATCATCATCAGCTGAGCCTGTCCAATCGCAGCGCAGGCCTGCTTTTCAGAAATAATCTCAGGGCGATGATGAAAGTGAATTGCCTGACGCCCCACCGCTATGGCTCCGGAGGAAACCAGGATAATGTCCTTTCCCTGGTTTTTCAGATCGCACAGCTCCCGTACCAGCACCTCCAGCTTGGTAAGGTTTAAGGCGCCTGTTTCAGGATGGGTAATGGAGGAAGACCCAATCTTGATTACGATCCGATTTTTATCTTTTAATGTTTTCCGTATTGCTTCTGCTTTTTCATTCATCTGAGTAAACCAAGCTTTCTAAATAATTTAATAATGGTCTTTCCCTTTGGCATGGCAGCAAGTTCCTCTATGGTAATGCCATGGAAGGAAACCAGTCCAATTCCATAGATCACCGCTCCTGCCAGAACTGCTATAAAAGTTGCAACTGTATTTCCAAGAAGCCCCTGAAAGAGCGCATGGACACCGTAAGCTCCAAAGGCCATCACAAAAGAGGCCAGAAGGGGAATCAGGAAGGTTCGCAGATATTCCTGACGATACGCCAGAAAACGCTTGATGGCCAGCGCATTGAGAATGCACACCACCAGGGCGAAAAAGGTATTGGCGTGAATTACACCGTAAATGTTCATATTAAAGTTTCGCATAAATACAAAGAGACACACCAGATGAAGCACCAGCGCAATACCACAGTTGATCAAAGGAGTGCGAAGCTTTCCAAGGCCCTGCAAAATAGAAGTTGTGAGCGTAGACAGGGCATAAAGAATGATCATGGGCGCTCCTGCCTGCATGATGCCCGCAGATAACGGAAGGCCGCTTTCCGGATGGAACAGCATCTCAATAATCGGCCCCCCCAGGGCTGCCATACCAAGAGCACAGGGAATAGTAATGATCATCGTGTATCGAATAGAGGATCGCACCTTCCGCACGGCCTCCTTTTTGTTCCGATCTGCGATGGCTGCCGTCAGGCTGGGGACTACTGCCGGCCCCAGACAGGAAGCCAAAGACAGGGGAACATTCATCAGAACACGAAATTTTCCCGTATAGATTCCCCAGATCGTGGCATACTGTTTCTCTGTGTATCCCTGGCCTTTTAAGATGGCATTAAAAACACCTTGATCTATGATGGTGCTTACATTGTAGATCAGAGTGCTTAAAACAATGGGGAGAATGGTGAGAAACAGCAGCCGGTAGATCTGAGCCTGGGATTCCCGCTTTCCCGTGGTGTCATGACGAAGCTGTCTGGCAAAAGTGCGCCGGTAGGTGACATACACCAGCATCATAAAAATCAGAGCCACTGTGACACTGACCACGGTGCCGAAGGTAGCGCCAGCAGCCCCCCAGGCCGGTCCAAGAAGATCATTTCCCTCGTTCTTAGCCAGCTTTAAGCCGTAGCTAAACATGATGTTGGCACAGATAATGGTGACCACCGCATGAACAATCTGCTCAATCACCTGGGAGATGGCAGTGGGCACCATGGTAGAGTGTCCCTGGAAAAATCCCCGAAAAGTTCCTGTGATGGCAAAGATAAAGATTGCCGGCGCCAGCACCCGCAGCGCATATTTTGCCATTTCCACGTTCAGCACATGCTTCGTAAGAATACCGGACAGCAGATAGGTAAGACAGGACAGAATCAGTCCGCTCACCACTGCAAAGCGCACTGCACATAAAAATACCCGATTTGCATTCCGAATCTCCCCCTTATGCAGCCGTTCTGCCATCAGCCTGGATACAGCCAGGGGCAGGCTGAAGGAGGCGATCATCAGGATGATATTATAAACCTCATTTGCTGTAGAATAGTAGGTATTTCCCGTATCCCCCAGAATGTTTGTCAGGGGTATCCGGTAGACCAGTCCGATAATTCTGGATATAATCGAAGCTGCCGCTAAAATGGTTCCCTGAACCAGAAAATTTTTGGAGCTTTTTCCTTTGTTGTTCACAAGCCAAACCTCTTTGTTTCTTTCAATTTATCATTCTTTAAAATATTTAAAAATCAATTACACTGCTGGAAATTTCAGGATCTCCGGAGATGGTCACATGATCCGTATAGGTATTCTGGACGATGCAGACCCAGGTCTTTCCAGGATTCAGCTTAATCTCATTTCCGTTCATGTCGTAATAGCGGGTTACATTAAAATCGGAGAAGCGCACAGGCACATAGCTGTACTGAGACTCAATGGTGCAGTAATACTCAGAATCCGGATCATACTGCTCCTTTTCCCAGTAAATGTCAATGGCTTTTCCGTTGGTGATATACTTTCCGTAGCCGCCCTTTACCATGTCAATGTTCAGATATCCGTTGTCATCAAAATTCTCCCAGTCGCAGTACTGGAGAATAATATTTTTGCAGGAAAGCTGGTTGCCGGAATTTCCGTCCACCTGAGCGTCTCCGTACTGATATCGGTCATACAGTCCGGTCTCCGGATTGTACTGGAACCGGGCATGGTTGTAGGTGTAGCCGGGAAGCACTACCTGAGCATCTTCTCCCCCCTCAAGAGTCACAGTCTCCCCCTCCTGAGCAAATTGGTAGTGTCCGGAGTAGCCTTCCGCATAGTCGGTATAATAGCCCTGATGCTCAATACCAGCCTGAATCCGGTCGTAATCCGTAAATACATTATGGGGAGATACCCGGTCATCAGAGCGATAGTAAACCAGCTCGCCGTAATCGGCCAGTCCGCTTAAATTATGGGTAGTGGGCAGATTCAAAATAGGTTCTGCATAGATGGCCTGACCGAAATGACAGTAAATCGCATTAAATTCTCTGGCCATATAAATAAAGTAATTTCTGCAGCTTCTCACAGAACCGATTCTGGCTGCATCCTTGTAGTCCTCCATCAATCCCATCAGTCTGGTGATGCTGCCCTCCACCGGCGCTTCATAGATCACACCGCAGTTTTCAATTCCATGCTGAGGAATCGCATCCTGAATATTGTTAAACATCACTGCAATGGGCCGTTTCCGACCAATCTCAGTGGGAACGGTCTCTCCAGTAAGATAGCTTTTGCAGGTCTCCTCCGCCATAGCTGCTGTTCCCATCACAGACGCTGCCATAGCCGCAGCGGCAAGTAATGCGCAAAGTTTTTTTCCTCTCATAATATCCGTCTCCTCTCCTGTTACTGTTTTTCTGTTCTGCTTCTATTATTCTAACCAGCTGCAAATCTATCGCTGAATCTGCAGCTGATCCAGAATCTCCCTCTGTTTTGCTTCCATGCAGACTGCCTCCTCCGGGACGATATGATCAAATCCCATGAGATGAAGCATACTGTGAACAATCAAAAACGCATATTCCCGTTTTATAGAATGGCCGTATTCCTCTGCCTGCTCCACTACCTTCTCCGCAGAGATCACAATATCCCCCAAAAGCAGTTCTCCCGTCTCCGGATGAAAACAGTCTGCGGCAAGCTCCTCTTCCTCCAGGAAATCAAAATTTCCCGGTTCCTCATAAGCAACCATGGGAAAGGACAGTACATCCGTAGCCCGGTCAATCTGACGGAAATTCCGGTTCATTTCCTGAATCTGAGGGTTGTCTGTGATCAGCAGATTTACCTCCGCCTCATAAGGGCACTCCATCGTATCCAAAGCTTGCTGTATCACCAACTCTGCTAGTTCCTCCAGCGGAAGATCAAGCTTTACCTGGCTTTCATTTTCAAAATGAATGGTCATGATTCACCTCTGAATTTCTGCGGTAATCTTGTACCTGCATTTACTCGCTCTGCACGGCTTCTGTCTTTTTGCCTTGCAGCCTGTTTTGCCTCATAGTCATCATAGGCCTGTACGATCTTCTGCACCAGCGGATGACGTACCACATCTTTACTGGTGAGCCGGCAGAAAGAAATTCCTTCCACCTTTTTTAAGACCTTCAAAGCCACATCCAGACCGGACTGAACCGTAGAAGGAAGGTCTTTCTGTGTCAGATCACCGGTAATAATGACCTTGGATCCAAATCCGATACGGGTCAGGAACATTTTCATCTGTGCCGGAGTCGTATTCTGGGCTTCATCCAGAATAATAAAAGCATTGTCCAGCGTACGGCCTCTCATATAAGCAAGAGGCGCCACTTCGATCAGCCCCTTTTCCATATTTTTCTGAAAGCTGTCTGGTCCCATAATCTGATATAAAGCGTCATAGAGAGGACGAAGATAGGGATCCACCTTGCTTTGCAGATCGCCGGGAAGGAAACCCAGCTTCTCTCCTGCTTCAATGGCAGGCCTTGTCATAATGATACGGCTGACCTCATCATTTTTAAAAGCTGTAATGGCCATAGCCATGGCCAGATAGGTCTTGCCCGTACCGGCAGGCCCGATGCCGAAAACAATCATATTTTTCCGAATGGCATCCACATACTCCTTCTGTCCAAGGGTCTTGGGCTTGATGGGTTTTCCGTTAATGGTGTGGCAGATCAGATCCTGATCCATCTCCACCAGAGCAGACTCCTTTTCCTCATAACACAGAGCAATGGCATAGTCTACATTCTGCTCTGTGATCACGTTTCCTCTTCTGGACAGTTCCATAAGGTTGGTAAGAATCCGAAAACCACGCTCCGCAGCTGCCTCGCTGCCCACAATTTTTGTGGTGCCATCCCGGCTGATCACGGTCACATTCAGGGACTTTTCGATTTTTTTCACAAACTGGTCAAACTGACCGAACACATTCTTCTCATGTTCCGCCGGAACGGAAATAATTTTTTCCACTAAACTCATAGGGGAATAGGTCCTTCTTTCTGCATGTCAGTCATTTCCGGTATCACTCTCCTTGGAGAAATTTGAAACCGGCTCTGTCTCTACATACATGCCGCTCTTCTCGATGAGCAGAAGCCTGCCCTGGGCCTTGCATATAGAATCAGTCGTTTCTATTTTAACATCATTTTGAAATATTTGAACCCCCTTTTCTTCTATTTTTTCCAGAAAATTTTTCAAATTTTTCAAAATCACTTGCTCTGCCTCCTGCTTTTCCAATATTTTATCTGAAATTTCATACTCTTTTACTCTAATCTCAGAAAAATATACCGGCAAATAGAAATTCTCCATAACACGAAACTGATGTCCCGTGGTAACGCAGTCATATTGACTGTATGGAATAGAAAAAAACGGAAGTCCCAGATGAAATCCGCCGAATTTCAAAAGTTTTCTGGAAATCTCCCGGCCGGTATAGGTTTTGACCTGCTGCTTCAAAGAAAGCTCATCCTGATAGGAATAGGAATATTGAATATAAACATCCGCATCCGCTTTCACATACTGATGGTCATAAACCTCCCCCGCATCATTGAGCAGATCGATTCGTCCAGAAACCAGCATATCTCCTTTTTTCACCTGATCCCCCGCTTTCACCAGAGGCGTTCCTGCGCGGGTAATAATTTTTACCACAGTTCCGTTCCGATTTGCAGCAAGACTCCCCTTTCCAGAAGCCTGCTCATTCTCCGCCAGACTAGAATCCATAGTTTCTTTCAAATCAATCAAAAGCCTGGTTCCCTGAAGTTTTACAGATACCCAGGTAAATTCAGGAAAAGACTGGCGCAGGCAGGCAGCCAGCTGCTTATAATCCAGAGAAGCTTTCCAAATTCCCTGGTGGATTCCTTCCTGTTCCAGATAATCCAAAACTTTCTCATCCGTCACTGCAAGATTTCCCCTCACCTGGATATCCCAGATAAAACAGGACAGCCAGACCGTGAAAAAAGCAGCCAGAAAAAGCGAAGCAAACAAAGCCTTTCTTTTTCTGTTCCGGTATAAAAAAAAGGGCAGTCCCCGTTTCTCCAAGATGCGCAGACGCACATGGCATTTTTTGACCAAAGCCTTTAATTTTCTGAAATTTTCCAGAGAAATACTGGCCTCGTATCCATTCTCCACCGGTGTAATTTCCCAGAGCTTCAGCCCATGGAAGGCGCAGAGATTCAGAAAGCGCTCACAAAAGGCACCGAAGATCCGGATGCGCACATTACCACAAAGCCATAATAAAATCTGTCCTTTCAATCTGCTTCCTCCCTATACATGGTAGAAAATCTGGTGGATCCTCCCTGTTATCTTCATCTCTTCCTTTGCATAGTATAGAATTTTCAGATCTTTTCCAAATATCTCCACTCGGCACTGCCTGGTAAGCACCACAAGATGTTCCGGCTGATACTCCAGAATACTCTTATAATTCTCAATTACCAGCTGATTTTGTCCGGTTACTGTGACGCTGCAACAGCCTGCCAGGATATCCTCCGGCATTTTCGTGCGTTGGGAGAGCTGCTGCAGCAGCTCTTCTTTAGATGGACGGATTTTTTTCCGACCTAACCTTCTGCTCTTCCATTGATGGGACATGAAACCTTCGCTC
>CAJLNC010000082.1 GCA_905207905.1 uncultured Lachnospiraceae bacterium | reverse complement strand
AATCTCTGTTTTACTCTGGGCCTGCCCACGGCTTGCCAAGATTCTGGAACCCTATCTGGTGATTTTAAACAGCCTGCCTAAATCAGCCCTGGCCCCCCTTCTCATTGTATGGCTGGGAGCCAATATGCGAACCATCATTGTGGCTGGTATTTCTGTAGCCATCTTTGGAATGATCATGAATCTTTACACCGGCTTTCGGGAAACAGATCCCGAAAAAATAAAGCTGATCTACACGCTCCAGGGTACCAGAAAAGATGTGCTCTTTAAGATTATTCTGCCGGGCACAGTCCCTTTGTTTGTCAGCATTCTGAAGGTAAACATCGGGCTATGCCTGGTGGGCGTCATTATCGGTGAATTTATCGGTTCCCGTCAGGGGCTTGGTTACCTGATCATCTATGGAAGTCAAACCTTCCAGTTGAATCTGGTGATCACCAGTATTGTGATTCTGTGTATCATCTCTCTGCTTCTATATCTGATCTTAAATCTTCTGGAAAGAAAATACCGGAAGCGCCGCCAGATAGCGCAGTCTTAAAAAACCAACTGCCAGAAAGCAAAAAGAAGGGGCTCTTCTCTCTGCCTTCTGGCAGTTCTTCCGAACGCGATATCCATAAGTGATACCGGGGTTGATCCCCCGTCAGCTTACCGGTGGGTCTTTGATTGTTTCCGCTCATATCTTAAAAAGCGGTATTCCAGATCAAAATAGGTCTGCTCTTCCGTATCTCCGGTCAGCTCCCACTCCTTCAGCTCGTCCAGATTTGGAAACCAGGTATCTGCCTCGTAAGAGTGATAAATTTTGGTCACATGGGCTGTATCGCAGTAAGGAAGCAGCTGATGATAAATGCTGTCTCCTCCGATTACAAACACATCCTGGCTGTTGTATTTTTTCAGCTCTTCCAAAAGCTCTTCCCTACTGTGGCAGATGATGGCATCCTTTACCCGGTAATCCAGATTCTGGGTCAACACAATGTTGGTGCGGTTTTTTAGTGGCAGTCCGTTGGGAAAGCTCTCCAGAGTTTTTCTTCCCATCACCACCACTTTTCCCATGGTCATGCTGCGGAAAAATTTCATGTCAGAGGGAATGCTCACCAAAAGCTTGTTATCCTTGCCAATGGCCCAGTTTTCATCTGCCGCTACAATAATGTTCATTTCAAATCTCCTCTCCGAATCCTCTTTTATTATACTTTAGCATCCGTGTACAAGAGGCGTATTGCCCCCCTGTACACGGATGCTATACTGCCACCGGAATATTTTTAATCTGAGGCTCTGTCACATACTCCTCCACATGCAGATCCTCCACAGTAAACCCATAAAAGTCCTTTACTTCAGGATTAAGCCAGACTCTGGGAGCGGGATGCTCCGGCCGATTCAGAAGCTCCTCTATAATGGAAATGTGTCGGTCATAGATATGACAGTCTGCAATCACATGTACCAGCTCTCCTGGAATCATATGATTCACCTGGGCAACTGCCATCAAAAGCAGAGCGTATTGCGCCGGATTCCAGTTGCCTGCACACAACATATCCTGGCTTCTCTGATTCAGAAGGCCGTTTAGCACCAGCCCGTCCGGAGACTGGGTCACATTGTAGGTCATACTATAGGCGCAGGGATCCAGACCGCCGGAATGCAGATACTGAAACTGGTACATATTGGTCATAATTCGCCTACTGTAAGGATTTTCCTTTAACTGGCGCAGCACATAATCCATCTGATCCGTCTCTTCTCCCTTGTAGAGAAACTTTCTGCGGATCACATCTCCGTAGCAGGTACCGATGCTTCCATTCTCATCTGCCCACTGATCCCAGATATGGCTTCCCAATTCATGGATATTATTGGACTTTTTTTGATAGATCCACAGTATTTCATCAAAAGCGCTTTTTAGAGCAGTTTTTCGGATGGTGATGGCAGGGAATTCCCTTCTCAGATCATAACGGTTGATCACGCCAAAACGCTTGATGGTATAAGCTGGAGTGCCATCCTCCCAGTGAGGGCGCACCAGCTCCCCTCTGGTATCTGTTCCATTCTCCAGGATATCCCTACAGGTATCCTTAAAAATCTTGTCTGCTAAACTCATGCCTTTCCTCCTGTTCTTCTTTTTGATTTTGCCTGCTTCCTCTCCCTCTTTTTCTTTAGGCTTAAGCCATTTGCAGCCTCAGACGCTTTCTCAGGTCAATAGTTTGGCCAGGCTGGCATCCTCCGCAAAACCGGAGGCATTGTACAAAAACAGTATATCCGTATAATTCCCTTCCTCCATAAATTGAGAAAGACTCTGGTTAAAATATCGCAGATCCAGCATATCCACCTGGTCAAAATAAGCGTAGGTAAAGGGAACAAAACAGTGGGCATAAGAATCCTTGATCACCAGAAGCTTCCGCCCTGTATCAGCCTCCGTCTCAGCCTGAATCAAACCGTAATTTCCACCATAAAAATAAGCATACTGATCCTTGGTATGCAGGGCATTTTCCTGATATACCGTGCTTCTGATATCATCCGACTGATTGTAAGTGAGCAGATATCTGACAGGATTCTTAAGCTCATACTTTTCAATCGTATCATTCTGTACCGGGATTCCCACCTTAGATGCGATCGTTCCTCTGAAATCATCGGTCACCTGACTTACCAAATAATTCTCTGCCGAAATTCCTTCCAGCCCCATTTTTGTTCCCCACTCTTGGAATACATAGAATGCTCCTAACGTTTTCCAGTGATGGTCTGTCCGGTAATAAATCTCCTCCTGACTGTGACGGCGCAGCACCTCCCCGGCATCAAACCATACGCCCTCCGGCAAAGCATTCCTGATTTTCTGCAGATAGGCCAGCTCCCGCACCGGGGAGGCAAAAGCGGGAAGCTTGTCCCGAAGAACATCCAGGGCATTGGGAATCACCATGGCCGTCACATGACCGCTGCCATAAATATCTTTAGCCTGCTGAAAGAACGCACTTAGATAGGAAATATTGGTTTCAGCCCGATCCGTTTGAAAACTTCCGGAGTGCTTTTCGATCAGGTATCCATCTTTTCCGAAATAAACGTCATTGACCTCCTGACGCAGCGCTGCCCGCTCTGCTCTGGTCTTCAAACCGATCCATTGATCCCGGAATACAAACTGATCCGTAAGGTAGGTTTCATAATCTGTCGTGTATTTTCCAGAAAACAACGAGGAAAAACTAAACTTTGGCTTGGCTGCCAGGGAACGATTCTCATTTTCAGAAAATTCTGTGTCCGGTTTCAAAAGAGAGGCTGCTGTCAGTCCAAATATCATCAATAAAAAAAGTGTAATGATATTCCAGGCCTGCTTTTTATTCATATTCATTCTTCCGTAAACTCCTTATTCAAACTCTTTATGCGGCTTCATGGTGCTGCCGAAAAGACCATAGGCCTTTGGCCGCCAAACGCCAAGCTCTGAAATAATTTTTAAAACCTGAAATACAGGAAAGGATTATAGGAGGCATCCACCAGATAAGCCACAGACAACAGGAAGATTCCTACATAGACGGTTCCTCTCAGAAGGATACACAGCCAGTCGTGATCCTTCAGCTTTTCCAGCAGCCATCCTGCCCAGATCTTTGGATATCGGGTACATCCAAGAGACAGCAGGATCAAAAGCACTGCGTTATTGCAGATCAAATAAATACTCTCCTGATTGATAAAACTTCCGCCCAGCCCAAACATGGACCGCAGCAGTCCGGCTCCTGAGGCCGCATCTGCATAGACAAAGATCATCCATCCCAGCACCACAAAAAACAGACAGTAAATGTGGGCAAAAATTCCCGGAAGCTTTTTCAGCCGATCCTTCAGCACCAGCTTTTCAAACAACAGCAGCACGCCGTAATACAGACCCCAGATCAGGAAATTCCAGTTGGCGCCATGCCAGATACCGGTAAGCAGCCACACGATCATGGTATTCCGGATAAACTTCATAGTGCTTACCCGATTTCCGCCCAAAGGAATATAGACGTATTCTCTAAACCAGGTTCCCAAAGAGATATGCCATCTTCTCCAGAACTCGGTAATGCTCTTTGACAGATAAGGATAATTAAAGTTTTCCAGGAACCGAAATCCAAACATATGTCCCAGTCCGATGGCCATATCCGAATAAGCGGAAAAATCAAAGTAGATCTGAAATGTATAGGCGATCATTCCAAGCCAGGCAGTCACCACCGGCAAAGGCCCTGTGGTCATGGCGCTGATACTGTCCCAAAGAGCGCCTGCATTGTTGGCCAGCAAAACCTTCTTTCCAAGGCCGATCATAAAACGGTTGATCCCTTCTGCAAACTGCTCCGCCGTCTCCCGACGGTTACGAAGCTGCTCGTCAATGGTCTTATATTGAACGATGGGGCCCGCAATCAGTTGGGGAAACATGGTCACATAGGCGCCGTAGGAAATAATGTTTTTCTGTACCCTGGCCGTACCTCTGTAGACGTCTATAATATAGGAAATCGTCTGGAAGGTATAGAAAGAAATCCCGATGGGCAGCGCCAGCTTCAAAAGCGGAATCTCCAGCCCGGCAGCACGGTTAATCGTGTCCAGAAGAAAATCTGTGTACTTGAAAAAAGCCAGCAGAAGCAGACCCACGCCTACCGATGCGATCAGGGAAACCTTTGCCTTTCTCTCCTGCCCTCTTTCAATAAAATGGTGAACAGCCAGCCCCCCAAGATAGGAAACCAGGATAGAAAACAGCATAAGAAGCACATATACCGGCTCTCCCCAGGCATAGAACACCAGGCTTGTCAGCAGGAGCACCAGATTCCTGCCGGGTCTTGGACAGGCAAAATACAACAGCAACACAACCGGCAAAAATCGGAACAAAAATAGTAAACTGCTAAAAATCATACCTCGTTTCTCACTTTCTCATCGCTTACGTCAATGAATACTTATTACAATTTCTTAACATTTTCATAATTACGCAAAAAACGCTTTACATTCAATCAGCTTATTATATAATATACTAATGCGATAATCAATATTTTTCTGCCTTTGGACAAAGAATCCGGGGCTTTCAATATAGGGGATACAGTTATGGGAGCAAAGAAACGAAAGAAAAAAAAAGCATCTCAAAATGACTTTTTTGTATTAAAATTATTGGTACTGGTTGCAGTTGTCCTGGTAATCTTTGAAGGACGTCTGGTTTATACCATGTTTACATATAAATCATCACCAGTCAACGCCTCTGCAGATTCAAAAAACGCTCCGGAAGGAGAGACGGAAATTTCTCTGGATTCCACTCCGGCACCTTCCAAGGTTTCCATTACTTCCGAAGATACGGGAGCCTTTCCACTGGCAGGACTTTCCGCCGCTGTTTTTGAGGCAGGATCGGTCTCTGGCAGCGAACATACTCCCGAAACCGAGGATCCGTACCGGATATCGGAAGAGATCGACAGCCTGGCTGTCGTAAAGGAGATCTCCCCTGCTGTAGATGATTCCTATTTTTCAGATGCAGTCTTTATCGGTGATTCCCGCATGCAGGGCTTCCAAAACACCTCCGGTATCACCCAGGGTGATTTTCTCACCAGCGTAGGACTGGGTATCGACGGAATGTCCAATCAGAACATTTCCACAGCGGAAGGGAATATCTCTGTTTATCAGGGCTTAAGCGGAAAACAATATAAGAAAATTTACCTGATGTTAGGAACCAATGATCTGGGATACTATCCCTGGGAAAGCTTTAAGCCGAATTTCACCAACGTGATCGAGCAGTTCCATAAGCTGCAGCCAGATGCTCTCATCTATATCTGCAGCGTCATCTACGTGGATGAGTCCAAGATCTCTACCAGCTACGACAACAACGAAAACGTGAGCAAAATCAACGGATATCTGTTGGAGGTAGCAGAAGAAAAAGATTACTGCTACTACATTAATTTGAATGAAATCTTTACCAATGGGTACGGGGCTCTTCTGGAAGGGGCTTCCCCGGACGGGATTCATCTGGAGGCGCCTTACTGCCAGCAGATGCTCGCCTTCTTAAAGAGCCACTACGTTCCGGACACTGCTCTTGCTTCCAGTAGTGCCAAGACAGCCGGCGCTCCGGAGGAGTCCACCGAACCGTTCTCAGAATCTGAGACCGACAAAAGCTGATGATGCTGTATAACAGCCTCAGATAGATGGAAACATGAAAGGAGTATAAAAAATGAAACGTTTAAAATTATTGTTCTGCATGATGGTACTGGCCTTTGCCCTCACCGCCTGCTCCAAGGGAGGTAAGGATATTACAGTGGATGTGGCAAAACTGGCGGAAGAACTTCAGGCTCAGACTGTTACCAGCGACACTTTATCTGCCACTGCGCCGGAGATGCTCCCCTCCATTTATTTCGTGGAAGCTGACCAGGTGGCAAATGGCGCTGCGTACATGAGTTCCGGATCTACTTCCTGTGAGGTAGCAGTCATTGAATGTAAGGAGGCCAAACAGGCCGAAGAGGTAACAAAATCTTTCCAGACCAGAGTTGCCAACCAATCCGACCTTTTTGCCAGCTACGATCCTGAGGAAGTGACCAAATTGGATGCCGCCATTATTAAGACCAGCGGAAAATACGCTGTTCTTTGTGTCTGCGATGACACGAAGAAAGCAGAAGAAATCCTGAAAAACTACGGTTTCTAAAGGTTCAGAAGTTTCCCAGAATCATCAGATGTGTTATGATATGAAAAACGCGATTTTTTCATACCATGAAAAAATGCCTCAGGTCTCCGTCGCAATGTCGGAACGCCTGAGGCATTTCTTTTTTACTTTTCTTCTGCTATGGTGG
This sequence comes from uncultured Lachnospiraceae bacterium, assembly GCA_905207905.1. The sequence goes on along the minus strand of CAJLNC010000082.1, from coordinate 4,318 downwards.
CCTGGATTCGCTTTTGGGCCGCCTCAAAATACACAGGATCCAACTCAATCCCGTAAAATCTCCTGTTCAATTCCAAAGCTGCCACGCCTGTAGATCCTACTCCCATAAACATATCCAGCACCAGATCACCGGGATTGCTGGCGATCTCAATAATGTGCTTTAACACCTTCAGGGGCTTTTGCGTTGGATGCTTGGGTTCCCGCAGGCGCTCCTTTCCCATGCAGATGGGACTCTCGATAAAATTGTGCATTTCATTCTGTTTGGTAAAATTCCAGGTATGTCCTTTGTTCCACAGACATACAATCAATTCACAGCTGTTTAGAAACGAAGATTTCCTGATATTGGGTATCGGATTCGTCTTATGCCATACCATAAACTGAAAAGTATCAAATTGGGGATCAAAGGCTTCATGAAACTTCCCCATAAGATTATAGCTGCAGAAAATTCTTCGTTCAATCATTTTCCCAGAAAATAAAAATATTTCCGGTGGGAGAAAGAACCCTTTGAAATTCTTCCACCAAATCTCCAGGCTCTAACGGCGTCTCATCCCATTCCGCCACATCATTGTTAATCTCTGCGCGCCAGTCAAATTTCATATTGCCTGTACTGTACTTGGCCAGATTGTAGGGTGGATCGCAAAGAATGAGATCCACGGAATGATCCGGGATCTCCTTCATTTTTTCAAAACAATCTCCCTGGGACAGCCAAAGCTTCTGTTCCTTATCGATGTTCATACTTTCCTCTTTCAGCCTTAACAACAGAGTTTCACGATCACATCTGCAAACATCTTTGCACTCATCAGCAGAGTGTCGATTACCATAAACTCATCATCTCCATGCATGTGGTTGTCCACATCCTCCATCATGCAGCCAAAAGCCACACCCCGCTCCAGCTCATGAACGTAAGTGCCGCCTCCAGTGCAGAGACATTCGCCCTTCCTTCCGGTATAGCGCTCAAAGCTCTCCAGCAGGATCTGAATAAATCTGGAATCTTCCGGCACATAATGAGCGGGAACCAGCAGCCCTTCCTCCATGGTGATGCCCTCTTTTGCAAAAGCTTCCCGCATTACAGTGGTAAGATTCTCATCGGACGCACAAAGCGGTGCACGGCAGTCAAACTCACCTTCCAGAGTATTATTTTCCAATTTCAAAATTCCCAAATTCATAGTCAGCGCTCCGGAAACCTCATCTCTTTGAGCTACCTGCAAAGCCTTTCCTTCGGTATCTCCATGCGGGAACAGCTTTGCCGCTGCTTTCAGAAGACGATTGCCCTCAGAATTTGAGAGCGGCAGCAAACGGATCAGATGCAGCAGGGCCGTAAGAGCGCTGTTGCCTGCCTCCGGAGTGGAAGCATGGGCAGCTGTTCCCTTTCCGGTAAGGTAAAACCCTTCTTCCCGTTTTTCATATTGGAACAAAATACCCGTATCCTCTTTTGTCTTTTCCACTGCTGCAACCAGCTCCTCCTCAGACAAACCGGCAATCACTGCCTGCGCCTTGGCCGGAACCACATTTACCTTGTCTCCAGACTGGAAAAAACACACAGCCGGAAGCTTCGCTTCCTCAAAGCTGGCTGAAAAATGTTTGGCCAGCCTTGCCTTCTCCATATTGATCACCGGAAAATCCGCATCCGGGGTAAAAGTACAGGGCGCTTCCTTTTCAATCCCGTAATAATACGCAAGATCAGAAGAACCGCACTCCTCATCTGCACCCAGAATCAGACGGATACTCTTTTTAATGGGAATATTCAATTCCTTCACCGCACGAATAGCGTACAGTGCTGCAATTGCCGGCCCTTTATCATCCGCCGTTCCTCTGCCATAGAGCTTTCCGTCTCTCTCCACAGGATCAAAAGGCTGGGTTACCGTCCAGTCTTCTGTCACAGGAACCACATCCAAATGCGCAAGGATATCCAATTCCTTTTCACCTGGGCCAAAATCCCCTGTGATTACGTAATTATCATAGTTCTTTACTGTGAGACCATATTTCTCCATCATCTCTCCGGCCTTCTTCACCGCAGCAGCGGGCCCTTCTCCGTAAGGCTTGCCAGGAAGAGCCGCACCTCTCTGGCTGTTGATCCGCACTAAAGCCTTTACATCTTCCAGGATCTCTTCCCGCTTACTGTCAATGTAAGCATCTATCTGCTCTTTATACATATGGAACATCCTCCGTTTCTCATAGTTTTCATAAACTGTCCTTCCGACAGCTTCAAAGACAAAGCCATAGCTCTATAATACATTCTTACCGCTTATTTGACAAGCAAAAATACATATTTTAAAAAAATCCGGCCATACTACCAGTGGTGCCGCTTTGTATAAGAGTTCTCTGCGCTTTTTCATCTTATCCGGCAGAGCCTTTCAAAACACGCTGCACCACATTATTGTTTCCCAATAAAGGAGGACCATCATGGAAACTTTATCTGCAAAAGAACTTTCTTTTTTAAGCGATTCCCTGACAGAGGAAGAACAGCTGGTAAAAAAATATCAGATGCTGGCTGACCAGACACAGGATCAGGAGATCCGATCCAAATTTCTCCAGATCTCTCAGAGACACCAGACCCATTTCAATGAATTATATTCTCTTTTAGGTTAGGAGGTTCCCCATGAACAACATTTATCCCGAAAAACAGCTTCTGTCCGATGCCTTAAACACCCAGAAATATTCTACCGGAAATTTCAATTTATTCTCCAATGAATGCGCGCATGAGAATGTGCGGAACACTGTAATGCGCATCTTAAACGATGAGCATGAAATCCAGAATGAAGTATTCCACATGATGTCTGCCAAAGGCTTCTATCCCACTCCTGCTGCGGAACAGCAGAAAATCACGGAGACAAAACAGAAATTTCAGAACTGCTGCAAGTGCGGCCACTCTCTGTAATTTTCCAATCTTCCCCTTTACTTTTGGGGAAGATTCCTACATAATATTCCTATAAAGATTAGGATGTCAAAAGCCCTATGAACGGACGTCCTCTGTCCGATTACACAAAAGTTAAGTTGATTACTACTATTTTTCATATAGGAAAGAACTGCTATGAAACTGCCAGGCTACTACTCTTCCGGTGAATTTGCCCGGATGGCGGATGTGTCTGTGAGAACCATCCGTTTTTATGATAAACAGAATATTTTAAAACCTTCTTATGTTAATGACAGCGGAGCCCGCTTTTATACAGACTCTGATTTTGCCAGACTCCAGCAGATTCTGCTTTTGAAATATCTGGGCTTTTCTTTGGATGATATTCGTGGAATGACCATTGCTGATGCAGACTACCACTTTATGCTGAATTCTCTGAAGCTCCAGTTAAAGCTGGTTCAGGACCAGATCGAACAGATGCAGATGGTAGAAAAAGCCATTGAGGATACGGCCAGCGCCATTGAAAATCATCATGACGTGAACTGGAGTCAGATGTTGAATCTGATTCATCTTACCAATATGGAAAAAAGTCTGGCCAGCCAGTACAAAAATGCCAACAATATTTCTGCCAGAATCCGTCTCCACCGCCTGTATTCTCAGAATAAACAGGGCTGGTTTCCCTGGATCTATGAGCAGTGCCAGATCCGTCCCAATATGCGCATTCTGGAGCTTGGCTGTGGAAACGGAGCTCTTTGGACGGAAAATAAATCACTGCTTCCAAAACAAATTTCCATTCTTCTCACCGATATTTCAGAAGGGATGATCCGTGATGCCCGCCGCTCCGTTGGGCCGGAGGATTCCCGCTTCGCCTTTCAGACTCTGGACTGCCACAGCCTGCCCTTCCCGGAAGAGAGCTTTGATCTGGTGATCGCTGATCATGTGCTGTTCTACTGTCATGACATTCCACAGGTATGCCAGCAGGTACGGAAGGTTCTCAAACCTGAAGGACGTTTCCTTTGCAGTACTTACGGAACCAAACACATGAAAGAAATCAACCAGCTGGTACAAGATTTTGACAGCCACATTTTCCTCTCAGCAGACAAGCTGTATCAGAAGTTCGGGTTGGAAAACGGCGAAAAGATTCTGTCCCCTTACTTTTCCAGCATTGAAGCTCTGGTCTATGCAGATTCCCTGGCTGTGAACCGACCGGAACCTCTGATCGAATACATTCTCTCCTGCCATGGCAATCAGAATCAGTATCTTTTGGAGCGGTATAAAGACTTCCGCAGCTTTGTGGAACAAAAAACCGCCCACACCTTTACAGTGACAAAGGATGCCGGCGCATTTCTCTGCAAAAAATGATCCGGAAAAGAGGGTTCCAAAGGAACCCAACCCAGGCTGTAATTCTGCGAGCGAACTTCTTTTTTATAAATTTTAAAAAAAGTACTTGAAGGTGACCTAAGGTCAC